>JALYVS010000455.1 GCA_030853115.1 Actinomycetota bacterium
ACTACAAGAACCGCTACCGCAGCGAGCACCACCTGGCCCGCTACGACCCCGCCAGCATCGAGCACCTCGGCCTCACCGCATGACCGAAACAACCCGAAATAACACACCCCTCAGAAAGACGCACCCGGATGTTCACCGGGCCTTCCCTGGCCTCAGATGCCGGGGACGGCGCGCTGGCAGCGCTCGTCATGGCCGGGATGCTCGAATAGGTGACCGTCAAGCCAGTCGCTGTCATCGGTGGCAAATCCGCACGAGCACAACAAAACGGGCCGGCTGGTCAGCTCGGCGTCGATAGCGGCCAGATGGGTCAGGATCGGCTCACGGACAGGTGAACCGGGCCATGCCAGCGAAAGCGATACCCGAAGGTCACGGCGGGCGCGGTCAAGGTCGGCGGTGCTCATCGCACTAACGTCATGGTCACGCACTGGCCGCCATCCTGACGCGCTCGTCTTGCTCAGCCAACACCACGTCAAGCCTGGCTTGCAGCACGACTCGTACCGGGGGGACCGGGTTTCCACGATCGAAGTAGGCGATGGCGCGCTCAAGCTGACGGCGATAGTCCACCAGCTCGAACGTCGCTAGCGCATGAACGGGATGTTTCGGGGGCTCTACTGTCGGAGCCTGCTGCGGGGCTTGAGTGGCTGCGGTCAGCGCGTGAAGCGGAGGCTCCGGTTTTGCGACAGGTTCGGAAGTCACTGGTAGTCCCTAGTAGAGTGGTGGATCTCGCTACCCAACTTGTCAGGTCAGTGACAGAATCAGAAGGTGGCGTAGCCGTACGCCACGAACTGACACCTCCGGTCGGGAGCGCCGCCACCATGACGCCACGCAAGTTCATAGGGGACGAGCTAGCGCGCGCACGGGAAGCTGCCGGCTTCAAGACACAGCAGGCACTAGCGGACCATCTCGGCTTTGACCGTACTGTCATCACGAAGGCTGAGACGGGTGACCGTGTTCCGAGCGCTGAGGTGCTTGCCGCATGGTGCGAGGCGACAGGCGTTGATGCCGAGCACTACAAGCGCCTAGCCGACATGGCGCGCGAGAACGACGGCCCTATCCCGCGATGGTATGAGTACTGGCTGGAACGCGAGGCTACAGCCCACATTCTGAGGTACTGGTCACCTGTGATCATCCCAGTAGTTCTTGAAACCGCTGCCTACCGCTGTGCGGTGCTCATAGCGGGCGGCATCGATCTTGAGCGCGCTGAGGAGATGGTCAAGGCGACGTTGGAACGGCAAGCGTACCTTGAACGTGCGGACCCTCCCGAGGTGCTAGCCGTGCTAGATGAGATGGTTCTTCACCGTCTCGTCGGGTCACCAGAGGTCATGTATGACTCGCTGGTACACCTGGCCGAGCTAGCCGAGCGGCCCAATGTCCAAATACTCATAGTGCCTGCCAGTGTCGGAGCCAACGCCGGCCTGTCGGGTGATATCAGCCTCGCCAGCGGTGACGGTTCGCCTGACGTACTGCACACGGACGCCGTACCGGAGGGTCACACTACCGAATCGAGAGAGCTTGTCCGGCGTGCGACGGTAGTCTTCGAGCGGGTACGGCGTCATGCCCTGCCGTGCGACCAGTCCCGCGATCGGATTATGGAAGTGGCGAATGAGAAATGGAAGCAATAGACAACTGGCGTAAAAGCCGGTACAGCGGCAACGGCGGTAACTGCGTAGAGGTGGCCGACCACGCAAAGAGCGTGGTGGTACGCGACACCACGAACCAGGGTCACGGCCCCATGCTGCGGTTCTCTCCCGACGCATGGCGGCGGTTCGCTGATCGGGTCAAGCGCTCGTTAGCTGGCGCACAGCCGAGTCTCTAGGGGGCACCTTCACGTCTTGAGGGTGCCCCTCAAGCGTGTCTAGGTGATCAGCGCCAGCGCTGGCTAGCTCGTGCACTTTGGGGACTTGTTGGCTATGCTCCGTTGCGGGCTGAGGCTGGCTTGGTGATCCATCGGGCGTTCATTATCGCGCCTATCCGCTGCTCAGCGTTGGCGCTGGCGTGGATGTAGAACTTCAGCGTCGTCTCGGCGCTGTCATGCCCTAGGACCTGGGAGATGTTCGCCAGCTCACGTGGGTGGGCATCCAGGGCCTCGCTGGCGAACTGGTGGCGCAGGCTGTGGGTATGCGCGCCGCTGATCTTGAGGTATTCCAGGATGCGGCCGAACCGGTTGACCGCCGTTTGGTAGGGCATGTAGGGGGTGCCGCGCGGGCCTGGGCACAGCGGGCCGTCTGGCATCTCCGCAACCATGTCCCACACCATGTCCGGAACGGGAACGTCGCGGAAATCGCCTGCCTTGCGGTGCTTCAATGGCTCTAGTTCCTGGCCGTTCTCGCTGGCCTGCCAGCATAGGTGCAGGTAACGGGTTCCGTCGGTGCGCGTCTTGAAATCGGCCTTACGCACTCCCAGGGCCTCCCTGATCCGCAGCCCCATCGTGCGCTGGAGCCACGGCGCGATGCTCAGTCCGGGCATGACGCGAGTGCGGTGATGGCCGTTCTTGTCCTTGCCGTTCGCCATGATCCCCTCGGCGAGGGTCCTCACCGCGTCGTCGGAGACGAACACGAGGGGCCGGGCTTCCCGCTCGTACTGCTCGGCGGTCACGATGCGGGGGGCCAGCTCGATTCCGGTCAGCCTGTGCCGGGGGATGGTGCCGTTCCTCACGCACTCATCCAGGGTGCCGGTGATGATGCGGCGGACGGTGCTCCGGTAGTCGTCGCTGTAGCTGCCTAGCGTCTTGTTCAGCAGGGTCTTGACCTCGGCGTCCATCCTCGCCACGTCAAGCACGCTCTTGTCCTGCAACAGCTTCGTCACAGCGGGGTTGGTGAAGTAGGACTGGTAGGTCGCCTTGCTCCTGTCGTTGGCCTTCGCCATGCCCTCGATATAGGTGTCGCACAACGGCAGGAATTTGACGATCCCGGCGCGGGGATCGGTGAACATCGCGCCTTGCACCCGCTTGTCCGTCGATAGCGTGAGCTGGAATGTCTGGGCTTCGGTGAGCGTGGTGAACGACTGCTCGCGCTGGCGCGAGTTCACTGAATAGCGGACGGTCCACTTATGGGGGCAGTCCGGGACTTGGCTGCCCTCGCACGTGTGCTGGCAGGTACCGGCGATGCATCCCTTGTTGCTGGCGGGCTTGTGGTAGGTGCGGTCGCACTTCTTGAATATTGTGGCCTGGACGAGCGTATTCTTTACTGTGCTGGACCTGTGCTGCATTTGCTTTCCTGACTTTCGCCTGACTCCAGGTTACCCGACGGGTCTATGACCTGCACTGATATCTATTATTCTGGCAATGAACATATGACCACCGATGGCGAAACAGAGCCGGACCAGACCGGGCTGCGGGATGCGGCGGAAAAGTACCTCCGGGCGCTGGCTGGTGAGCACGCGCGGCTGCGCGACGACCAGTGGACGGCGATCAGCGCCCTGGTGTCGAGGGGACAGCGGGCACTGGTGGTCCAGCGGACGGGGTGGGGCAAGTCGGCGGTCTACTTCATCGCCACCGCGCTGCTCCGGGCCCGCGGCGCCGGGCCGACGGTGATCGTGTCCCCGCTGCTCGCGCTGATGCGCAACCAGGTCGAGGCGGCCGGGCGGGCCGGGATCCGCGCGCGCACCATCAACTCGGCTAACCCGCAGGACTGGGAGGCGATGTACGCCGAGGTCGCCGACGGCCAGGTCGATGTATTGCTGGTCAGCCCGGAACGACTGAACAACCCGTCCTTCCGTGACCAGGTGCTGCCGGAGCTCAGCCGGTCCGCCGGGTTGGTGGTGATCGACGAGGCCCACTGCATCTCGGACTGGGGGCATGACTTCCGCCCCGACTACCGGCGGCTGCGGACGCTGCTCGGCAGCCTGCCGCCCGGCATCCCGGTACTGGCCACGACCGCGACCGCGAACTCCCGGGTGACCCGCGACGTCGCGGAGCAGCTCGGCGCAGGCGGCCAGGGCGAGACGCTGGTGCTCAGGGGCCCGCTGGACCGCGACTCGCTGCGGCTGGCTGTGGTCACGCTGCCGACCGCCCACCAGCGGCTCGGCTGGCTCGCCGACCGCCTCGGCGAGCTGCCCGGATCCGGCATTATCTACACGCTGACGGTCGCGGCGGCGCATGAGACCGCGGCCTTCCTGCGCGATCAGGGCATGCCGGTGACGGCCTACAGCGGCCGGGACGAGCAGGCCGACCGACTGCAAGCCGAAGACGACCTGCTCGCCAACCGGGTCAAGGCGCTGGTCGCCACCAGCGCGCTCGGGATGGGATTCGACAAGCCCGACCTCGGCTTCGTGGTGCACCTCGGCGCACCGCAGTCACCCGTCGCCTACTACCAGCAGATCGGCCGGGCCGGGCGTGCCCTGTCAGGTGAGCAAGGAGAGCGCGCCGAGGTAATCCTGCTGCCGGGCCGCGAGGACCGGGACATCTGGGCCTACTTCGCCTCGCTCGCCTTTCCACCGGAACGGCAGGTCCGGGCCACCCTCGCGACCCTCGCCGAGGCGGGCAGGCCGCTGTCCACCAGCGCGCTGGAGAGCCACGTCGACTTGTCCCGCGGCCGGCTGGAATCCATGCTCAAGGTGCTCGACGTGGACGGCGCGGTGCGCCGCGTGAGCGGCGGCTGGACGGCGACCGGCCAGCCCTGGCACTACGACGCGGAACGGTACGAGCGGGTCGCAGCCGAACGGGCCCGCGAACGTGAGGCGATGCTCGACTACCAGGCGGCGGACGGCTGCCGGATGGAGTTCTTGCGCCGCCAGCTCGACGACCCGGACGCCGCGCCGTGCGGGCGGTGCGACAACTGCACCGGCCAGCGC
>JALYVS010000456.1 GCA_030853115.1 Actinomycetota bacterium
GTGCGGGACCGATCCGGGGCTGCCGCTGGCGCGGCCCGATCGCCCCGCCGGCTTTACCGATTTGAGGCCGGCGCCGCTTCGCGGGCTGCGGGTGGCCTGGACCTTCGACCTGGGCGACCTGCCGGTGCAGCCCGAGGTCCGGGCCGTGCTCGCCGCGCAGCGTGAGTTGCTGGCCGGGGCGGGCTGCGTGGTGACCGACGCCGCGCCCGCCCTGTCCGACGCCGACGAGGTTTTCGCGGTGCTGCGGGCCGCCCGGATGGCCCAGCTGGCGCCGGTGCTCCGCGAGCACCGGGACCAGATCAAGGCGACGCTGGCCGCCAACATCGAGCAGGGCATCGCGCTGACCGGCGAGCAGGTCGCGGTCGCGCAGGCCAAGCACGCCGAGATCTTCGTCCGGGTCAGGTCCTTCCTCGCCGACGGCCGCTACGACGTGCTCGCGCTGCCCACGGTCCAGGTCGTGCCCTTCCCGGTGGAGCAGGAATGGGTGACGCAGATCAACGGCGAGCCGATGGCCAGCTACATCGACTGGATGCGGTCCTGCTCCCGCATCACGGTGAGCGCTCATCCGGCGATCTCGGTGCCGGCCGGGCTGACCGGGGCCGGCCTGCCCGTCGGTCTCCAGCTGGTCGGGCGCTACGGCGGTGACCTGCGATTGCTTGAGATCGCGGCCGCGATCATGGCCGCGGGTGAAGCTTCCTCACCGCCAGGCTAAGGCCCTGCTCCCCAGGCCAGGGAAGGCCTGGGTCCGGCCGCGCCAGTACGCGGCCCGCCCGGCGCTGACCTGCATGGCCAGGGCGCCGAAATCCCGCAGCCGCTGATCGCTGACCGCGACCAGGCCGAGGTAGGCCCGGGTCACCCCGTCTTCTAGGTAAGCCGCGAACGTCATCGCGCTGGCCGCGTCGTGCACCGGAAAGGGAAGCTGGTAGAAGGCCTGCGCGGCGACCGGCGGCGCGCCGAGCCGCATGATCATGGTGGCCAGGGTGTCACGAGCCTCCTGGTGTGCCGTCCAGTCCTGCACGGCCGCGTCCTGCCTGCTGCCGGTCAGGTGAGCGCCGGCCACCCCGTAGCCGAAGATGGCCGCGTCCTGCGCGGCCGCCGCGGCCCGCAGCGCGGCTGCCGCGGTGATCGCGGTCATCGCTCCGTCCCCGGGACGGCGCGGTGCTTGTCGCTCATCAGCATGTTCCCTACCCGCCCAGGGCGGCCACGTGGGTGGCGTCAGAGGCGGCGATGCTGGCGAACAGCTGCGCCAGCCCGGGCTCCACGGTGGCCAGCCGCTGCACCAAGCTGGCGGCGGAGGCGCCTTCGGCGGCTCGCAGCCGGGCGATCGTGACCCGGACGGGCGCCGGGCTGGCCGTCCCGGCCGGCGTGCCAGCCGACGTGCTGGCCGAGGGGCGGGATGCGGCGGACGGGCGGGCCGGGGCCTGCGCGCTCGCCGTCCCCGGTGGCTGGACGAGCCGGGCCCGCAGCTGCGCCAGGTGCTGCTCATGCTGGGTGAGCAGCGTCTTGGCCACCGCTGACCGAGCCGCCCGCGTATCGCCTGCCAGCGCCGTCCGGTACAGCGAGATCAGCTCCTCCTCCGCGGCGATGACCGCCTGAAGCGTGATCACGCCGGGTGCCGGGCGCGGTCGGCCGGCTAGCGGATCGGGCCCGGTGAAGACGTCGGAGGACCGGCAGCCGGCCGTGGCGAGCAGCAGAGGCAGCGTCGTCGCCGAGGCGAGCAGGATGCGGCGCCTCGGCAGGATGTCGGGCACACCGGCAAGCTACCATGTGCGGTTTGGCGGGTCCGGCCCGTCCTAGGGGCGGGCGGGCCCTCTGCCAGATAGGCTAGGTCCAACCCCGCAGGTCGTGGACGAGGAGGTCGTGATGCCAGGAGGTCCGCGTCACGCGCCCAGGCCACGCCAGGCGGCGGCCGTCGGCGGGTCCGTCGACGAGACCAGGATCGCGGATGTCATCGGCCCTGTGGTCAGCGCCGCCGGAATGGATCTGGAAGCGGTGCGGGTGAGCGCGGCGGGCAGGCGAAGGCTGCTGCGCGTGGTGGTGGACAGCGACCACGGTGTCAGCCTGGATGACGCCGCGACGATCAGCCGTCAGCTGTCGGCCGCGCTCGACCTGGCGGCCGTGATGGGGGATTTCCCCTACACGCTCGAGGTTTCCTCACCCGGGGTTGACCGCCCGCTGACCGATCCGCGGCACTGGCGGCGCGCCGCTGGGCGCCTGGTCCAGGTGGCGGTGGCCGGTACTGGCCCGGTCAGCGGCCGGATCATCTCGGCCGATCCGGACGGGGTGACCCTGGACATCGAGGGTGCGCACCGCCGTTTCGGTTACCCCGCGCTCGGCGCGGGAGCCATCCAGGTGGAGTTCGGGCACCTGCCAACGGAGCTTGGAGCGACTCGCGATGGACATTGACCTGAGCGTGCTGCGGAGCCTGGAGAGCGAGAGAGATATCTCGCTTGACCTCGTGATCAAGGCCATCGAGGACGCCTTGCTGGTGGCGTACCACAAGTCGGAGGCCATATCGTCGTCCGCGCGTGTCGAGGTGGACAGGAAAAGCGGGCACGTCACGGTCTGGGCGTCGGCGCCCAGCCCGGATGGCACGACGGTGCGGGAATACGACGACACGCCGGACGGGTTCGGCCGCATCGCGGCGACGACCGCCCGGAACGTGATCTTGCAGCGGCTCCGTGACGTCGAAGACGAGGTGACCTTCGGCGAGTACGCGGGCCGTGAGGGCGACATCGTGGCCGGGGTGATCCAGCAGGGCAAGGACCCGAGGACCGTGCTGGTCGACCTGGGCAAGATCGAGGCGGTCCTGCCGCCGGCCGAGCAGGTCCCCGGCGAGCGCTACGTCCACGGCGAGCGGCTCCGCTGTTATGTCCTGCACGTGCGCAAGGGCCATCGTGGCCCGTCCGTCACCTTGTCGCGCACCCACCCGGGCCTGGTGAAAAAATTGTTCGCGCTGGAGGTACCCGAGATCGCCGGCGGCGCGGTGGAGATCGTCGCGATCGCGCGCGAGGCAGGTCACCGCACCAAGATCGCGGTGCGCTCGCACCAGCAGGGCGTCAACGCCAAAGGCGCCTGCATCGGTCCTATGGGCAGCCGGGTGCGGAACGTGATGAGCGAGCTGCATGGCGAGAAAATCGACATCGTCGACTATTCCGATGATCCGGCCGACTTCGTGGCGAGCGCCTTGTCGCCCGCCCGGGTGAACCGGGTCCATGTCATCGATCTCGCGGCCAGGGAAGCCCAGGTCGTCGTGCCCGACTACCAGCTGTCCCTGGCGATCGGCAAAGAGGGACAGAACGCCAGGCTGGCCGCCAGGCTCACCGGCTGGCGGATCGACATCAGATCCGACGCCGCCCCACCGCCATCTGAATCCCAGCCCGCCGGGTCCCAGCCCGCCAGGTCCCAGCCCGCCGGGTCCCAGCCCGCCGGAACCCGGGCAACAGGATCTCAAGTCCTCCAGGGCTCTGGAGTACCACCAGCCCCGCTAGGCGCCAGCAAACTTGCTTAGCATCAATTAGCTCGCTAGACCACCGATTTCCCGCCACTTCAGCTTCCTGGCGTCGTTCGTACTTGCCCTCGGGGATGTGCTGACACGGTAGACTTGGCGCTGGAATGGCCATTCGATCCGAGCAGCGTGCTTCAGGTATGCCCATGATGCGAACCTGTGTAGGCTGTAAGGAGCGTGCGGTTAAGTCCAGCTTGCTTCGCCTGGTAGCGGTAGGGGACAGCGTCCGGCCTGACCCGCGAGCCCGGTTGCCTGGCCGGGGTGCGTACCTGCATCCCAGCCTGGCGTGCCTGGGACTTGCGCAGCGGCGCCGGGTATTCTCCCGGGCCCTGCGCACGCCGGGATCGCTCAGCCTTATGGGTCTGGCTGAGTATCTTGGTGGTGCGGAAGCTCCGGAATAACATGACCACGGCGGAACAGCCTGGCTGGGCTGCAGGTTTTAAGTAAGAGAGAACACCAGTCGGAAAGCAGGTCGAGAAGCGATGAGCGCTCGATGAGCACGCGGCGATGATCACCATAGGCTGAGGCCCGCCCGGAGCACGCTCTGCCCGGGCCAGGGTCCGGTAAAAGGCCCGGGAACGGGCCGAGAAGGAGCGCAGTGGCGAAGGTCCGGGTTTACGAACTCGCGAAAGAGTTCGGCGTTGAGAGCAAGGCCGTCATGGTCAAGCTCAATGAGATGGGCGAGTTCGTAAGATCAGCATCCTCGACGATTGAGGCCCCCGTGGTCAGGCGGCTGAAAGAGGCATTTTCCCCCAAGGCGACCGAGTCGGCCCAGGGTTCTAGGCCCAGGCCTGCCGCACCGTCATCGCGCGGCGCAACGGCGGGAGCAGCTGCGGCTCCGCTGAACCCGGCGGCAGCCGGAATCGCCGGCGGCAGTGTCCGTCCGGGATCGCAGCCTGACATCGGCGCGGGCACGACCGCCCGCGACGACGCCGCGGCCACCGCGGGCAGCGTCCCGTCGGCGCCCAGGCTCGCATCTGAAGGAGCCACCGGGACCGCTAACGGCACCACCGCGCCTGGCATCGCGGGCGGTTCGGCCGTCTCCGGTGAGCAGGCCGACGCCGCCACGCGTCAGTTGCCGCCGGTGGCGCCATCCCCCGCATCCCGGCCAGGCCCGGGCGATCCGAGGATTCAAGGCACCGCAGGCGGTCCCGGGGCCCCGCGGGTCCCTGGTCCGCCACGGACTCCAGCCACCCCGGCGGACTTCAGGAGTCCGGGGACCGGCCAGGCTCACCCCGCCGCCCCGCGGCCCGGCGGCCC
>JALYVS010000457.1 GCA_030853115.1 Actinomycetota bacterium
GGCCCGGCTCCGGCGCGACGGCCGCCGACGCGTGCCCGTTGCTGGTGGCGCGGCGCTCCTCGATCATGCGCACCCGGTTCTGTACGTCGAACGGGATGATGGTGGCCGCGGCGTTGGGCACCCGGCTGACCACGCCGGCGATCTTGTCCGCCGTCCGGTCGTGCAGGAACCGGCCGAGCAGCGGCGAGAAGCTGCGCCGGGGCAAGATCGCGGTCACCTGCGTGCCCGGCGTTTCCGCCTCGTGGCTGACCAGGTCCGCGGCGGCCCGGGTCAGCCTGCGGTCCGGGCAGTCGATGAGCTCCAGCGAGACGCTGCGGTCGGGCAGCCAGGCGGCCCGCAGCCGCTCCGCCTGCTCGGTGTCGATGACGAAGTGGACGGCCCGCACCGTGGTGGGCCGCAGGCTCTTGGCGTACCGCAGCGCGGCGACGGTAGACAGATCGAAGTCGTCCACGAAGACGATGACCACCCGCCGACGGTAGTTCGGCTGGTTCGGGGCCACGCCGGACGCGCGGCGCTCCCCGATATTCTGCAGGACCCGTGCCTCGCTCCCGTACTCCCGGTTAAGCCTGATCAGCGCGTAGACCCCCACCGGGAAGATGATCAGGACGAACCAGGCGCCCGCGCTGAACTTCACCACCGCGAAGATCAGCACCACGATCGAGGTGAGCACCCCGGCGGAGAAGTTGATGACGAGTTTGTGCCGCCAGCCTGGCTCCTTGTGCGTGACGTGATACTTAGCCATGCCAAACCCGGCCATCGAGAACGCGGTGAACACGCCGATCGCGTAGAACGGGACGAGCGCGTTCACGCTGGAGCCGATCACCGCTATCAACGTGACCGAAAGCGCGGTCAAGACGATGATGCCGTTGGAGAAGACCAGCCGCTGGCCGCGTTTCGTCATCCACCGCGGCAAGAACGAGTCTTCGGCCACGAAGCTGGTCAGGAACGGGAAGCCGTTAAAGCTCGTGTTGCCCCCGGTGTACAGGATCAGCGCGGTCGCGGCCTGCACCACGAAGTACATGAAGTGCCCGGCGTGGCCGAACACCAGGTTCGCTTCCTGGGAGATCACGGTCGGGAAGCCGACCGTATACGGAGCGGCGTGGGTCAGGTGCGCCAGCCAGGAGATCCCGGCCACCAAGATGCCGAGGATCAGGCCTTCGGTGACCAGGACCCGGCGGGCGTTGAGGCCCTCGGGAGGCTTGAACGCGCTGACCGCGTTGGAGACCGCCTCGATGCCGGTCAGCGACGCGCCGCCGTTGGCGAACGACTTCATCAGCACATAGATCAGGAACAACGACGTGTAGCTGGAGGCGCCGTGGCCGATCCCGAACAGCCCGTGCAGAGCGTGCACGTTCTGCTGCGGCAGGTGGCCCGTCGCCGCGCGCACCAGCCCGACCACGATCATCAGCAGGACCGCGCCGGTGAACAGGTACGTGGGCAGCGCGAACACCTTGCCCGCCTCCCGGATGCCGCGCAGGTTGCCGAGGCACATCAGCAAGATGATGCCGATGGATAGATAGCGCGTGTACGGGCCGATGACGGGAAACGCGGAGGCCACGGCGGCCGTGCCCGCCGCGATCTGCACCGCCACCGTGACCACGTAGTCGATTAGCAGCGCGACGGCGGCGACCTGCGCTATCCGCGGCCCGAAGTTCTCCCGGGCCACCACGTAGGAGCCGCCGGCCCGGGTGTAGACCGTGACCACCTCGCGGTAGGACAGGACCACCAGCAGCATGACGAACAAGATCACCGCGGTCAGCGGGATGAGCACGGCGAAGGCGGCAAGGCCGAAGATCGGCATCAGCTCGATGAGCATTTCCTCGGTGCCGTAGGCCGAGGAGGAAATCCCGTCCGGCGACAGCACGCCCAGCGCGAGCTTCTTGGACAGCCGCTGCTCGCGGAGCTCGGCGGTGATCATCGGCGGTCCGAGCAGGCGGCGCTTGGCCGAGTACCAGAAGGTCTCCGGCAGCTCGCCGGCCTGGCCGGCTTCGAGCAGGGCCGCCGCCTTACGCACAGCCACTAGGCTTCCAGCTCCGCGACGAGGCCGTCCGGCACCAGCGCGCGCGTTCCATGGGTGATCACATCATCGACGCTATTCAGGTGCCGGGCGCGCCGCCGTATGCGACCCGTCAAGCTTGCCGCGCGGGGCGTTAAGGTTCCGTCAAGAGTGCTGATGTTGCCTGGGAGCACGGCTGAAATAGCTACAGAGATGACTCCTGGCCTTGGACTGCGGACGATACCGGCGCCCTACGCGCTGCCGGTCAGCTTCGCCATCTACCTGGCCGTCGGCACGGTGGCGGCCGGACTGCACGGCCGGCTGCCGGCCGGCGGGGTACTGATCGCCTGCGCGATCGTCGCCGCGGCCATGTCCTTCGCCACCGAGCCGGTCGCGGCCTTCCCGCTGGCCGGCATCGGCTGGCTCACCACGGTGGGGTTCTCCCGGCCGCCCTACGCGCAGCTGCGGCCCACCAGCACGGCGGCCGCCCACGCGGCCATCGTCATCGGCGTGAGCGCGCTGGCCGCCGCCGGCCTGGGCCTGCTATTCCGTTGGTACGCGCGACGGCTCACACTGGTGAGTATGGGTACCTATTCAGTTATGCGGGCAGCTAAGAGGGCCGGCCAGGGTACTCCGGGCGATGCGGCGGCGTCAGCCGGCGGGACCGCCGGGACCGCGAGCGCGATCGACGTCCGCCGGCGGCTGGCCGGCGTGCTCCTGGCCGCCGTCCTGCTGCCGCTGATCACGGTGGTCCTCACGTCCTGGCGGCAGCACCTGAACCTGGCCGACGACCTGCTCATCTACCTGGTCGCGGTGGTGACGATCACGGTCCTCGGCGGCTTCTGGCCGGCCGTCCTGGCCGCCATCGCCGCCAGTCTCCTGCTCAACTGGTACTTCACCGAGCCGCTGCACACGTTCACCATCCAGCAGCCGCGGGAACTGCTGGCCCTGCTGCTGTTCGTGACCGTCGCGGTCGCCGTGAGCAGCGTGGTCCATCTCGCCGCCCGGCGCGCCGTCCAGGCCGCGCGGGCCAGGGACGAGGCGGCATCGCTGCTCGAGCTCGCCCAGAACGTGCTGGGCGGCGGCGATTCACCCAAGGCCATCCTCGATCACCTCACCGGGACCCACGGCGGGCAGGCCGAACTGCAGGAAAGGGCCGGCGGCCGGTGGGTGCGGGCCGCCTCGAGCAACGTCGAGGGCAGCCTGGCCGCGGCGATGCGCATCGACATCCGGGAGGACCTGACCTTGCTGGTCGCCGGGCAGGCCGACTCGGCCACCGCCGCGCTGCTGGCCGGCTACGCGGCTCAGGTGGCGGCCGCCCTGGACCGGGAGCGGCTGCGCATCCAGGCCTCCCAGGCCGAGGCCCTGGCCGAGGGCAACCGGATGCGGACCGCGCTGCTCGCGGCGGTCAGCCATGACCTGCGCACGCCGCTGGCCTCGATCAAGGCGTCGGTCAGCAGCCTGCGGCAGACCGACGTGCAGTGGTCGGAGGCGGACCAGGCCGATCTGCTGGCCACGATCGAGCAGAACGCCGACCGGCTCGACGCCCTGATCGGCAACCTGCTCGATATGAGCCGGCTGCACACCGGTTCGCTGCAGCCGTTCCTGCGGCCGACGGCGATCGACGAGGTGGCGCCGGCCGCCCTGCTCGGGCTTGATGACTCCCTGCAGCTCGAGCTGACCGTTCCCGACGGCTTCCCGCTGGTGCTCGCCGATCCTGGCCTGCTCGAGCGGGTGCTGGCCAACCTGTTCTCCAACGCGCTGCGGTACTCGCCACCGGGCCAGCCGCCCGAGCTGCACGCCGAGCTGGCCGGCGACGTGATCCTGCTCGAGGTGGTAGACCACGGCCAGGGCGTACCCGACGAGCAGAAGGAGCACGTCTTCGAGCCGTTCACCCGCGGCGGTGGCCGGCACCCCGGGGTGGGGCTCGGCCTCGCGGTGGCCAAGGGCTTCGCCGAGGCCATGGGCGGCCAGATCACGGCCACCGACACGCCGGGCGGCGGTCTGACCGTGTGCGTCCGCCTCCCGGCCGCGAGCGAAGACAAGTCCGTGCTCGGCGCGGAGTCATGACCCGGGTGCTCGTCGTGGACGACGAGCCTTCCATCCTGCGCGCGCTGCGGATCAACCTGTCCGCGCGCGAGTACGAGGTCAGCACCGCCGTCGACGGCACCACCGGGCTCGCCGCCGTGGCCCGCGACCGCCCCGACGTGGTCATCTTGGATCTCGGGCTGCCCGACATGGACGGCACCGAGGTGATCCACGGCGTCCGCGGCTGGACCTCCATCCCGATCATCGTGCTGTCCGCGTGGGGCCAGGAGAGCCAGAAGGTGGCCGCGCTCGACGCCGGCGCCGACGACTACGTGACCAAGCCGTTCGGCATGGACGAGCTGCTCGCCCGGCTGCGCGCCGCGGTCCGCCGCGCTTCGCCCGCACCAGACGAACCGATGGTCAGCACCGACGACTTCACCGTGGACCTGGCGGCGAAGCAGGTGCTGCGCAGTGACGGCACCGATGTCCGGCTGACCCCCACCGAATGGCAGCTGCTCGAGATCCTGGTCCGCAACAGCGGCCGGCTGGTGACCCAGCGGCAGCTGCTGCGCGAGGTGTGGGGACCCGCATACGAGACGGAGAGCAATTACCTGAGGGTCTACCTGGCCCAGCTGCGCCGCAAGCTAGAACCCGAACCGTCCCGGCCCCGGTACCTGCTCACCGAGTCGGGGATGGGCTACCGCTTCCGGCCCTGACCGGCGCGGCCGACGGGCGGGGCGG
>JALYVS010000458.1 GCA_030853115.1 Actinomycetota bacterium
TCCTGATCCGGCGCTCGGCAGCAGCGGGCTCGCCGCGCTGATGAGCAGCGCGGAGGCCATGCCGGTGGACCTCGGCCGGCTGGCGGAGCAGGCCGACGCGGAACGGGACCGGCTGCACGCCCTGCTGGCCGACGGGTGCGCCCAGCTTGAGCCGGGACGGCCCGCGCTCGAGGTGGCCCGCGCGCTGGTCCGCGACCACCCGGACGGGGATGGCGTGATGGAGGCGGCCCGGCTGTGGACCGAACGCGCCATCGAATTCACCCGCGAGCACGACCTGGTCCCCTACCACGACGGCGTCTGCCTGGTCGGCCCGGCCCCGGAGAGCCGGCGGTGGGCGATGGCGATGATGTCCTGGGCGGCGCCCGGCGAGCCTGAAGGGCCGTCCTGGTACCACATCACGCCACCGGAGAAGTCCTGGCCGCAGCGCGCGCAAGACGAGTGGCTGGAGGTGTTCAGCGCCACGACGCTGCCCGGCATCACGGTGCACGAGGTCGCGCCCGGACACTTCTCCCACGGGCGCGCGATGCGGCGGCTGACGTCGGAGGTCCGGCGCAACCTGCAGTCCAGCGCGTTCATCGAGGGCTGGGCGCACTACGGCGAGGAACTGTGCGTCGAAGAGGGGTTCGGCGCCGACGATCCCCGGATCCCGATCGGGATTTGGCTGGAAGCGCTGGTCCGGGTGACCAGGCTGGCGTGCGCTATCGGCGTGCACACCGCCGGGATGTCGGTCCAGGACGCGGCGCGCAGATTCGAGGCGGACACGCACCTGTCCGGTCCGGCCGCGCTGTCCGAGGCCAGCCGCGCCACCTTCGACCCGACCTACGGCCGGTACACCTGGGGCAAGCTCGAATTGCTCAAGCTCCGCGAGCGGGCCAGGAAGGACTGGGGCGCCGGCTTCACGCTCCAGCGGTTCCACAAGGCCCTGCTGGACCTGGGCTCTCCCGCGCTTGGCCTCCTCGGCACCGCGGTTGACCGCGGCTGACGATATCCTAGAGACCATGCGCAGACTGAGGTCCGTTCTAGGCATGACGAGCGCGATCGTGCTGGTGGCGCTGGTGATGACCGGATGCGCGTCGGCCAACGCCTCGTCGTCGATCGCCGTCGCCAGTGCATATGTGCCGGTGCCGACGACACCGGGTACTACCGTCGCGTACCTGGACATCCGTAATAACGGCAAGGCCGACCGGCTGATCTCCGCGCAGACCAGCGTCGGCGGCACAGTGCAGTTCCGGGTACCGGCCGGCCGGCGTACGGGCGGGCTGGCCATGCACACCGTGGCCGGCATAACGATTCCGGCCGAGTCGATGACGCTGTTCAACCCGGACACCGACCACCTGCTCATCACGGGCGCGGGCCAGATGCAGGACGGCAAGGACATCATGCTGCGGCTCACCTTCGCCAACGCCGGCACAGTCACGGTCATCGCCCTGGTCACTGATCCCCAGTCCGGTGGCAGCAGCTACTTCCTCAACTAACGCCCGGACGGCGGTCGCGCCCGGGGTCAGGCGAGGTCAGGGGCCGCGACCGCGGCCCTGCGGGTCAGCGGCATCTTGGCCCGGGTGTCATCATCGCCCGGCGAATAGACCTGGATACGGGTCTCTGGCATGTCCAGGACGTTGAGCTCGCTGATGGCCAGGCTCAGCGGCCCGGCCTGAGGATGCAGGTACCTGAGCAGCCGAGGCTCGGATTCGGCCACCTCATGCCGCGCCCACAACTCGGCGAACTCCCGGCTCAGGCTGGCCAGCCTGCGGATGTCCTCCTCCCAGTCCTGGTCACCGAGGTTCCTGCTGTACGCCGAGCGCAGCCGCGCCACCATATAGCGGGCCTGCTTGTCGTAGTCGGGGAACCTGCCGCGAGCCGACGGCTCGGTGATGCAGCACCACAGCGTGTTCTTGTGGATGCACGGCATCGAGTGCCACTCCCAGAACAGTTCCTCGTGCGCGTCGTTCGACAGCAAGATGTCGAACCGGCTGTTAACCAGGATCGCCGGGAGCGGCTCGAGCGAGCGCACGATCTCGCGGATGGCGCCAGGCACCTCAGCGCGGACGCTCTCGGTGCACAGCGGCGTCGCCTCGGCCAGCCGGTACAGGTGCTCCCGCTCGGCCCGGCCGAGCCGGAGCGTACGGGCCACCGCGTCAAGCACCTGTGTGCTGGCGTTGATCCGCCGGCCTTGCTCCAGCCAGGTGTACCAGGTGACACCCACCCCGGCCAGCAGCGCGACCTCCTCGCGGCGGAGTCCGGGCGTGCGCCGCCGTGAGCCCCGCGGCAAGCCGAAATCACCGGGGCTGAGCCGGGCCCGGCACGCCTTCAGGAACTCACCGAGCTCAGCCCGCCGCTGTTCACCGACCTGGCGCGCGACGCCGCCCTTTGCTTTGTTCGTTGTTTCGTAAGTGACCAAGGCTCTTTCCATTACCCAGTCGTCCCTGCCTACAATTTATCGGTAACCACTGACATTTGGGGCGGCAGCGCGGCCGGCCGGCCGGACCCGGACCATCCGGGGCCGTCTAGGGCTACGAGGCGGTCCAGGTGACCGGCAGCCGCTTGACGCCACGCTGGAAGTTCGATCGCAGGAAGGACGGCGGGCCCGCGTACGTCAGGGAAGAGGTGCGGGCCAGTACCTCATCGAAGAGAGCGCGCATCTGGGCCCGGGCCAGCTGGGCCCCTAGGCAAAAGTGCGGGCCATGGCCGAACACCAGGTGCGGGTTGGGCTGCCGGCGGAGGTCGAAGCGGTCCGGATCGGTGAACACGGCCTCGTCACGGTTGGCCGAGGTGAAGGAGACGACGACCTTGTCTCCGGCGCGGATGCGCTGGCCGCCGAGCTGGCAGTCGGCGGTGGCGGTCCGGCGGAACGTCATCACCGGCGTCCACCAGCGCAGCATCTCATCGGCCGCGGCGGGCATCAGGGCCGGGTTGGCGCGCAGCTCATCCTGAGCGCCGGGATGCTCGAGCAGCGCGATGCACCCGCCCGGCAGGCCGTTGCGCAACGTCTCGTTCCCAGCTACCGCGAACAGCCAGAACATGTTCTCGAACTCGGCCACCGACACACGGTCGCCGCCCTCATCCGCCTGGCCCAGCAGGATTGACATCACGTCGTCTCCGGGGCGACGGCGTTTCTCGGTGGCCAGCAGGTGCGCGTAGGCGTACAGGTCGGGCATCCCCTCGCGGGTGCGCGGGTCGGGCATTCGGCCGTCACGGTCCGGGACCGGCCGCACCGCCAGCGCCTCGGCGGCCATGGCCGTGCCCGCGGCCGGATCGAATTCGGCCGAGGAGGCATAGTCAGGGTCCTGGTAGCCGATGACCCGGTTGGACCAGTCGAACAGCAGCCACCGGTCCTGCTCGGGGACGCCGAGCACGTCGGCCAGCGTCAGCAGGGGCAGCTCCGCGGCCACGTCCTGGGCGAAGTCGCATTCACCGGCGCGGCCATCGAAGGCTCGGTCGCAGATGGCCCGGGCGTGGCCGCGGATACGCTGCTCAAGCTGGCCGATCGCCCGCGGGGTGAACGACCGGCTCAGCAGCCGGCGCAGCCGGGAGTGCTCCGGGGGGTCCATGTTAAGCATCATCCGCCGGACGTAGCCGAGCGCCTGCGACGTGGCCGGATCACGGATCTGGGTGGCGCCGAGGGAAGAAGAGAACAGCTTCGGCTTGGCGAGGACCGACTCGACGTCCGCGTGCCTGAGCACCAGCCAGAACCCGGGACCCTCCGGCCAGCCCAGCACGCTGATCTCCGGTACCCAGGCGACCGGGGTGTCGCGGCGCAGCCGGGCCAGCGCGCCGAAAGGCACTCCCTCGACGTAGGTAGCGGGGTCGAAGACGACCGCTGTGTCCGGCCGGGGTCCCTCGTTCCAGGGCGCCGTGCTCACTGCTGCCCCAGGAACTCCTCGATGGAGGTAGCGAGCACTACCGGACACTCGAACATCGGGTAGTGCCCTGCTGCAGGCAGGATGGTCAGCTCGGCGTCGGGGAAGAAGACCCCCCAGGTCTGCTCCATTACGTCAGCGGACAGCGCCGGGTCGTTGACCCCCACAATCAGCTTGACGGGGGTTCTGTGGTCGGGCTTCAGCGGCCCGGAAAAATCATCCTGGGCCCACGACCGCAGGTACGCGCCGAACGCCTCGACGTCCGAGTGCTCCAGGGAATGCTGCACCACCTGGTCGATAAAGGTCTTCGTCAGTTTGTTTCCGGTGGTGAAGTCGATGATCGCGGCCCGGTTGCCGGGCTGCTCGGCGGCGCCGGAAAACAGCGCCCAGCCGTCCTCGTCCATGGGCACCGCGGTGGCCGGCACCGCGTTGAGGCCGACCAGCTTGCGCACCCGGCCCGGCGCCTGCAGCAGGATCTGGTGGGCCGCCTTGCCGCCCATCGAGTGGCCGATCACCGAGAACCGGTCCCAGCCGAGTTCGTCGGCGAGGACGAGCGCGTCGGCCGCGGCTTCGGCCATGGTGAAGTCGCCGCTGACCTGCTGGCGCTCGCCGTAACCGCGCATGTCCATGAAGACATAGGTAAAGGCTGACCTGTCGAGGTAGTCGGGCAGCGAGCCCCAGCCGCGAGCCGATCCGAACCATCCGTGCACGGCCAGGACGTGATGATCCCCGGATCCGATGGTCACAGGAGAAATCGCCATGCGGCCTCCCAGCTTGAGCGCCATTGCTACCTGCCGACTCTAGCCAGCCGGGGGTGCCGGATGCACCCGGCCCCGGCCGGCGGTGAGCGGGCCGCGCAAGGCGAAGGCGGCCACGATGGTGAGCGCGCCCGCGATGGCC
>JALYVS010000091.1 GCA_030853115.1 Actinomycetota bacterium
GGGCCGGCCTCGGCCCCGGCCGCGACGGGCCCGACGTCGCCAGCCGCCGTCTCGTCATCGCCGAGCGTCGCCGCCGCGCAGTCGAGCACCGACACTTTTCTCGCCTCGAGCCAGGACATTAACGGCAAGGCTCTCTTTAAGCCCGCTTGCGCTGGCCGTTATGGTTGCCCGCTTTCCGGGGATTCCACTGCTTTTCTTGACAAAATGACCTGGAGCACGTGGTCAGCCACTGAAGCGGTTGGGACCGGCATTTACCAGATCGACGGCTGCAATCCGAATTGCGCCGCCGGGCCTATTTACCCGGTCGCCACGGTGATCACGCTGAGCAATCCGGTGAAGGCCTGCTCCGCAGCGGGCCCTCGCTGGTTCTGGTCGCACGCATCGTTCAGGTTCCCGGCCGGCCTGCCCAAGGCCCTCCAGGGCAGCAACGGGCCGCAGAACCCGTGGACCTTCTCCTCGGTGGCTACCGCCGCCACCCAGAGCTGCAGCAGCTAAACCGCCGCCCCCGCGGGCACCCGAGCGACCGGATATGACCCGGAATAGCAGCATCTGAGATCTATTCGCGACGTACGTCGCTACCGGATGGCAACTCCGAACGAACCATTCCCGAAAGCCACATTAGGGAGGCTGAGCCACAGTACCGAAAGAACCGGGGAGAACGCTGTGGCAAACAGAGAACTAACAGTCGCACCGACGACGGTGGCCTTCGGTGAAGCCTCGAAACTGGCTCCGATCTGGCTCTCCGGCCCTGCTCCGCAGAGCCGGGGGCCAGAGATTTCGCGCCACTACATGGAAGCCGGCGGCACCCTCGCCCCGGTGGACGACGCCCTCGCCGCCTCCGCGTTTGACTACGAGCGGTTCACGCACCTGTCCGGCCCGCTGACCCAGCCTGCCGCGGACCAGCCCTACCGGGTTCAGTACCGGGGCATCCACCAGAGCCGGCGCGAACGGGTAACGATCAGGCTGGTCGCGCTGCTGCTGGCGGCCGTGGACGTCAGGTTCATCTACTGGCTGGTCGGGCAGTCCCACCGTCCCCGTCTCGGCGTCTGGCTGTGGACCGCGACCGGGCACGCGGCCACCACGGACGCCTACATCCTGCTGCTCGTGGGGCTGGCGCTCGGGTCGATCGTCATGCAGCTTTTCCTGCTGATGAACGTGCTTACCGTATCCCGCGCCTGCCTGATCGCCCAGGACCCGATTCCGGTAGAGCCGGATACCACCCTGCGGGTCGCGTTCCTCACCACGATGGTCCCCGGCAAGGAGCCGATCGAGATGACGGAACGCACCCTGGCGGCCGCCAGGGAAATCGTCTACGGCGGAACGTTCGACGTGTGGCTGCTCGACGAAGGCGACGCCGACGACGTCAAGGCGATGTGCGGCCGGCTCGGCGTCCATCACTTCACCCGCAAGGGGCGTGGTTACCTGGAGCTTGACGCCGGCGTCTTCGCCAGCAAGACCAAGCACGGCAACCACAACCGCTGGCTGTGGGAGCACGGCGGCGAATACGACGTCGTCATGGTCGTCGACACGGACCATGTGCCCCTGCCGATCATGGCCGAACGGTTGCTCGGCTACTTCCGCGACCCGGACGTGGCGTTCGTGGTGGGCCCGCAGTTCTACGGCAACCAGGGCCACCGGATTACCCGCTGGGCGGAGTCGGCCCAGTACCTATTTCACAGCGTTATCCAGCGGGCCGGCAATCGCCGGGGCTGCGCCATGCTGGTCGGCACCAACGCGGCCATCCGGACCAGCGCCATCAGGAAGGGATACGTCGACTCCATCACCGAGGACATGGCCACCAGCCTGCGCATTCATGCCACTAAGAACCAGGCGACCGGCCGGGCCTGGCGCTCGGTTTACACGCCCGACCTGGTCGCGGTGGGCGAAGGGCCGAGTTCCTGGACCGAGTTCTTCGGGCAGCAGACCCGCTGGTCGGCCGGCACCTTCGATGCCATCATGCGTCAGGTCTGGCGGGTGGGATTCAAGCTCCGGCCGGGCGCGATGCTGCATTACTTCCTGATGCTGACCTACTATCCGTCGGTCGCCATCGGATGGATTCTGGGCATCGGGATCAGCGCCTGCTATCTAGGCTTCGGGATCAGCAGTTTGCGCACCGATGGCGGCTGGTGGCTTACCTACTACGTCGACATCGCCGCCATGCAGTTCCTGCTGTACCGGTTCATGCGGCGGCACAATGTCAGCCCGCACGAACCCGCCGGATCCTCGGGCCTTTCCGGGATGGCCGTATCGGCGCTCACCGCCCCGATCTACGCCCGCAGCCTGATCAAGGTCCTGCTCCGGCGCAAGCTGTCCTTCAACGTCACGGCCAAGGGATCCTCGGCGAGCCCCGACCGGCTGTGGAGTTTCCGGTACTCGCTGATGTGGGCGGTCGTACCGATCATCCTGATCGCCATGGCGGTGATCCAGCACCGGCCTTACCCCATGATGCTGGCCTGGACCGGCGTCATCCTCGCCGTGTGCCTGGCTCCCCTCGCGATCTGGCTGTTTGACCGCGCCCGCACCCCCGCCTCACGCCCTAGCTAGAGAAGGAGATCCCAGTGCTGAAACGTGCTTCCACCCAGGGCCCTCGGGGCCGCCTCCGGACCGCCGGCCGCAAACTTCCGGTGCGCCGCATGATCGGCACCGGCCTCGCGGTGCTGACCGCGGGCGGCGTGCTGAGCGTCAATGTACCCACGGTCGGGGCCACGGTCGCCGCCTACTATCACCAGTACCAGATCACCCGGCCGGCGTACGAAGCCAAGTACGGGCTCTGGACCAAACTGAATATCCCGGCCAAGTTCCGCGTCAACGGCATCCATTCGACGCTGCTCGATAACGGCGATGTCCTGATCATGGCCGGGTCGGGGAACAACCAGTCGTACTTCGACGCGGGCACCTTCAAGACGCTCCTGCTCAACCCGGTCACCATGCACGAGCAGCTCATCCCCACGCCCTGGGACCTGTTCTGCGCTGGCCACATCGAGTTGCCGGACGGGAACATCCTGGTGGCCGGCGGGACGGCCCGGTACGAGAACCTCGAACCGACCTACGCAGGCGGCAGCATGACGGTCACGAACAACAACGACGACCATGCCTGGACGCTGCCGAAGGGAACCATCTTCACCGCGCCGAACGGCGTGAAGTTCGCCTCCGCGACCGCGATCTCGGTGCCGCGGGCGACCAAGCGGCCGGGTACCGGCAGCGGTCAGCCAACCATCGTGGCCGCCCAGCAGAACGTCTGGGTGAACGCGGTCGCCAAGGGCAAGGGCTCCCTGATCGCCGCGGACGAGCAGTACGCGGTGCAAGGCCCGGTCGGACAGCAGGCGGGCCACCTGCTGTACGGCATCGGCACCCCCATGACGCTGCAGCAGCAGGACTTCCAGGGCACCAAGGACGCCTACATCTTCGACGTCAAGACCCTGAAGTACGTCAAGGTCAACTCGATGAACTACGCCCGCTGGTACCCCACCCTGGCCGAGATGGGCAACGGCATGGACATGGCCATCTCCGGGCTCAACGGCGCGGGCCAGGTCACGATGAACAGCGAGATGTTCGATCCGGCGACCAAGACGTGGGCTCAGGGCCCGGTCCGCGGGTTCCCGACCTACCCCGCGACGTTCCTGACCGAGAGCGGGCAGCTGTTCTTCACCGGCTCCAACTCCGGCTACGGCCCGGCGACGGCGGCCTGGCGCACCCCCGGGTTCTGGAACACCAAGACCAACGCGTTCACTCCGGTGCCGGGTATACCCGATGCGCAGAATCTGGAGACCAGCGCCTCAGTCCTGCTGCCGCCGGCCCAGAATCAGAAGATCATGGTCCTCGGCGGCGGCGGTGTCGGCCAGTCGGCTTCCTCCACCGCCCGGACCGCGCTGATCGACCTGGCCGCCCCGGACCCGGCGTGGGTGCGCGGACCGAACCTGGCCGAGCCCACCCGGTACCCCATCACCGTGCTGCTGCCGGACGACAACGTGCTGGTGACCGGCGGGTCGAAGGATTACCGCGGCATGCACGGGAGCGACAACCGCGACACCCGGGTCTACGACACGGCGAGCAACTCGTTCTCCTGGGCCGCGGACTCCATCACCGGCCGGGACTACCATTCCGGCGGCCTGCTGCTCCCCAACGGCAGCGTGCTCACCCTGGGCGGCAACCCGCTGTACGGCAACCCGCAGGACACCCAGCCGCAGACCTTCAATCAGGAGATCGACGTCTACTTCCCGCCTTACATGTTCCAGGGCACCCGCCCGGCTATCGCGTTCGCGCCCAAGGTCATGAAGCTGTCGCACAGCTACCTCATCAAGGTGTCTCAGGCGGCCAGCATCAAGGACCTGCGGCTGATGCGGCCGGACAATCCCACCCATGTGACCGACGTCAACGAACGGTCGGTCGCGGTCAGCTTTACCCAGGCCGGCCACGGCGAGCTCAAGGTCACCCTGCCGTCGAACGCGAACCTGCTCCCGCCGAGCTACTACATGCTCTTCGCGGTCAACAGCAAGGGCGTCCCGTCGGCCGGCTACTGGGTCCAGGTGCCATGAGGCCCGCGCCCGAGCTGTCACGGCAAGAGCAGCGACGTTCAGAACTGCGCCGGCCCGACCAGCACACGTCCAGCCAGCACACGTCCAGCCAGCACACGTCCGGCCAGCAGACAGCCGAGGCCAGCCCCCGCCGGCCCCGCTGGCCCCGCCGGCGAGCGCTGGCCCTGATCATCGGCGCGACGGCGGCGCTGGTGTCCGCCGTCGCCTACGGCTATACGCGGAACGCCCCCGCTCCCCAGCTCTACGCCTACACCGGTAACCCGCTCTACGCCGCCGCGGCGGCGGCGTCCGGCGGGTCTGGTACGACGGCCGCTGAGCTGAAGGCGATCACCGGGACGCCGTCCGGCATCTGGGCGGCCGGCCAGCCGGGCGATATGGCTATGGTCAGGCAGGCGACCCTCGCCGCCGGCCAGGCGCACGCCGTCCCGGTCATCGTCGCCTACAACCTGCCTGACCGCGATGTATGCGGAAAGCTGTCCGCCGCCGGCGGGATCGCCGCGGCGGGCTACCAGGCCTGGATCAACCAGCTGGCCAGCGCGATCGGCACCAGCCACGACATCGTGGTGGTGGAGCCAGACGGGCTGGCGGACATCGTCCGGGGCTGCCTGAACCCGGCCCAGAGCGCCGAGCGCTACCGGCTGCTCCGCTACGCGATGGAGGAACTGGGCCGGCTGCCGCACGCCCAGGTCTACCTGGACGCGGGCAACCCCGGCATGTTCGGCGACCCGGCGCGGCTGGCGGCCCCGCTCGAGGCGGCCGGCCTGCGCTACGGCCGCGGGTTCTCGGCCAACGTGTCGAACTTCCAGTGGACCGCGGACGTGGTGACCTGGAGCCAGCGCCTGGAGCGTGCCCTCGGTGGCCACGTCGGGGCCGTCATCGACACCAGCCGCAACGGCCGCGGCCCCTACACCGGCCCCGCCGCTCCGCAATGGTGTAATCCGCCGGGCCGGGCCCTCGGGCCGGCGCCGCGGCTCAACCCGGGCCCGGCCGGCATCGACGCTTACCTGTGGATCAAGGATCCGGGCGCCAGCGACGGAGCGTGCCGGGGCGGGCCGCCGGCGGGCCAGTACTGGCCGCGGTACGCGGCGGACCTCGAGCAGCAAAGCCAGTCCTCAGGAAGCGCGGAAGGTTCCTCATGAAGCACCCAAGGTCTCTCGTGACGCGCCCAGGGTCCCTGGTGACGCGGCGGGGCATCCAGATCACGCTGGGGCTGCTGTGGATCCTGGACGGCGGCCTGCAATTCCAGCCCGCGATGCTGACGTCGAGGTTCGCCACCGCAGTCATCGCGCCCGCCGGGGACGGCCAGCCCTCCTTCGTCAGGTGGCCGGTCCACCAGGCGGCCGGCCTCATCGGGCACCAGCCCGCTCTGCTGGACGTGGCTTTCGGCCTGGTCCAGCTTGCGCTGGGGGCCGGCCTGCTGCACCGGCGGACCGCTCGCTGGGCCCTGGCGGCCTCGGTAGCCTGGGCCTTGTCCGTCTGGTACCTGGGCGAGGGGCTCGGTGGCCTTTTCCGCGGCGGAGCCAGCCTGCTCACCGGGGCGCCCGGCTCGGCTTTGCTGTACGCAGTCGTGGCGATCGCGGCGTGGCCGCGGCCCGGCGGCAGCCCCGGGGATCAGCGGCCCGCCCGGTGGGCGGCGGCGGCATGGGCCGGCCTGTGGCTCGGCGGGGCGGTCCTCCAGCTCCTGCCCGGCAACGACACCAATGCCTCGGTCAGCATGGCCTTGACCATGAACGCCTCCGGGGCGCCCGGCTGGCTGGCCGCGGCCGGTAACCAGCTGTCGGCGCTGGTGCCTGATACCGGCGTGTCGCTGGTCGTCGATCTCGTCGTCCTGCAGGCCCTGGCCGGGTTCGGGGTCCTGACGGACGGCCGCCGGACCCGGCGGGCGGCCGTCATCGGCGGTATCGCCCTGTCACTGGTGTTCTGGGTGGCGGGCCAGGGCGCCGGCCAGTTCTGGACGGGGCTCAGCACCGATCCGAACACGGCGCCACTGGTGGTGCTGCTGGGGGTGACCGTTCTCGGCGCGGCGCCTTGGCGTCAGCCGGGCCTCCGGTTGGCTCCCGGTAACTCCGGGTCCGGGCGAAGGGCCCTGGTCTCGATGACCGCGAAAGCGGAGGGGGGCATGGTCACGGTGTCCTGACTGATCGCGACGCCCGGGCTGGAGGCGGCGAGCACCCCGATGCCGCGCTGGCCGAGCGGCAGCCGGACGGCTTGCGCACCGAGGTTCGCCGCGATCCGCAGCCGTCCCCGCCGCACGACGATCCACCGCGCGTCGTCGTCGAAGTCGGCTTGGACCCGGTCCAGCCGCGGGTCGGTGAGCTCGGGCCGGGCCCGGCGCAGCGTGATCAGCTCCCGGTACCAGGCCAGGATGCCGAGGTGGGGCTCGCGGTCACGTTGCGCCCAGTCGAGCTTGGAGCCCAGAAAGCTCTGCTTGTCCTGGGGGTCGGGCACGTCGGCTTCCCCCCAGCCGTAACTGGTGAACTCGGCCTTGCGC
The DNA here is from genome assembly GCA_030853115.1 of Actinomycetota bacterium. GTDB lineage: Bacteria > Actinomycetota > Actinomycetes > Streptosporangiales > Streptosporangiaceae > Palsa-504. The sequence continues at coordinate 7,027 of JALYVS010000091.1, forward strand.
CCCGCCGCGACGGCCTTGGCCAGGCCGGGGTCGATGTGGTCGGTGAAGTACTGCCACGGGGTGTCCGCGCCCCACTCCTCGCCCATGAACAGCATCGGCGTGTAGGGCGAGGTCAGCACCAGCCCGGCCCCGACCTTGACCAGCTCGGGCGGCAGCGTGGCCGCGATCCGGTCGCCGGTGGCCCGGTTGCCGATCTGGTCGTGATCTTGCAGGTAACCGAGGAAGCGGTGGGCGGGGACGCGGAACACGTCGACCTGGCGGCCGTGGGTGCGACCGCGGAAAGCGGACCAGATGCCGTCGTGGAAGAACACCTTGGTGTAAGTCTTGGCCAGCGCGGCCAGCGACCCGAAGTCGCAGTAGTAGCCCTGCCGTTCGCCGGTGATCGCGGCGTGCACCGCGTGATGGAAGTCGTCGCTCCACTGGGCGGTGAGGCCGAAGCCGCCCGCCTCCCGGGAGGTGACCAGCCGGGGATCGTTGGCGTCGGATTCGGCCACCAGTACCAGCTCGCGGTTCAGCCGGGCCGCCAGGGCCTGGACCTCGGCCGCGAGCTCCTCCAGGAAATGCAGGGCGCGGTGATCCTCCAGGGCGTGCACCGCGTCCAGCCGGAGCCCGTCGAGGTGGTAGTCGCGCAACCACATCAGCGCGTTGCCGATCAGGAACGCCCGGACCTCGTCGGACCCGGGCTGGTCCAGGTTCACCGCCGGACCCCACGGGGTGACGTGCGCCTCGGTGAAGTACGGCCCGAAGTCGCCGAGCCGGTTGCCGATGCCTACGTGGTTGTACACCACGTCGAGCAGGACGGCCAGGCCGCGCGCGTGACAGGCGTCCACGAACCGCTTCAGCCCGTCCGGGCCGCCGTACGGCTCGTGCACCGCCCACAAGTTGATGCCGTCGTAGCCCCAGCCGTGCTCACCGGGAAACGCCGCGACCGGCATCAGCTCGACCGCGTGCACACCAAGCTCGCGCAGGTGATCAAGCCGCCCGATGGCCGCGTCGAAGGTGCCCATGTTGCTGAACGTGCCGATGTGCAGCTCGTGGATCACCGATCCGTGCAGCGGGCCGCCCCGCCAGCTCTGGTCCTGCCAGCGGAAGGCGGAGTGATCGTAGCTGCGGCTCAGCCCCTTGATCCCGAACGGCTGCCGCAGCGAACGGGGATCGGGCAGGGTCTCGCCGCCGTCCAGCCGGAACCCGTAGTCGATGCCGGCCACCATGTCAGGCACGTCGGCGCTCCACCAGCCTGAGCTGGCCCCGCTGTCCTGGCTCATCGGGTGGCGCTGCCCGGCCACCTCGACCTCGGCCTGGCCCGCGGCCGGGGCCCAGACGCTGAACGTGGTCACCCGGCGCTCCCGTCGGCGAGCCGGCCTGACCCGGTGTCATAGGCCGGCCCGGCGTCGTAAGCCAGCCCGGTCTCGTAGGCCGGGCCGGAGTCGTAGGCCGGGCCGGAGTCGTAGGCCGGGCCGGTCTCGTAGGCCGGGCCGGAGTCGTAGGCCGGGCCGGAGTCGTAGGCCGGGCCGGAGTCGTAGGCTCGCTGGTCCTGGTAGGACGGCTGATCGTCGTGAGCCTGCTGCTCCTCGTAGATCCGGTCGGGGATGAGCAGGGCCACCGGCAGCCGCCGGGTCAGCTCGTCCAGCGGCGGCCGGGTCCCGGCGTGCCTGACCCCGGTCAGCACGTCTCGCCAGTGCACTTCGGGCAGCCGCAGGACGGTCTCGGCCCAGCCGCCGCGACGGCGCAGCCCGGCGGGCAACCGGGTGATCACGGTGACCGCGTGATCACCGCGCTGGAAGGCCACCGCATGCTCAGCGGCCGGCCCCTCGCAGCTGAGCGGTACGTAGCGGCCGGCGAACCAGTCCGGATGGTCCCGGCGCAGCTGCAGCGCCCGGGAGGTCACCAGCAACTTCTCCGCGTCCAAGCCGACCGCGGCGTCCGGGCCGGCCGCGAGCGCGGCCAGCAGCCGCCTGCGCCGCTGGTAGTCGACGGGCCGGCGGTTGTCCGGGTCCACCAGGGACAGGCCGCTGAGTTCGCAGCCCTGGTAGACGTCGGCCACTCCTGGCATGGTGAGCTGCACCAGCTTGGCGCCCAGGGAGTTGACCCGGGCGTCCGGGGCGATCCGGGCCACGAAACCGCCCACGGCGGCGGTCAGCTCCGGGTCACTGGCCACCGCGTCGGCCAGCCCGAGCACGGCCGACTCATATCCGGCCCGGGGCACGGTCCAGGACGTCCGCGTCTTGGCCTCGTGCATCGCCTTGCCGAGGTATTCGCCCAGGCGGTCGCCGCCGATCAGCCAGGCGCCGACCAGGGTCTGCCACATCAGGTACTCCAGGTCGGGCTCGGGCGCCCGCTCGGTGGCCTGCGCCGCGGCGCCGTCGGTGAGCCACCGGGCCAGGCCGTGCCACTCGGCGACCTGATGAGCCCATTCGGCCGGCCACTCGGACAGCACGGCCAGCCGGGCACGCACATCCTCCTGCCGCTTGGTGTCGTGCGTGGACAGCGTGGTCAAGGTGGCCGGCCAGCGGTCGGCCAGCCGGCCGGCCTGGGCGTGAAACTCCGCCGGGCTGACGCCGAAAAGATCCGGCTGGCCGCCCACCTCGTTCAGCGCGGCCAGCCGCGACCAGCGGTAAAACGCGGTGTCCTCGACGCCTTTGGCCAGCACCGGCCCCGTGGTCTGGCCGAAGCGGACGACCAGCTCGTCCCGGGCCGCCTGCTGAGCCGGATCGTCGGCGCCGCCCGCCAGGCCGAGCACGGCCGCGCCCACGGCGTCCAGGGCCGGGTGCAGGCTCTCGTCCAGATACTCGCGGGCGGCCGATACGGCCGCCTGGACCACGGCTTGCGACACGTCGGACGGCGGCTGACCCGCGGTCACGTAGGCTCGGTACACGCCGAACTCGGCCAGCAGGGCGACCAGCGCGTCGTGCAGGTCAGCCGCGCCGAACCCGGCCAGCGCCGGGTAGTCCGCGCGGGCGAACAACCGGGTGAGCCGGGCCAGCTCGGCGGTGAAGGTGCCGCCGGCAATGGACTGCTTGGCGTCTCGCTGCACCGCGGCGAAGCTCTGCCTGCTGCCGGTGAACCGCACGTACTCCTGGGTCAGCGGCTCTTCCCCGGCGGGGTCCACGAAAAGGCCGCCGACCAGGCCGAGGGCGTCGTAGCCGGTGGTGCCGGCGCAGGCCCAGCCGGGCAGCTCCTCGCCGGGCGCCAAGATCTTCTCCACCACGACCCAGGCGCGGCCGGTTGCCGCCGCCAGCCGCTCCAGGTAGCCCGCGGGGTCCGCCAGGCCGTCCGGGTGGTCGATCCGCAGGCCGTCGATCAGCCCCTCATCGATGAGCCGCAGCAGCACCTGGTGGGTCGCGTTGAACACGTCGGGATCTTCGACCCGGACCGCGATGAGCGTGTCGATGTCAAAGAACCGCCGCCAGTTGAGCTGGGTCGCCGCGTCGTGCCAGTCGGCAAGCCGGTAGTGCTGCTGAGCCAGCAGCACCCCGAGCGGCAGGTCGGCCACGCCGTCCCGCAGCGGCAGCACGTGGTCAAAATAGCGCAGCACCGGCCCGGCGTGCCCATGGTGCTCGGGTTCCCGCAGGGCCGTGTCGATAATGAGGTCGTCCAGGCATTTCTCGATCGGGCCGCCCAGGATCGGCATCAGCAGCCGGCCGTCCTGCGCATCCCAGTCGATGTCGAACCAGTGCGCATACGGTGATTTGCGGCCCTGGTGCAGCACCGACCACAGCTGCTGGTTGAGCGATTCCGGGGTCGGGCGGGCCATATGGTTGGGCACCACGTCGACCACCACGCCGAGACCATTGCGGTGAAACGTCTCCACCATCGCGCGGAACGCGTTCTCCCCTCCGAGGTCGGTGGACACCAGCGCATGGTCGATCACGTCATAGCCGTGCGCCGAGCCCGGGTTGGCCTGCAGGATCGGCGACAGGTAAACGTGCGTGACGCCCAGCGCGGCCAGGTAGTCGGCCTGCTCGGCCGCCTGCTCGAAGCCGAAGCTGTCCCGCAGCTGCAGCCGGTAGGTGGAGCCGGGGACCCGCGGGGGATCCCCGGCGCCAGCGTGGTCAGCCACGGCGCAGCAGCTGCACGGAGTAGTTCATCACGGTAATCACGTCTCCCGGCTTGACGGCCTCGTCGGCGTCGAGGTCGGCCACCGTGGACGCCGTGTCCAAGATGCTGGCCCACCGCGAGCCGTAGCGGCGCGGCGGGACGACGAACTGAAGGTCCTCCTCGCTGGCGTTGAACAGGAACAGGAACGAATCGTCCTGGACCCGCTCGCCCCGCCGGTCGGGCTCGCTGATGGCACGGCCGTTCAGGAATACTGTCAGTGACTTGGCGAACCCGGCGTCCCAGTCGTGGTCGGTCATTTCCTCCCCCGCCAGGGTGAACCAGGCGATGTCACCGACCCGGTTACGCCCGCCGCGCAGCGCCTGGCCGCGGAAAAACCGGCGGCGGCGGAAGACCGCGTGGTCGGCCCGCAGCCGGATGAGCGTGCGCACGTAGTCCAGCAGAGCCTGGTCCTCTTCGGCGCGGACCGCCCAGTCCATCCAGGAGATCTCGTTGTCCTGGCAGTAGGCGTTGTTGTTGCCCCGCTGGGTGTGGCCCATCTCGTCGCCGGCCAGCAGCATCGGGACGCCCTGGGACAGCAGCAGCGTGGTGAGGTAGTTGCGCTTTTGCCGGGCCCGCAACGCGAGCACGTCCTTGTCCTCGGTCGGGCCTTCTTCCCCGCAGTTCCAGGACCGGTTGTCGTCGCTGCCATCCCGGCCGTCTTCGCCGTTGGCCTCGTTGTGCTTATGGTTGTAGGAGACCAGGTCGGTCAGGGTAAAACCGTCGTGGCAGGTGACGAAGTTCACCGAGGCGACGGGGCGCCTGCTGTCCTGCTGGTACAGGTCGGACGATCCGGTCAGCCGGGAGGCGAACTCGGGGACGGTCGAGGGCTCGCCCCGCCAGAAATCCCGGATCGTATCCCGGTACTTCCCGTTCCACTCGCTCCACAGCGGCGGGAAGTTGCCGACCTGATAGCCGCCGTCGCCCACATCCCACGGCTCGGCGATCAGCTTGACCTGGGAGACGACCGGATCCTGCTGGACCAGGTCGAAAAACGCGGACAGCCGCTCCACCTCGTAGAACTGGCGGGCCAAGGTGGCGGCGAGGTCGAACCGGAAGCCGTCCACGTGCATCTCCAGGACCCAGTACCGCAGCGAGTCCATGATCATCTGAAGCACGTGCGGGTGCCGCATCAGCAGGCTGTTCCCGGTGCCGGTGGTGTCCATGTAGTAGCGCCGGTCGTCGTCGACGAGCCGGTAGTAGGCGGAGTTGTCGATGCCGCGGAAGGACAGTGTCGGCCCCAGGTGGTTGCCCTCGGCGGTGTGGTTGTAGACCACGTCGAGGATGACCTCGATCCCGGCCGCGTGCAGCGCCCGGACCATGGTCTTGAACTCCTGCACCTGCTGGCCGCGGCTGCCGCTGGCCGCGTACTCGTTGTGCGGGGCGAAGAAGCCGATGGTGTTGTAGCCCCAGTAGTTGCCGAGCCCCTTTTCCTTCAGGTGGCTGTCGTTGACGAACTGGTGCACGGGCAGCAGCTCGACGGCGGTGACCCCGAGGCCCTGCAGATGCGAGATGACCGCGGGGTGCGCCAGGCCCAGGTAGGTGCCGCGCTGCTCGTCCGGGATGACGGGGTGCTCTTTGGTCAGGCCGCGGACGTGCGCCTCGTAAATGACGGTCTCGTGGTAGGAGGTCCGCGGCGGGCGGTCCAGGTTCCAGTCGAAGTACGGGTTCACCACCACCGAGCGCGGTACATGCGGCGCGGAGTCGGTGTTGTTCCGCCGGTCCGGCTGGCCGAACGGATAGGAGAACACCGCCTGGCCCCAGTTGACGCCGCCCTCGATCGCCTTGGCGTACGGGTCGAGCAGCAGCTTGTGCGGGTTGCAGCGCTGCCCCTGCGCTGGGTTATACGGGCCGTGCACCCGGTATCCGTAGCGCTGCCCGGGGTTGATCCCGGGCAGGTACCCATGCCAGACGAACCCGTCCACCTCGTGCAGGTCAACCCTGGTTTCCTGGCCGTCCTCGTCGAACAAGCACAGCTCAACCCGGTCCGCGACCTCGGAGAACAAACCGAAGTTTGTCCCGGCCCCGTCATAGGTGGCGCCCAGTGGATAACTGTCACCTGGCCATACGGCAGTAGCCGCCAAAGGTTCCCATCCCCTCCGCTGAAACCTGAATTCCAATAGAGACACACCTTCCCATCCTCGCGGCGACCATGCGCGGCCGTCACATCGGCCCAGCGTGACGGGTGCCGCCCGGGCGGAAGTTTGTCGTCGATTCTGCCGTTAACCCCCTATTCGGATGCCGTAATGAACGATAACGGCCATGAGCTACGCTGCGTAGATGGCTATCGTCCAGAGCTCCGGGTACGCCCACGTCCGCATCACGGTGACCGATATCGCCCGCTCGAAGGCGTTCTACGACGAGGTCTTCGGCTGGCCGATCGCCGTCGATGCTTCCGGCCGGGTGGACGAGCCAGGCGTCAGCGAATCGCCGGCCGACTTCTACGGCGGGACCATCTACCAGACGCCGGGCGGCATGTTGTTCGGCCTGCGGCCGGTCGCGCCGGCCGGCCAGCGATTCGATTCCGAGCACACCGGCCTGGACCACATCAGCTTCATGGTCAGCTCGCGTGACGATCTCGTCGCCGCGGCGAGACACTTCGAGGCCAGTGGGATCGAGCACGGCGAGGTCACCGACCTCACCGCGGCCGGGCTTGCCATCTTGTCCTTCAGCGACCCCGACGGCGTGCACTGCGAACTGACCGCGGCCCTGTGACCGGGGAAGCCCTGACCGGGGGCACCCCGGCTGCTGCATGGCCACTGCGGCGCCCTGACCAAAGCCGGGGTCAGCGGGCGCGGAGGGCCTCGACCAGAGCCGGATGACCTGGTGGCAGGTCGCAGCCGTCTGGGGTGACGATAACGGAGTTCGCGGCCATTTGGCAGGTCGGCCATCGGCAGGCCGGTGACCGCGTCGGAATGCGCGAGCACCTCGTTGCCGCAGTCGGCGTCCGCCGCCAGCACGGCGGGCGCGCCGGTTTTCCGCCGCGAGCGCGACCAGCACCCGCCTTCAGGCCCGCGGGGCGTGCCCCCCTCGAGCGCGGCAGGCTCGATCGCGTGCTCGTGGGTGACGCCGTAGGCGGCCAGCGCGGCGACGGGCACGTCGGCCGCATCGGCGAACAGAACTGCCTCAGCTGAAGCGCCACTTAACTTGACTCTGTCGGGGATCTTGATTGCTGTGGCTTAGCTGACGGCTCGCCGTGAGCGCAGGCGTTTGATGTCGTGCTGGTCGAGGTAGTCCTGGAACGCCGTCGGCGGCCGCGGGGCTGTGCTCTCGCCGGGCGGCAGCCGGCTGAGGCGTTCGATGTTGACCGCGATGGCGGTCAGGACATGCTGCAGGTGGGCCTTGGGCTGGCCGCGGTAGCGGCAGTGGCGCATGCCGTGGCCGTTGGCGACCTCGCAGACGGTGCCCTCGATGCCGGACCGGACGGCGTAGCGCTTGTACCAGGCGGGATCTTGCTGGTCGGCGCGGTTGCGGGTCTGCAGCTCGTGGAGCTCGCGCGGGGGGGAAGCCCACGGTGCGCTTGCCGTCGCCAGAAGTGGTGCAGGCGGCCCTGGCGGGGCAGGGCTGGCACTGACCTTTAGTGAAGCGCGCGACGATGAGCGGGGCGGCGTCGGGCGAGGACGTGGGGTAGGGGCCGTGCCACCCCTTGCTGACCTGGCCCTGGGGACAGGTCACTTCCTGGCGGTCGTAGTCGACGCGGAAATCATCGCGGGCGTAGCCCTCCTGGACGCGGTGCTGGCGGGTGCGGTTGCCGGGCAGCGGCCCGGCCAGGGTGACCTGGTGCTCGCGCCCGGCCCGCTCCATGTGCACCAGGGAGGTATAGCCGCCGTCCACCAGGTGCTCGCCGGGCAGCAGGCCCCGGCGCTCCAGCCGGGAGTGGATCCCGGCCAGGGCCTGCCTGTCGTCGCTGGTGGCGGGCATGGTGGCGACGTCGGTGATGACGTTGGGGCCGTCATCGGAGCAGGTCTCGGTCACGTGGGCCAGGTATCCCGTCCAGCGGGTGACCTGGCCCCGGCGGGAGTAGCGGGCGGCCGGATCGTAAGGGGACACGATGCGGGCGGCCGACGGCGGCAGGCCGACGCCGGCCTCATCGCTGCGCCAGCGCAGGCGCCCGGCGGAGTCCCAGTGGTAGTTCTGGAGGAGGACCTGCCGCAGGGCCTCCACCCGGGGTCCGGGCAGCAGATCCGGATGGCGGGCGGCCAGGTGCTCGATCAGCCGGCGGGCGTCCGCCCCGGCCTCGTTCATCCTGGTCTTCGGCCGGGCGGGATTCTTGCCCAGGCGGACCGGGCGGCCATAGCGGCGGCCCCAGTCGTCGCCGACCAGGCCTTCCAGCGCGTGGCCGGCGGTCCGGGCGAGTTCCTCCAAGGCGGCACGGACCGCCTCGGTGACCAGCTCCAGCCGGGTCAGGTCCCGTACGGCGGCCAGGACGTGGGTGGAGTCGGTGCGCTGGGCGGTCCGCTCGCGGACCAGCCCGGCCTCCTTCAGCCGGGCCAGGGCCAGGTCAAGGAGCCGGTCGGCCCGTTCTTCCTCCAGCAGCCGGTCACGGAATCGCCCAGCACGCTGTGGTGGAAGCCCGGATCGTCGAGGCCGGGGCCGAGCGCGTACTTGAAGTCGATCCGGCACCGCACCGCCTCAGCGGCATCGCGGTCGGACAGGTCGAGCAGGAACTGCAGCACGCTCACCGTGGCCAGCTGCGCCGGCGAGATCCCGGGGCGCCCGTCCCGGGGATACCAGCCGGCGAAGTCCTCGTCCGCCCACAGGCCGTCGAGCCGGTCCCGTACCTACATTGCCGTCGTCCCGGCCGGGTTGCTGGCCCGCGCTACTCGCGCGGTCAGCTCCGGGACCTCGACCCCTAGGCGGGGACGGATCGACATCTCGCACTCCTCAGGGGTCTCGCGGGACTTATGTTCCCGCAAGACTGGCCCCGGGCGTCACTGCAGTCAGCCAAATACCAAGATTCCCGACAGAGTCAAGCTTAATCCGAAGTTACGGGGCATCCGAGCGGGAATCTCGTGCCTGACCAGGCACGCGAGCCTGTCGACGGCTTCAGCGTGTAGTCAGGAATGAGTCGGCGTGTCACCGGTAGTCGATTGCGGCATGCTGTTACGATGCGCTTATGCTGGAGCAGCCGACGGCGATGCACGTGGTCAGGATCAAGAGCCGGCACACCGACAGGCGGGGCCGCGAGCGCGTCTACGAGTCGCGGCTGCTGCGCCGGACCTACCGCGAGGGCGGGACCGTCCGGAACGAGACGCTGGCGAACTTGTCGAAGCTGCCGGACCGCATCGTGGACGCGGTCGAGGCCGCCCTCAAG
>JALYVS010000459.1 GCA_030853115.1 Actinomycetota bacterium
ACTGGGAGGTACCGGATGGACGCGAGGACCACGTGGCTGCGGTGACCAGCCCGGACGGGCCGGCCGCGGGCGCCGGCGAGCCGGTGACCGATCCGGACCTGCCGGTGGCGGAGGCGAACGCGGATCCGCTGGCCCGGCAGGACGAGACACGTCCGGGCTTCACCGACGGGCCGTATCTAGCCAGCACCGACCCGGCCAGCCCCGACCCGGCCAGCACCGACCCGGAAATGTACGAGACCAGCCCGGCCGGCCGGGACGCCTTCCCCGGGGACGCCGTTTCTGAGCACCCGGTCACTGGGACAACCGTTGCCGGGGACACTGGCGCCGGGGACACTGGCGCCGGGGATCGGGTGGGCGCGGCGGGGGCGCAGGCACCCGAGGAGCGGCGCGCCGCCGCTCCGGAGGGGCTGCATCCGGGCGAGTCCGCGGGGACGCTGGACGATCTGGGCGACCTGGCCTACGGGAAGCTGATTCCCGACGCGGCCGATTTCACCGCGCAATGGCAGCAGATCCAGTTCAGGTTCGTGGACGACCCGCAGGCTTCAGTGACTGAGGCCGCCGAGGTCGTCGCGCAGGTGACCGCCAAGCTGGAAGCCGCCATCCAGGAGCGCCAGCGGGCCATCCAGGCCCGCCAGCAGGCCATCCAGGAGCGCCAGCGCTCGCTGGCCGGCCGCTGGGGCGAGGGCACTCAGGCGGATACGGAGACTTTGCGCGAGACGCTGCGCATGTACCGTGCCTTCCTCGACCAGCTCATCGGCCCGAAGGCCTAGGCGCTAACTCACGCAGGCAGGTCCGAGTAGCTGCTTCAGGTCGCCGATCAAGGCGGGTGAGGTGGCTACTCGGAGCTTGTCGTCCAGGCGCACCACCGTGGTGCGCTCGTGGCCACGCAGTTTCAGGTGCACCTCGGTGGGTCCTGGGTGGGTGACGAGCACCTCCCTGAGCCGTTCCACGACCGGCGGGACGCACCTGGATACCGGCATGGACACCACGAAGGGACCCGATTCGTCCAGGGACAGATCGGGGATGGTCAGGTCCATGGCGATCAGCTTGGGCACGTCATCGCGGCGGTCTACCTTGCCCTTGACCACCACCACGGCATCCTCGGTGATGGAGGTGGCGTACAGCTGGTAGGTCTGCGGGAAAAACAGCACCTCGATCGCGCCGGCCAGGTCCTCCAGGACAGCCGCCGCCCACTGGTTGCCTTGTTTGGTCACCTTGCGCTGCACACCGGACAAGATGCCGCCCACCTTGACGATCTGCGCGTCGGACCGGTCCCCGCTCCGCGGACGGTCGGCGTCCTCGCTCATCAGCTCGGCCAGCGAGCAGTCGCCTTCCCGGGCCAGGATGTGCTCGATCCCGAACAGCGGATGGTCCGAGACGTACAGCCCGAGCATCTCGCGCTCGAAGTTCAGCAACGTGGACTTGTCCCACTCACCGGGCGGGACGGGCACGTCGAAGACGGCCTCAGCCTCGGCGTCGCCGCCGAACAGCGAGTCCTGCCCGATGGCCTCGTTGCGCTTGATATCGATCACGGCGTCGACGGCCTGCTCGTGCACGAGCATCAGGCCCTTGCGCGGCTCCCGGAACGAGTCGAACGCGCCCGCCTTGACCAGCGACTCGATCACGCGCTTGTTGCAGACCACGAGGGGAACCTTGCGGAGGAAATCCGCGAAGTGAGTGAACGCGCCCTTGGACTTGCGTGCCGCGATGATCGCCTCGACCACGTTGGTGCCTACGTTGCGGATCGCGGCCAGGCCGAACCTGGTGTCCTGGCCGACCGCCGCGAAGGTGGCGATCGACTCGTTCACGTCGGGCGGCAGCACCTTGATGCCCATCCGGCGGCACTCACTGAGGTACAGCGCGGACTTGTCCTTGTCGTCGCCCACGGACGTGAGCAGGGCGGCCATGTACTCGGCGGGGTAGTTAGCCTTCAGGTAGGCCGTCCAGTAGGCGATCAGGCCGTAGGCGGCGGTGTGCGCCTTGTTGAAGGCGTAACCGGCGAACGGGACCAGGACATCCCAGACCGCCTGGATCGCCTGGTCGGAGTACCCGCGTTCCCGGCACCCCCGCTGGAACGGAACGAACTCCCGGTCCAGGATCTCTTTTTTCTTCTTGCCCATGGCCCGGCGGAGCAGGTCCGCCTGGCCGAGGGTGTACCCGGCCAGGATCTGGGCGGCCTTCTGCACCTGCTCCTGGTAGACGATGAGGCCGTAAGTGGGCTCGAGTACCTCGCGCAGCGGCTCTTCAAGCTCGCGATGGATCGGCTTGATGTCCTGCTGACCCGTCTTGCGCAGCGCGTAGTTGGTGTGTGAGTTGACGCCCATCGGACCGGGCCGGTACAGGGCGATGACGGCGGAGATGTCCTCGAAGTTGTCCGCCTTCATCAGCCGCAGCAGGGCCCGCATCGGGCCGCCGTCCAGCTGGAACACGCCGAGCGTGTCACCCCGCGCCAGCAGCTCATAGCTGGGCTTATCGTCGAGGGGCAGGGTCAGCAGGTCGATGGAGACGTCCCGGTTACGCTTGATCGCCGCCACCGCGTCGGCCATGATCGTCAGGTTGCGCAGGCCCAGGAAGTCCATCTTCAGCAGCCCGAGGGCCTCGCAGGTCGGGTAGTCGAACTGCGTGATCACCGCGCCGTCGGAGTGCCGGGTCCAGACCGGGAGGTGATCGGTCAGCGGCTCGGCGGACATGATCACGCCCGCCGCGTGCACGCCGGGCTGGCGGATCAGCCCTTCAATCCCGCGGGCGGTATCGATGATCTCCTTGATCTCCGCTTCGCCCTCGTACAGCGAGCGGATCTCGCCGGCTTCCCGGTACCTGGGGTGCTGCTCGTCGAAGATCCCGGACAGCGGTATGTCCTTGCCCATGACGGCCGGAGGGAACGCCTTGGTGATCCGGTCCCCCAGCGCGTAAGGATGGCCAAGCACCCGGCAGGAGTCCTTGATCGCGGCCTTGGCCTTGATCGTGCCGTAGGTGATGATCTGCGCGACCCGGTCCGAGCCCCATTTCTGGGTCACGTACCTGATCACGTCGGCCCGGCCGCGTTCGTCGAAGTCAATGTCAATATCGGGCATGGACACGCGCTCGGGATTGAGGAAGCGCTCGAAGATCAGGCCGTGATCGAGCGGGTCAAGGTCGGTGATGCCCATCGCGTAGGCGACGATCGCGCCGGGCGCCGAGCCCCGGCCCGGGCCCACCGCGACGCCGTTGTTCTTCGCCCACATGATGAAGTCGGCGACCACGAGGAAGTACGCGGGGAAACCCATCTGGCAGATCATCTGGATCTCGTACTCGGCCTGCAGCCGCCGCTTCTCGTCGTACCCGCCCGGATAGCGCCGGTCCATCCCCTTCCACACCTCGGCGCGGAACAGCTCATCCTCGGACTGGAATCCCTCGGGGATGGGGAAGCGCGGCATCAGGTTGACGAACTCGAACATGCCGCTGGCGTCGACCCGGTCGGCGATCAGCAGCTGGCTATTGCGGCACCCCTGCTGCCAGTAATCGCTGCCGTCGATGCCGTACATCGACGTCGCGGGCTTGATGAAGTAGCCGCCGCCCTCGAGCCGGAACCGGTCGGTGTCGGCCAGGGTCTTTCCGGTCTGGATGCACAGCAAGGTGTCATGGCTGGTGGCGTCCTGCTCGCGGGTGTAATGCGAGTCGTTGGTCACGACCGGCGGGATGCCGAGCTTCCTGCCTATCTCGAGCAGGCCGTCGCGGACCCGGCGCTCGATGTCCAGGCCGTGCTCCATCAGCTCGAGAAAGTAGTTCTCCTTGCCGAAAATGTCCTGCCACTCAGCCGCCCCCTTCAGTGCCTCGTCGAACTGGCCGAGCCGCAGCCTGGTCTGCAGCTCGCCCGACGGGCAGCCGGTGGAAGCCATCAACCCGGAGGTGTGCGCCGCGATGATCTCCTTGTCCATCCGCGGCCATTTCACCATCCAGCCTTCGGCGTACGAGCGGGAGGAGAGCTTGAACAGGTTATGCAGCCCCTCGGAGTTCTGCGCCCAGATGGTCTTGTGCAGGTAGGCCCCGGAGGCGGAGACGTCGTCTTTCTTCTGGTGCGGCTGGCCCCACAAGATGCGGCTGGTGTTGGTCCTGGACTCGGGCGCGACGTAGGCCTCGATCCCGATCACCGGCGTGATGCCGGCTTCCTTCGCCAGCCGGTGGAACTCCGCGGCGGCGAACATGTTGCCGTGATCGGTCATCGCCACGTGCGTCATGCCCAGGCGGTTGACCTCAGCGAACAAGTCCTTCAGCCGAGCCGCCCCGTCCAGCATGGAGTACTCGGTATGTACGTGCAGGTGAGCGAACGGGGCCTGCGACGCCGGGACCGTCATGGACGATACCGCCTCCTTCGGGCACGCGACCGCTACCCCTTGTCCTGGCGAACCGTGCTTGGCACGGCCACCATGCCCGCAGGGTGCGTGACCTTCAATCGAAGCCGGGGATCCCCGGTAGCCACTACCCTAACGCCTGCGCGCCCCTCAGGTGTGCTGGCTCGCCGCAGTGTCGCCGGGCGGGATGTCAGCTTTTAGCTCCAGCGGACACGGACGCTGGAGCGCCACGAGGTGAGCAGGCCCTGGTCACCGCTGATCGTGACGTCGGCCGGAGCCAGGCCCGAGCGGTTCCACAGGAACAGGTACACGGCGGAGGCGGGACCGCGCACCGTACACGCGCCTGCACCCGTACCGTCCGGGCCATCCGCGGCGAGGCGGCCGGCCAGGTCACGGCGGCCGGCGCGGCGCGGCTGCACCCGGCC
>JALYVS010000460.1 GCA_030853115.1 Actinomycetota bacterium
GCCGAGGCCCGGACGGCGGCCCGCGTCGCGGCGCTGCGCGGCGGCGAGGCCTACCGCAGCGTGACCGAGTCCGCCATCCAGCTGTTCGGCGGCATGGAGTACACCTGGGAACACGACGCGCACCTGTATTACCGCCGCGCGTGGTCAGCCGAACGCCTGACCGGCGGCCCGCACGCACAGCGGGCGGCCATCGGCGACATCCCCGGCTCGTGACCGCGGCGTACCGGGCGGCCGAGATGCGCGCCGGCCGGGAGCCGCGCCGCGAGAATCGCGTCCTCGACCTCAACGGCGACCTGCTCAGCGTGTATGCATAATGAACTAGCTTCCCGTCTAGAGTTAAGGAGTGCATCATGCCCAGGTTCCCGGCGTCGGCATGACGCACTATCCCTGACCCGGGGCCGGTCCCTCGGCCGACAGGGCTTCGCCTGCATCGCTGGAACGACCGGGCCGTGGTCGCGATCGCTATCGCCGCCTTTGCCTCGGGGTTCGCGCAGAACGGCGTGGTCGCCTCCCTCGGTGACGTAGCCAAAGGATTCGGTCAGGTCAACGCCGGCGCCACCCTCGCCGACCAGGCCGGCCTGTCAGGCAGCGCCCTGGGCATCGGGCTGGCCATCATGCGCCTGGCGTCGCTCGGTGCCCTGCCCGTCACCGGGCTGGCCGACCGCTTCGGCCGCCGGAGGATGCTGCTCGTGACCCTCGGCCTGGGGCTGGCCATGACGGGGGTCGCTGCGGTCAGCCCCAGCTACTGGTGGTTCGTGGCGATCTTCGCCAGCGGCCGGCCCCTGCTCAGCGCGACGACTGCGCTGGCGCAGGTCACCGCGGCCGAGCAGACCGGTTCAGCGGACCGGGCCAAGGCGGTCGCGCTCATCGCCGCCGGATACGGCGCCGGCGCCGGGGTGGTCGCCATCGTGCACAGCCTGGCCGAACGCGCGATCGGATTCCGCGGCGTTTTCGTCCTGGCACTGATCCCGCTGGCTCTGCTGCCCCTGCTCTGGCGCTGGATCGAGGAGCCTGACCGGTTCGCTGTGTCCACGGCCGGATCCGAGCATGCGATCCCGGTGTTCAGTGCCGTGGCCCCGCCGTTCCGGCGGCGTCTGGCGGTGATCGTGGCGCTGGCTTTTGCCACCTCGGTGATTACCGGGCCGGCCAACAGCTTCGTCTTCTTGTTCGCGCAGAATTTCCTGCACCAGCGCGGCATCGTGACCGCCGCCATGGTCGTCGGGGCAGGCGTCGCCGGACTGGCCGGGCTGCTGGCCGGACGCTGGCTGGCGGACCGGGTGGGGCGGCGCCTGACCGCCGCGCTGGCCATGATGACGGTGGCACTGCTCGCCACCTTGACCTACTCTGGCTCCGCCCCGGCGCTGCTGGCCGGCTACATCCTCGGCGTGTTCGCCGGCTCGGTCTTCGCTCCGGCCGCCGGCGCGCTAGTCAACGAGCTGTTCCCCACGTCGGTCCGGGCCTCGGTGGCGGGCTGGTCGCTCGCATCGGGCGTGCTGGGCGCGGTGACCGGCCTGGTCGTCTTTGGCGCGGTCGCCCAGGCCGCCCACCGGTACGCGGTGGCCGGGCTGGTCACCTTTTTGCCGGCCGCGCTGGCCATGGTGCTGTTCTGGCTGCTCCCCGAGACCCGCGGAGGTGAACCGGAGGACTTGTGGTCCGGTGCGGTCTAGCAGGACCACCAGACCGTTGCCTATTTCGTGAGGTCGCAGATGACCGCGCACCCGGAACCGGGCAGGTCAGTCCTCAGTCTGGTCGTCGATCTCCGCACCGGGAGCGTTGTTCTTGACCGACTCGATGCCGTGCAGCGCCGACTCCTTGCGCTCGTAGCTCTCGCTAGTCGCGATGACCTGCCCGTTCCCGGCCTCCAGGTTGAAGTGGTACTTCCCGGTTGAGCCCTTTTTGAGGACGAATTTGCCAGCCATGTTTCTCCTGAAATGGGTGTCTGATTCTGTGACTCAGATCATAGCCTCAAGGGAAACGTGATGATGGTGATCCTCGATTCGCCATGCGGGAGGAGAGCAGCATGGTGTCGAGTGTGCGGCCGGCCGGCCCCGCGGCGCGGGCGCGGAATTCCCCTCGGCCGGCGTGGTTGTACTGCATGCGCGGAGACTCTGCTGCTCCGGCTAACATAGACCGATCGGTCTAGGAGGTGCTGATGACCAGCGACGCTGCTGGTGGGCTCTCCAGCTCCGGTGTGCTTGCCAAGGCTGCTGGCGGGCGCCCCTCGCCGCGCGAGCGCTTGCTGACGGCGGCCGATGAGCTGTTCTACGCCGAAGGCGTGAACAGCGTCGGCATCGACCGGATCATCGCGCGGGCCGATGTCGCGCGGGCCTCGCTCTACAGCACCTTCGGCAGCAAAGATGAGCTGATCCGCGCCTACCTGCAGCACCGGATGAGTATCTCGACGGCCAGGCTGCGGGCGGCCGTGGAGGCACATGATGACCCACGTGAACGCCTGCTGAGCGTGTTCGACGCCCAGGCCGCGCTCTTTGCCCGTTCGGGTTATCACGGCTGCCCGTTCAACCGGGCCTCGGCCGAGGCCCTGCCGGGGACCGCCGCAGCGGAGGTTCCGCAGGAGTACCGGCGCTGGCTGGCGGGCCTGCTCCAGGAGCTGGCCGCCGCCGCCGGGGCACCCGACCCGGCGTTGCTTGGCAGCCAGCTTCACCTGCTCTATGACGGCGGGATGCAGGCCGCGAACCTGGACCGCAACATAGCGATCGCCGCGGCCTCCCGGGCGGCGGCTGAGGCACTGCTCGACGCCGCCGTGGCCGGCGCCGGCCGCACCCAGGCCTAGCGGCGGCCCGTCAGGGCCTGCCGCCAGGGTCAGCTGACGTGCACCGACGGCAGCTCGATGCTGACGCTGAGGCCGCCCTCGGCCTGGCTCCGGAGTTTCAGTTCAGCTCCGTGCGCGGTACTGACGGACTGGGCAATCGACAAGCCCAGACCCACGCCTCCGCCCGGCCGGTCCCGGCCCGCGATGCGCCGGAACGGCTCGCACAGCGTGGGCACGACACCGGCGGGCACCGGGGCTCCGCCGTTAGCGATCCGGAAAACGACGCCCCGTTCGCACCGGCCGGTAGATACCCGGATCCAGCCGCCCGGTTCGTTGTGCCGGACCGCGTTATCCACGAGATTCCAGACCATGCGTTCGACGAGCTGCTGATCACCGGTCATCTCGGCGGGCGCGAGCTCGGCCTCTACCCGCAGTGCCAGCTGGGTGATGCCCGGCGCCGCGAGGTCGAGGGCGTCTTCGGTCACGGACGCGAGGTCGAGGAGCTCACTGCTGCCCACGCCCTGGTCGCTGACCGCGAGCACCAGAAGGGCCTCAATCATGTTCTCGGCCCGGTCGATGGAGCGGCTGACGCGGGCCGCCATGTCTTCCAGCTGCTGCGTCGTACGGGAAGGCTTGGCCAACGTGACATCAATGGCGGTCCGCATGACGGTTAGCGGGGTGCGGAGCTCATGCGAGGCGTTCGCGACGAACCGTCGCTGGGCGGCGAACGCGTGGTCCAGCCGTTCCAGCATCTCGTCAAAGGTATCCGCCAGCTCCTTGAGCTCGTCGCGGGGGCCGGTCAGCGCCAGCCGTTCGCCCAGATGCTGATCGACCAGCCCGTAGGTGAGCCCGAGCAGGGCGGAGCCTGATATCAGGAACAGTCCCGAATACAAGAGCGCGAGCCGGGTCCTGACCTTCTGCGGCCCGAGCGACCGGAGCGACCGGGTCCAGCGTCCCGATGCGAATGTGCTCATCGCAGCCGGTACCCGATCCCGATCACGGTCTCGATCAGGTCGGGCTCGCCGAGCTTGCGTCGGAGCCGGCCGATGGTGACCGTCACGGTCCGCGAGAACAGGTCGGTGTTCTCGTCCCATACTCGCTCCAGCAGGTCCTCGGCGCTGATCACGCCCCGTCCGCGATCAGCAACTCCTCCAGGACTCCCAGCTCCTTGCGGTTGAGCGGGATCGGCTGCCCGGCCCGGCTGACCAGGCGTCTAGCGCGATCCAGGACGAGATCGCCACGCGCGATCGCCGGGGCGGCGGCCGGGCTGCGCCGGGCCAGCGAGCGGACCCGGGCGACCAGCTCAGCGAACGCGAAGGGCTTGGTCAGGTAGTCATCGGCGCCGAGGTTGAGCCCGTTCACCCGGTCGTCCACGCTGGCCGCCGCGGTCAGCATCAGGATGCGTGCCTGCGACGACGAGCTGACCAGGGTGGCGCAGACCGCGTCGCCGTGGATCCGGGGCAGATCCCGGTCCAGGACGACGACGTCGTACCGGTTCAGTAGCGCCTTCTCGATCCCGGCTGAGCCGTCGTAGGCAACGTCCGCGCCGATTCCCCGGTCCCGCAGGCCGTCGGCGATGTCATCGGCCAGCTCCGCCTGATCTTCGACCACAAGCACCCGCATAAGCACCATCGTGCCTTAACCGGGATCACACCACTATCACAAGCGCGGCCAGAACGCCCCGCCTGCGTGCCGGCCGACCTGCTGTTATGTCCGCACTGCGCGGGTGCTGACGACATCTCACTGTGATGCCCGTGTGATGCCCGGCCGTGTACCACTGCTCCTGACCGGCAGGTGCCGGCAGCTTGGAGGCCATCATGCGTCACCGTCAGCAGCGCGGCAGGCCGCAGCGCCCAGCGCACCGCGCCAGCCCAGTACACCGCGCTCACCGCATCAACCGGGCCGGCCTCGCCGCCGTGTCGCTGGCCGTGGTGGGGGTTCTGGCCGGCGGCTGCTCGTCGGCGGCCCGCGGGCCAGTAACGGGC
>JALYVS010000092.1 GCA_030853115.1 Actinomycetota bacterium
GTCCGCGGCACCGCAGACTGGCCGCGGCGGCCCGGGCCGGCCGGGTCTCCGCGGCCGCCTCCGCCTGGCAGGCTCGCGCCGCGGTCTGCGCCAGCTGCCTATCCCCGGCGGCCAGTGCGAGTCGCACCAGGTCCGGCATCCACTGGTGGCTGAGGGTCATCTCATTGTCGTGCCGCGGCAGTATCTCCGCCAGTCTCGCCATGGCGTGGCGGGTTTCCCCGCTCTGTTCCAGCGCCAGTGCATGCGCGGCCACCACGAAGTCCCGGTTTTCCCGGTCAGTGACGTTCTCCAGGGGCAGGGCCAGGCCCTGGCGCAGTTGCTGGCTGGCCGTGCTGCGCTGGTCCCGGTGCCCGGCGATCAGTGCGCTCACGCCGTGAATCAGTAGCGCGGACCAGCGTTCGCTCAGGAACGAGTACATCAGCCCGGAAGAATCGGCGGCATCGGAGCCGAGCTCAGCCAGTGCGTCGTCCCACTGGCCGAGCCAGTACCACAGCACCGCCGCACTGGCCCAGGTCGCGCGGTCGGGGCGCCCGGTCCGCTGGGCGAACTCCCGGGCGTCCCTGAGGGCTAGCTCGGCCTGCGGCCATTCATCAAGGTTCTGGAGCGTGAAGGTGCGGGCATCCAGGGCGACCGCACGCAAGTCCGCGTGTCCGGGATCGTCGCCGATGACCTGAAGCGCCCGGTCGATGTGGTCAAGTGCGCTGACGTGGTCGCGCGCGACGGAATCGGTCAGCCACAGGTCGTGGAGGGCTTGCGCCGTCGCAGACGAGTCGCCAGCCTCTTCGGCGGCGGTCAGTGCCCGGCGAGCGATCGACTCCGCGGCACCGAGGCCGGTGGCGCCCCGCTCGAGCATGGACAGCAGTGCCAGCATCCGGGCCTCCCACTTACCGGGCAGGTCGGCCGGTGCCAGCGCCTGCTGGATGGTGGTGATCGCGTCATCGCCGCGTCCTACGCTGACCTCGGCATGCGCCAGCATCCAGTAGCTTTCCGCCCGCCGCGCAGTGTCGGTCATCACCGTCAGCGCCCAGCCGGCCTGCCTGATCCCCTCCTGATAGGACCCGGCGGTGAGGAGGGCCCACAGCAGGCCGGTCATCAAGCTGTCCCAGGTTTCGCCGCCGACGGGTGTCTCCTCCAGTTCCCGCTGCAGCAGTTCGACTGCCAGCCGCGGTGCCCGGGCGGCCAGTGCGGACGCGGCCTGGACGAGCCACTCCCGGGCCCAGCCCTCATCTGGCCGGCCCGCGGCGGACAGTTGCTGCGCGACGCTGAGGGCGTCCGCGCCGGCGACCGCGAGTGCCCGTGCGGCCTCGGCGTGCAATGCCATCCGCAGCGCCAGCGGCATGCTCTCGTAGAGCGCCTGCCTGATCAGCGGGTGACGAAATATCAGCTCACTACCCGAGCCGGCCAGTATGCCTGCCGTCACCGCCTCCTGCAGGCCCGCGGACAGGCCGGACACTGGCTGGCGCAGCACCACGGCCAGGTCCGTGGCCTGGAAGCCTCCGCCGAGCAGCGCGGCGGCGCGCAGCAGCTGTGCCGTCTCGGCCGATACCGAGCTGAGCCGGTCGGTCAGCACCCCGGCCAGTGAGACCGGGAGCTGCTCGCCCGGCGAGGTGATCTCGGCGGTGGGCCTGACCTGGACCGCCTGCTCGCGCACCAGGGCGTCAATCAGCTCGCGCACGTACAGCGGATTGCCTGAGGCCTGAGCCGTCAGCCGGCGCAGGGCATCACCGGGCGGCGCTCCGATCATCGCCGTCACCAGGTCCGCCACATCGGTTTCCGGCAGCGGCTCCAGCGTGATGACCGCGCCGCTGCGGCGCACGACCGCCGCGCGTACCTGCTCTACCTCCGGTCGGCGCGGCGTCGGCCGGCACGTCCCGATCAGCAGCAGCAGCCGCAGCTGGCGGATGGAGGCGGCCAGCTGGTGCCAGACGACCAGCGACGCCTCATCGCCCCACTGCAGGTCGTCGATGACCAGCACGGTGGGAGCGGCCGCGCACAGCTCGTCCACCAGCGTGACCAGGACCTCCACGCCTGTCGCGGACGCGTCACCGCCGGCTAGCAGGTTGAGCGGCCGATTGCGCAGCAGGTCGGCCGCGTGCGCCCGCCGCGGATCCGGCGAACCCGGCCGCACCTGCAGGCAGTCCAGCATGACGCGCAGCGGCAGCCGTTCGGTGAGCTGATCCGCCATCGCCCAGCTGACGTCCCACCCCGGGTCGTTCGCCGCCATGGCCTCGGCCACCAGGGACGACTTGCCGATACCAGGCTCACCCTCGATCCAGATCACCGATCCCGCGCCACCACGGAGGTCATCGACGGCAGTGCTGAGAATGGCGAGCTCTCGCGCGCGGCCTACCCAGTGCGGCGGTTGTCCCGTCAGCCACATAGGGACAGGGTATTCGCCCTGTTCCCGAGGCCTAGCAGGCGCATTGACTCTTCTGGCCGAAAAGTGTCGTCACGGCGGCGCCGGCAGGTGTCGTCATCTGACCACTGCGAACCGCCCGGCCCGGCCGCTTTCCTTGAGGTATGCCCGGTGCGAGCACGGGCCAGGCTAAGGACAAGGAGACCGCGATGACTCAGGTCATGATGCCGGCCCTCGCGGCTTCACGCGAGAGCGGCACGGCCGCTGGGACGGGCCGAGACGACGCCGACCTCCAGAGGGCAATGCGGGCCCTGGAGTCACGCAAGGCGCTGCTGGCTGGCGCGGTCGCGGCACTGGTGGCCACGGATGGCCTCGACGCCGAGTTGTTCGAGGCCGCGCTCGCGGATCCGGGGGCGCGGTTGTGGCCGTTCGACCTGGCCCGGGTGCACCTGCTGTACGGGGAGCGGCTGCGCCGGTCCCGGGCGATCACCCTGTCACGGCACCACCTCCAGGCGGCGCTGACCGCCTTCGAGCTCCTGGGCGCGTCCGCCTGGGCCGAGCGCGCCGCCGCGGAGCTCGCGGCCACCGCGGCAGCCCGGCATCAACGGGAAACGGGCTTCCAGGACCCGCTCACGGCGCAGGAGCTGCAGGTCGCGGAGCTGGCTGCGGCCGGGCTCAGCAACAAGCAGATCGGCACCCGCCTGTACATGTCACACCGGACGGTCAGCGCTCACCTGTACCGGATCTTTCCTAAGCTCGGCATCACCTCGCGTGCGGCGCTACGCGACGCGCTCAGCCGCCAGGGTGCCCGACCCGCCGTTCAGCGAGTCTAGGGACGGACCCGCGTCCTGGTTCGGAATGATCTCAGCCTTGATCTTCTCCGGCGGCACCCGGCGGCACCCGGCGGCAGCAGCCGGCCGGCCGTCATAACGGTCAGCCATCGTGGCTCCCCAGCGCCACCTTCAGCCGGGCGCGGGCCGCGAACAGGTCAGCCTTGATGGTGCCTTGCGGCCTGTGGAGCAGCTCCCCGACCTGCCGGGTCCCGAAGCCGCCGTAATAGTGCAGCAGGAACGGGTCCCTCAGCCTGGGCGGTAGCGAGGCGATGAGGTTGCGCACGTCGACGTCTTGGTCGGGGTAGGTCACCGGGTTGGCCGCCGCGGTCGCGCTGCGGATGGCCCGCCGCTCCCGCTCCGCCTTGCGCCAGTGATCTCGGATCAAATTGGCGGCGATCATGTAGAGGTAGCTTTGCGGCTTGTCTACCTGGGTCCACCGTGACAGCAGCCGGACGAAGGCTTCGGACGCTATCTCGTGCGCGGTCTCGTCGTCGTTGACCAGGCGCCCGATCCAGCCGGCCAGCTTGGGGTAAACGCCCTTGAAGAGCTCTTCCGCCGCGCCGGCATCGGTATCGGCCCTGGCTGCGACCGGCCGCGGGCTTAGCGCGGTGGTGACCTGAGCCTCGGTCCAGGCGGTCATGTCTGGTCCCCTCTCATCAGAGGCCTGGCTGCTAGGCGCATCCGTGCCTTGGGCTCAAACCCGCCAGCGCTGTTCGCCTCGGATGAGACGCGGCTAGCCGGGTTCGCCTGATGTGATCATGACTCAGCATGCCCATCCGCTAGACCAGTCAGATGACTGTGTTTCACCACGAAGGGTTGCAGGCGGTCTCCGGGCCGACCACTAAAGGGCCGGTGTAGCGACCGGCGCCCTGTCGTGGCGGGTCACTCCTGCTGGGACAGGTAATTCGCCAGCGGGAGCCCGCTTCCCGCGGCAACCGTCTCGGACTGCTGTTGCCGCCGCAGCGGCGTAACGAGCTTCTGGCTGAACAGGACGGCATTGCCAGCGACCGGCACGAAGGCACCCGCGTAGAACACTGGCGTCGGGGAAGAGCCCGTCGATGAACGTGGATACTGCCGTGAGTCCAGGCGTGCGGCGACGTAATAGATCGTCGCCGCCCACATCAGCGGGTTCAGCAGCAGAGAAAGGGGCGTCTCCAGCATGAACAGGACAAATCCCAGGTAGCGCAGCGGACCGACGGATCGCATCAGCCGGAGGGGATGCCGTGTGTGGAAGTCCCACCGGCCATTTACCCGGCAGACGGGGTCGAGCGCCTCGCGGCTGAAATGATTGCTCGTCCCCCCGAGCGGAGGGATGAGCCCTAGCCGGGCCATACCGGCAAGCACCCACTGGAAGTGGGTCACGTACTCGGCCCAGTAGAACGAGCTGATCCAGCTTCCGCGCGGGTTTCCTGAGTTCGCGACCGGGAGCAGTTGAACGCGGTCCCGATGTCGTGACCTCAGAGTCCGCCCGGGGAGTTATTACCATCGGTGCACGGACGGGTGCATGTGGGTAGCAGGGTCTCTAGCCTAGCCTGGAGACAGCCTTAAGTCCGAGGGGACCCCGGGGATAAGGTGGCGGCGGCGCTCGTGCGGGAGGCGGCCCGCGCCTCCTCTCAAGCGCCTGGCGTGAAATCGATCCGGTCTGCCGACTCGCCCCGGCCGACGAAGACCACGGCCACCATCTGCGGCGGGAACAGGCCGTGCCCGACCACTCCGGGCGTCGATGACAGCCGGACGGCCAGCGCCGCCGGGTCCTGGACCGGCCCGTGGTAGTCGGCGATCACGCCGCCGTCCGGGCTCGGCGCGATGTCGCGCAGCGAGGCCGGCTTGACCCGGCGCATGGTGGCGCGCAGCCCGAACGACAGCAGTTCGAGGGGGACCGGGGCGTGCAGGGCCGGCACCGGCTTGGAGGAGTCGGCGATAACGACGAACCGGTCCGCGGCCCCGGCCACGATCTTCTCCCGGGTGTGCGCGCCGCCGCCCCCCTTGACCAGCCAGCCGTCCGGCGCGATCTGGTCCGCGCCGTCGATGGTGATGTCGAACCGGTCGATGCTCGTGACGTCCTCGATCCTCAGGCCCAGCTCGCGGGCGGCCTGCTCGGTGCGTGGCGACGTGGCGGCGCAGACGATGTCGAGCGATCGCTTGGCTAGGGCCGGGAGCAGGTACGCCACGGTCGAGCCGGTCCCGAGCCCGACGGCCATGCCGTTTTCGACCAGCTCAGCGGCCGCCTCCGCAGCGACCTGCTTCTCTCGCTCAATGCTCATGACCGTTGCCTCCAGGTGGTGGTCGTAGCCAGTAGACCTCCGGCCACGGCCGGGCGGGGTTCGACGTGGCTGAGGCTCACCTCGTAATCCATCCGGCCATCATCGCCCCGCGGTCGCCGCACTGTCATGTGCAGCCCAGGAGATCAGCAGGTCGCTCGCTGGTTAGGCGTCGGCTACGCGGGTAGCGCGGGAGCTCACGGCCCAGAAGGAGCGAAAGACTACATGGCTTTGACAGTTGCGGACTACTTGCTCGAGCGGCTCCGCGCGTGGGACGTGGAACACGTCTTCGCTTACGCCGGCGACGGGATCAACGGCATCCTCGCCGCCTGGGGCCGGGCGGAGAACAAACCGAAGTTCGTCCAGGCTCGGCACGAGGAGATGGCGGCCTTCGAAGCTGTCGGGTACGCCAAGTTCACGGGCCGCGTCGGCGTGTGCATGGCGACCTCGGGCCCGGGGGCCATTCACCTGCTCAATGGCCTGTACGACGCCAAGCTCGACCACGTCCCGGTCGTTGCCATCGTGGGCCAGACCGACCGCAGCGCCATGGGCGGCTCCTACCAGCAAGAAGTCGACCTGCTCTCGCTGTACAAGGACGTGGCCAGCGAGTACGTGCAGATGGTTACGGTCCCGGAGCAGCTGCCGAACGTCCTGGACCGGGCCATCCGCGTCGCCTTGGCCGAGCGCGCGCCCACGGCGATCATCATCCCCGCCGACGTTCAGGAGCTCGACTACTCCGCGCCGACTCACGCGTTCAAGATGGTGCCGTCCTCACTCGGCACCGACTGGGCCGTGGGCGTGCCCGACGACCAGGCCATCCGCCGGGCCGCCGATGTCCTTAACGCCGGAAGCAAGGTCGCCATCTTGGCCGGCCAGGGCGCCCGGGGCGCCCGGGGCGAGCTCGAGCAGGTCGCTGAGCTGCTCGGCGCCGGCGTGGCCAAGCCGTTGCTGGGCAAGGACGTGCTCTCCGACGAGCTGCCGTACGTCACCGGGTCCATCGGCCTGCTCGGCACCCGGCCGAGCTACGAGATGATGAAGAGCTGCGACACGCTGCTGACCGTGGGCTCCAGCTTCCCCTACACGCAGTTCCTGCCCGAGTTTGACCAGGCTAGAGCCGTTCAGATCGACGTCGACGGCAAGTACATCGGTATGCGCTATCCGAACGAGGTCAACCTCGTGGGCGACGCGGCGGCCACCTTGCGGGCCCTGATCCCGCACCTGGAGCGTAAGCAGGACCGATCCTGGCGGGAGGGCATCGAGGCCGGGGTCGCGGGCTGGTGGCAGTCGATGGATGCCGAGGCCGAGGTGGAAGCCGATCCGGTCAACCCGATGCTGCTGTTCCGCGAGCTGTCCACCCGGCTTCCCGTCAACGCAATTGTCGCCGCCGACTCCGGCTCGTCGGCCAACTGGTACGCCCGCCAGCTCAAGTTCCGCGCTGACACGCGCGGGTCTCTGTCAGGCACTTTGGCCACCATGGGCCCGGGCGTGCCCTACGGCATCGGTGCGAAGTTCGGCTGTCCGGACCGGCCGGTCATCGTCTTCACGGGCGACGGGGCGATGCAGATGAACGGGCTGGCCGAGCTGATCACCATCAAGCACTACTGGCGGGAATGGGCGGACCCCCGGCTCATCATCGCTGTCTTGCACAACAACGACCTCAACCAGGTGACCTGGGAGATGCGGGCCATGGGGGGCGCTCCCAAGTTCACCGAATCCCAGCGGCTCCCGGACGTCTCCTACGAAGGCTTTGCCCGGAGCCTGGACCTGCACGGCATCGCCGTGGACAAGCCGGGTCAGATCGGCCCCGCCTGGGACCGGGCCCTCGCCGCCGACCGTCCCACGGTGCTCGACGTGCGGACCGACCCCAACGTCCCGCCGATCCCGCCGCACGCCACGTTCGAGCAGGCCAAGAACGCGGCCCTGGCCTTGGTCAAGGGGGACTCGGACCGCTGGGGCGTGCTCAAGGAAGGCCTCGTCACGAAGGCAAAGGAAATCTTCCCGGGCCAGCGTGACTGAGCGGGCCACCGCGCAATCCGCGTCGCCGCCATCAACGGGTGGCTACCGAGGCACTTATGAAACAGGGCTAACAATTGGGCCCAATGATTAACCTTTTCGTCCCTTTCCTATTTCGCTGACGATTAGTTTAGATGTCAAGGGCGCGCCACCCTTTGCTGATCCCGGCGCACCGGGGCGGCCCCCCGCGGCCGTGCTTGATCCTCGCCTTGTTTGTGTCCCCGGAGGCCGTTTTGCCGTCCGGAGTGATCGCAACCGTCATGCACCCGAGCGGGGCCGTGAATAGCTACCGGGCCGCCGCACGGTGTGAATACACGGCCAGCGCGGGCGGGAACCGGAAATCCACTGGGCCTTTAGATGCCCATAAATCCCTTAGCGCGCTGCCTCAGTATCCGGGGCCGGCATGACTTTCTTCGGACGGGAAAGCAAGGGGCCAATCGATGAGGCTATCGATAATCATGACCGTGGCTATGGCCGGGGCTCTGGCGCCAGCTCTGCTGGGCGCGTCAGGCGCATCTGCGGCCGCCGCACCGCCTGTTATGAACGCTACCTTTCTCCAGCCGAGCGGCACGACTATCCCTTGGAACGCCCAGCAGTACCAGCGCGAGATCACTGTGGAACGCGCCGTCGGCATTACCGAGGTTGTCGACCAGTGGACCATCGACGAGGACGCTAACCAGGCGTACTACCCGGACCCGGCCGGCTGGTACCCGCGCAGCGACGACATGACCGACCCGCTGCTTTCGGCCGCCGGGCAGGCCGGCGACACGGTCTGGCTCGGCCTGGCCAACGTGTCCGCGTGGCAGTCGCACGCCGGCGACGCGACGTGGCTGAACAACCAGCTTTACACCGACGAACGGACCGTTGACCAGCTCTACAGCCTGTACAAGTCGACCAAGTCGTTCGTCGGATGGTACGTGCCCTTCGAGGTCAGCGATCAGCAGCTGACCGCGGCCGATACCGGCCCGGTGGGATCGTTCTTCAGCTCGCTCGCCGGCTACCTGCACACCCACGCCGGGAACAAGCCGGTAATGACCTCCCCGACGTATGAGCACCTCACCATGAGCCCGGCGCAGTTCGCCGCGGCGGTGCGAAGCGTCCTGGGCAGCCTCGACGTCATCAGCGTGCAGGACATTGGCGGCAGCGGCTACGAAAAGCCGGCCAACATCACCCGGTGGTTCACCACGGCCTTGCATAATGCCCTGGCCGGAACCCGCAGCGCGCTGTGGGACGACCCGGATATGTTCTCCGCCGCCAACAATGGCGGCCCGATAAGCCCGTCCCAGCTCCAAGCCGACATGAAGGCCGTCTACGGGTTGGTCGGCGGCTACTCCGGATTCTCCCTCACCACCCAGATGGACCCGAATCTCATCGGCACCAGTTCCTATTACAACGCTTACCAGACCTACGAACGAGGACAAGCCTGACCAGCTGCCAAGCTGACGCAAGATACCCCGTCCCCCGGGAAGGTGCTGGCGCCGGGATCCTGGCCCGCGCCCGTCAGGTGGCCAGGTCGCCCCGTGCCCTAAAGTGATGCGATGAGCGAGCTCAAGACCGAGGCCGAGCCGGGCGAGGTCGGCCTGGATCCAGACCGGCTGCAGCGGATCGGCCGGCATTTCGCTCGCTATGTCGATGACGGCAGGCTGCCCGGCTGGCTGATCACGGTGAGCAGGCACGGCCGCCTAGCGTACGTCTCGGGCTACGGATCCCGCGACATCGAGGCCGGGCTGCCGGTCCAGACGGACACAGTGTGGCGGCTCTACTCGATGACCAAGCCGATCACCTCGGTGGCGGCGATGATGCTCTATGAGGAGGGCGGATTCGAGCTCACCGATCCGGTCAGCTCGTTCATCCCCTCTTTCGCCGACGTCCGGGTCTGGGCCGGCGGCTCGGACTTGCGGCAGGTCACCGTCCCGGCCACCGAGCCGGTGCGGATCTGGCACCTGCTTACCCACACGGCCGGCCTTACCTACGGGTTCCACCGGGTTCATCCGGTGGACGCCATGTACCGGGCGGCCGGGTTCGAATGGTCCGCGCCCCCCGGCGCGGACCTGGCACGGGCGTGCGATATGTGGGCCGGCATGCCGCTGCTTTTTCAGCCCGGCACGGAGTGGAACTACTCGGTGGCGACCGATGTGCTCGGCCGGGTGGTCGAGGTCGCGTCCGGGCAGCGGCTGGACGAGTTTTTCGCGGCGAGAATCCTGGGCCCGCTCGGCATGACCGACACCGGGTTCCATGCGGGAGAAACCCAGCTGACCCGGCTGGCCGCCTTGTACACGCCCGGGAGCGGCGGTACCGCGGTCAGGCTCGACGCCCTGGGCGGGGGCGCGCGTCGCCCGCCGGCCATGCTCAGCGGAGGCGGCGGCCTGGTCTCGACCGCCGCGGATTACCACCGGTTCACCCAGATGCTGCTGCACCGCACCGACAGCCCCGCCGGGGAACTGGACGGCACGCGGCTGCTGAGCCCGCGCACGGTCCGCTATATGATCCGCAACCACCTTCCTGGCGGCCTTGACCTGGAGACGTTCGGCAGGCCGCTGTACGCCGAGTCCCCGTTCCGCGGAGTCGGCTTCGGGCTTGGCTTCGCCGTCGTCACCGACCCCGTGCCAGGAAAGGTGCTCTGTTCCGCGGGCGAGCTGTCGTGGGGCGGCGCGGCCAGCACCGCGTTCTGGGTCGACCCGGCCGAGGAGCTGAGCGTCTCGTTCTTCACGCAGCTTCTGCCCTCTAGCGCCTACCCGATCCGCTCTCAGCTGCGCCAGCTTGTGTACCAGGCGCTGACTGGCTAGCGGGGGAGCGGGAATGACCGTCTCAGGCAGCCGGGTTACGCTGTTGTTTTAACGTTCTCCTGGGGAGGCGCCGTGATGGCAGGGCCCGGAGACCACCAGGCGGCAGTCGCAGCGGGCCGCGGTCACCTGCGGGTGTCACACGCCGACCGCGAGCAGATGATCGATGTGCTCAAGGTCGCGTTCGTGCAAGGGCGGCTGACCAAGGACGAGTTCGACGCGCGAGTCGGCCAGACGTTCATCGCACGTACGTACGCCGAGCTGGCCCCGGTTACCGACGATATCCCCGCCAGGCGCCCCGGAGCCCAGCCGCCGCGTACGCCGCCCCGGCGGGCGCTGAGCAACGCGGCCAGGTGGGGTGCGTCCGGATTGGTCACGCCGGTAATTCTAGCCGCCGCTTTCGGAATCGCTTCTGTGCCCGGTGATGGTGGATTCGGGGCGGTGACCGCGCTGATCGCCTTCGTCTATTTCATGTCCTGGCTATCTGTCGGCGCCGATTTGCTCTGGCAATGGCATTCGATGTCCGTGCCAGCGGCGGGAATGTGTGTCCGGTGCGCGCACACCGCCGACTCTCACCAGGCGCCCTTGTCCTGCGCGGCCCGGACGGCTTCGCTGACATTGTCGAGCCGCTGTCCTTGTGCGGGTTATGTTCCGCCGGGGATATCACCGCAGGCCCTCGACCTGTGCCTGCTGCGGGCTCCCTGACCGGAGCGCTCAGTCCTCCCCGGTGTCGTGGTCGGGGTGATCGGCCACGCCGAGCTTCCAGTAGCCGCGGGTATGCAGCTGATCGCGGTCCAGGCCACGCTCGCCGAGCAGGTGCCGGCGGACGGTGCGCATGGCGGCGGCTTCCAGCCCCACCCAGCACGCACCGCGCCCGCCGGGCAGCGCTAGGTCACGGACGGCTTCCGCGGCTAGCATGCCGTAGCCGGCGTGGGCCTCATCGCGATGGCACCACACCGTGGTCAGCTCCGCCGCCGTGTCGAAGACCAGTTGCTCATCTTTGTCCGTCACCTCGGCCACGAGCAGGACCCGGGTATCTGCTGGCGCCTCGTCCAGGATTGTGCCCACCGCGGGCAGCGCGGTGGCGTCGGCCACCAGCAGGGTCCAGTCGGCGCCAGGATCGATCCGGTAGGCTCCGCGCGCGCC
Source organism: Actinomycetota bacterium (assembly GCA_030853115.1). Taxonomy (GTDB): domain Bacteria; phylum Actinomycetota; class Actinomycetes; order Streptosporangiales; family Streptosporangiaceae; genus Palsa-504. Next base: position 11,393 of record JALYVS010000092.1, read on the forward strand.
GGTGATCACGATCTCGTCGCCGACGCGGGCCTGCGCCGCCCATCTCGACGCCGGGCCGCCGTCGCCGTGCAGCATGAAATCCACCACCAGCCGCTGAGCCGCGCGGTCGAGGTGGCGCGGGGTATAGGTGCGTAGCAGTGGACGCGGCTCCGGCCAGACCAGCCCGTCCGGCCTGGATGTCGGCAAAGTGACTTTGGCCTGCCCGGGCGCGGGGAGCAGGAGCTTGAAGTGCGTCGCGGGTCCGTCGTTGGGGTATTCGCGCAGCTTCTCGCCGCCGAAGGTAATCCGCCGCATACCCGGTGTGAGCTGGCTGATGTCCGTCACGGTGACCGGATGGAACGTCCGAGCCGGGCGGCGCCTGGGGGTCGTCACTTCATGATCCTTCCTTTGCACCGTCCTGATGGCAGATGAGCGTCAAGGCCGGCAAACTCCTGAGTGTACCTATAGTGAGGATCCTCATTATAGGTGACACTGAGGCAGCGGCGGAGGCGGCCCGTGCCGGGACGCCCAGGTGCGCGAGGCACGCGAAGGCGCCCGCGAACCGCGTGTGCACAATGGACAGCATGACTGAGCTCACGAGCGGCCCTGCGGGCCTTGCCTGGCACGAGTCCGGCAAGTATGAAGACATCCGATACCAGATCACCGACGACGGCATCGCGAAGATCACTATCTGCCGACCCGAGGTACACAACGCCTTCCGGCCGCAGACCCTCATCGAGATCTCGCACGCCCTGAACGAGGCGCGCGAGGACGAATCAGTCGGCGTCATCATCTTGACCGGCGAAGGCGGCAAGGCCTTCTGCTCCGGAGGTGACCAGCGGGTACGCGGCGACAGCGGTTACCAGACGGACGAGAACAGCACGGGCCGCTTCCACGTTACCGACCTGCATGTGCAGATGAGGCGCACGCCCAAGCCGATCGTCGCCATGGTGGCGGGCTGGGCGATCGGCGGGGGGCAGGTGCTCCAGCTGGTGTGCGACCTGGCCATCGCCGCGGACAACGCGAGGTTCGGCCAGGTGGGACCGCGGGTCGGTTCCTTCGACGGCGGGTTCGGCGCCTCCTTGCTTACTCAGATCGTGGGCGCCCGCAAGGCCAAGGAAATCTGGTTCTTGTGCCGGCAGTACGACGCGCAGCAGGCTCTGCAGATGGGCCTGGTCAACACGGTGGTCCCGCTGGCCGACCTGGAGTCGGAAACGGTGAAATGGTGCCGCGAGATGCTGGCGCTCTCGCCCTTCGCCCTCCGGCTGATGAAGGCGAGCTTCCACGCGGCCGAAGACGGTTACGCCGGAATTCAGCAGCTCGCCCACGACGCCAACCTGCTGTTCTACGGATCGGAGGAGGCCCAGGAGGGCCGCGAGGCCTTCAAGGCCAAGCGCACCCCCGACTTCGGCCGCTTCCCGCGGCGCGCCTAGGTTAGGCCAGCGGGGGCGTCGTTCCGGCCGGCGGTACCGGCATCTCATGTCATGATCAAACTCGGTGAACTGGCTGATGGCCGGTCATGTCAGGAGGAGGGACAGCGTGGCGGTCCGGCGGGCTCATCTTGTCGGCAGTATCCCGGCGGCGACCGCGGGGGAGGCCATGCGGCTCGCGGTCCAGCGGCTGGGTCCGGACCTGGACGCCCTGCCGGACGGCGAGACCGGCGAACGCCGCAACTGGGTGATCAGCATGATCGAGCGTTTCCGGGAGCACCCAGACCTCAGGCTGGCCAAACAGGGTGACTGGTCGGATTACGACAAGACGCCGCGCTTTGCCCTGCGCCCCGGCCACCGGCTGTACGGAGCGGCCCTGGATCTGGGTATTTCCGCTGCCGCCCGCGCGGCCATGCCCGAGTTCGACACCCTGCGGGCGACCATGGACCAGACGTCACCGGGCCGACCCCGCTTCCAGGTCGGCATCCCAGGTGACGTCGACCTGGCCCTGTTCACGTTCGGGCCGTCGGGTCCCGTGCGTCACCTGCGGCCCTTCACTGAAGCGCTGGCCATCGTCCTGCACCAGACCAGCAAGCTGTACGGCGACGACGTGCTGTTCCAGATCGAGGTCCCGGTCGAGCTGGTGCTGCTAGCCCGCGCGCCGTCCCGGCTGCGGCCAGCGCTGGCCGTCCTGCTGGCGCGGCGGATCGCGGCGCTCGCGCAAGGCGCGCCCGAGGGTGCGCGGTTCGGCATCCACCTGTGTCTGGGCGACATGAACCACCAGGCCCTGGGCCGGATCTCCGATGCCTCGCCGCTGGTGCTGCTGGCCAACGCCGTGGTGAACCGCTGGCCGGCCCGGCGTCCGCTGGAGTACGTGCATGCGCCGCTGGCCGCGGCCGACAATCCGCCGCCGGACCAGGCCGCGTTCTATGCCCCGCTGGCCGGGCTGGAGCTAGGGCCCGATGTCCGGTTTATCGCCGGCTTCGCGCACGAGGACCAGGACGTGGCAACGCAATTCCGGATCCGCGACATGATCGAGGCCGCGGTCGGGCACCCGGTCGATATCTCCACCAGCTGCGGCCTCGGCCGACGCGAGCTTGATAGCGCCCTGGCCGCGATGGACCGCATCAAGTTGCTGATCTCCGGCCGCCCCGCCTGACCGTCCGCGGCCAAGCCAGGTTATGCCATGATCATAAGATGTCAGTGTCGATTTTCGAACACAAGCCGGAGTGCTGCCCGTTCGGTCATCAGCTCTGGCCCGGCATGGCGCGGGTCAGCTGGAAACCCTGTATCTGCGCGGCGGCCCGGGAAAGAGCTGAACTCGGCCGGGGCATGGGCCACGTGTGGGTGTCCTGCGACGCCTGCCACGAACAGCTCAGGGACACCACGTTCTACGAGCCTCCTCATGACATCAGGCATCCTCAGCCAGGACCCTAGGCACCGCGGGCGGAACCGGCACGTCAGGGCCAGACCCGTCCCGAATTTAAACATTCAACGGGCTAGGCTCGGGGCAGACTGAGGACTATCACCCAATCCGAAGGAGCGTCGATGAAGACCAAGGCTGCTGTCGTCTACGAGCCAGGCAAGCGCATCGAGATCGAGGAGCTGGACCTGGACGGGCCGCGGGAGGGCGAGGTTCTCATCCGCTACACCCACGCCGGGCTCTGCCACTCCGACGTACACATCGCGCACGGCGATCTCCCGGCGCGGCTGCCGATGGTGCTCGGCCACGAAGGCGCGGGGATCATCGAGGAGATCGGACCGGGCGTGACCCGGGTGGCGCCCGGTGATCACGTGGTGTGCTCCTTCATCCCGAACTGCGGTGTGTGCCGCTACTGCGCCACCGGCCGTCAGTCGATCTGCGACATGGGCGCCACCATCCTCGAGGGGTACCTTCCTGGCAACCGATTCCCGATTACCGGGCCGCGCGGTCAGTACGGCGCGATGTGCATGATCGGAACTTTCAGCCAGTATGGCGTGATCAGCCAGACCTCAGCCATCAAGGTGGACGACGACCTGCCGCTGGACAAGGCCGTGCTGGTCGGCTGCGGGGTGCCGACCGGATGGGGATCGGCCGTGAATACAGCGAACGTCGCCCCCGGCGACACCGTCGCGGTCTACGGCGTAGGCGGCATCGGCATCAATGCGGTGCAAGGTGCCCGCTACGCCGGCGCCAAGAACGTCGTCGCCATCGACCCGCTGGAGAACAAGCGCGAGAAGGCGATGGAGCTCGGCGCAACCCACGCGTTCGCCACCGCGGAAGAGGCCCAGGAAGCGATCACCGAGATGACCAGGGGACAGGGCGCCGACTCGGCCATCTTGACCGTCGGCCTGATGGACTCCGACGTTGTCTCGGCCGGGTTCAACGCGATCGGCAAGGGCGGCATCGTCGTGATCACGGGGCTGAACAAGCTGGAACTGCCGACCGTTCAGCTGTCGGGGTCGGTCATGACCTTGTTCCGCAAGACGGTGAAGGGCAGCCTGTTCGGCGACTGCAACCCCACCACCGACATCCCGAAGATCCTCGGGCTGTACCAGGCGGGCGACCTCAAGCTCGACGAGATCATCACCAGGACATACACCCTGGACGAGGTCAACGAGGGCTATGACGACCTGCTTGCGGGCAAGAACGTGCGCGGCGTCATCATCCACGAGCACTGACGCGGGCGCCCCGGTCCTTGAGCACCGATCCGAGGTCAAAACAGGTCGTCGGGCGCCAGCGCGAGCTGGAACTGGTGCGAGCCGCGCTCGCCTCTGGCGCCCACATCCTGCTCGAAGGCCCACCGGGTACGGGTAAGTCCACCCTGCTACGGCAGGTCGCGCAGGCCAGGCACGCCGAGTTCGTGCTGGTGGAGGGCAGCGCCGAGCTGACGCCTGCCCGCCTGATCGGGTCCTTCGACCCGGCCCTGGTGCTGGAACAGGGGTACCGGCCGGAGAATTTTTCCGACGGTCCGCTGGTGCGGGCTATGCGCGAGGGCGGCCTGCTGTACGTCGAGGAGCTCAACCGGGTTCCGGAAGAAACGATCAACGTCCTGCTCACGGTTATGTCCGAGGGCGAGATCAATGTGCCGCGGCTCGGACGGGTGACCGCGGACGGCAGCTTCCGGCTGGTGGCCGCCATGAACCCGTACGACTCGGTCGGGACATCGCGGCTGTCGATGGCGCTTTACGACCGGACCTGCCGGGTCTCCGTCGGTTACCAGGACGCCGCACACGAGCGCCAGATCGTTCAGCTCGCCGCGGAAGACACTAAGCAAACCCTGGTCACCGAGGCGGTGGAGCTCGCCCGCGCCACCCGCGAGCATCCCGACCTTCGCTCGGGAGCCTCGGTGCGGGGCGCCATCGACTATGCCCGGCTAGTCCCGGAGCTGGCCGAAATCCGGGTGGTCCCCGCCGACGACTGGGACGTCGGACTGGACGCGGCGCTGACCACCTTGTCCGGGCGGGTGCGGCGGCACGAGTCGTGCCAGCGGTCGGCCGATCAGGTCATCGAGGAGATATTCCGGCGCGTACGGGCCACCAGGCCAGCCGACGGGCCGCCGGGAGGCGAAGACAGCCCGGGGGAATGATGAGC
>JALYVS010000093.1 GCA_030853115.1 Actinomycetota bacterium
CCCGCGGACGGCGCCGGACTGGTCAGGGGCTTTTGGGCGCCGCCCCGGAGGGCTGCTCGCCGCCCTGCTCGTCCTCGCGCCGGGCGGCGCGGCGGCGTTGCAGCGCCCGCTCCACCGAACGCGGATGGACGCTGACGCCGGAATGCTGCCGGATCGCGGTGGCCAGTTCCGCCGGCCGCAGGCCGGGGTCGGCTGCCAGCAGTTCCTCCAGCAGGTCCACGACCTGGCCGGTGAGCTTGTGGCCGCCCTTGGGGCCGGGCTTGGCCGGGACCAGGCCGGCCAGTCCCCGCTCGCGCAGTGCCGTCCTGGCCGAGTACAGCGACTGGCGGGAGAACCCGAAGTCCGCGGCGGCCTGGGCCACGGGCACGTCCGCCGCCTCGGCCTTGCGCACCATCTCGTACTTGACCTGCACCAGATCTGCCGGATCGAAGAACCCGCCCGGGCCGAACGCCGGGTCGGTGACCCCTTCCGGGCGGGGGTTCAGCGTCCTGGACGCTGCCAGCGACTGCGTCTTCGTGTCGTCTCGCCTGACCATCGCGCCTCCCGGGCTGCAACTGAGTCAAGACAACTATGCCGCACAATTCGGCAGGATCCTCCGTGCCACGCCGTCGGTCGACCAGGATTCCCTGAAAAACGAAGGGTATCGAGACGATCATCCGGCAGATCCGGGAGATGACGGGCTGGAGGCCTGACAGAATCCTATGGACACTCACGGCGTAATCCGCCTGACATCATCCGGCCCCGGGCTCTGGCGCAGCTCCCGGATCAGCTCCGCGAGTTCCAGCAGATCCGCCGTGCGGAACGGCGACCGGCCCGCCGACACCACGACGAACGGATCCTCGGGCACCATGTCTGTCCACGCCGCCGGCAGGCACGCCACCTCACCGGCGTCATCGAAGAAATAAACCCGATCGGACTGCCAGTTCTTCCGCCGGTTCACGAACTCAAACGTCTGGCCGGACAGCGGATGAAACCGGTGCGTCACCCGCACCTGATCCGGATGCATCTCAGCATCCGCACCATGCGTAGTCGACAGCGGGATCGAATAACCCGGCTGAGCAGGCAATTCGCATGAGCAAGCTCCGGATCAAGATCTCCGGCTGCATGCGCTCCATGGCCGGCGCGGAAGAATTCTGCGCGCTCCGCTCCTACCTCGCCACCACCGCCCGCCACGGCACCGGCGCACTCGACGCGCTCACCGCCGCGTTCCAGGGCAATCCCTGGATCCCCGAAACCGGATAGCCCGGACAGGCATCAAAGCGCCGGCCAGCCCGAGCCAGAATCGCGGCCAACCTATCCAGTTACCCCAGGGTCAGGCTGCCCGGTCCCGCAACCGTGAAGCTACCCGCGGCCGCGTAGCTGGTGTTGTCGACGGGGACCGATCCGCCGGTGTTGCCATTTCCCTGGTAAATGACCTTGGGCATGAGCTTCCCCTTCATCGCCGGACAATCGACCCGACAGTAGCCGAGCACGGCGAGAGACCTTAGGTGGCAGCGAATTTCTCGCCCTAGTAGTAAGAGACTGGTTCGCCGTTGGTGATACATCGCCGTCCCTCTCATCCTCAATCCACCGGCACCTTATCGGGTTTATCAGCATTTAGGCAGGTCAGCGCGCTGAACTGGGGAAAACGGCTGTCCTCCGCCAAGATCTTGGGTGGATTCAGGCTAAGAATCCTGTCTGGCATGCTCAGCGACGCGCTGGCATGCCGCCGACCGGGTCTTCCCGATTGCCATGGGCGCAGGCACCCGTCCGCAGGTGCATGCCGTACGGGGTCCGTCATCCCGACGAAGCGGATAACCGGTCACGACGCAGAGGGTCGATGAGGCCTGGGATCGGGAGCGGTGGCGCCGGGCCAGATAAGGCCGTGGTGCAGGAAAGGTCCCGGCCGGGAGACATGGCGCTCATGACGTCGTGGTGGTGCGCTGGCTGGCGTGCAGTCTGTCCGCTTCCGCCGGGGCGAGGCCGGCGTCGGTGTCGGCGAGGACCTCGCCGTGGCGGACGCCGACGGTCTTCAGGAAGCGCTGCTGGCCGAGCGTCAGCGCGATGAAGTGACCAAGCTCGATAAGCTGCGGCTCCGTGAAGTGCTCATGCAGGCGAGCCCAGAGCTCGTCGTCGGCCAGGCCGGGGTCCCAGGCGATGGCCATCGCCCAGGCCAGCGCGGTGCGCTCCCGGTCGCTGAACCGGGCCGAATCCTCGAAGTTGAGGATGTCATCGACCTGCGTCTCGGTAGCGCCCTGCTCCATGGCCAGCACCGATCGCTGGCCGCCGCAGTACTGGCAGTCAACAGACTTGGCGATGTAGAGGCGGCAGAGCTCTTTGACCGCGTGATCCATCACGCCCTGCCGGAAGAAGATCTCCCAGGCGTGGTTGAACGCCTTCATGACCGGCGGGTTGTGTAGCCGGATGGCCTGGCTTTCCGGACGCGGCGTGCCGAACATGCGCGCGCGCTCCATGATCGCGGTGAGCTCCGGGTCGGTGACGGTCGCTGGGTCGACGTAACTGATCTGGGCCATTGGCTTTTCCTCACTCCCGACGCTGGTCCCTGAAGGGACCTGACCCCAGTTTCACCCCGATCGCGTTAAGCTGTCCAAGACATAATCCGGCCCGCTTCGATCGCGAAACAGTATGGAACTCCGGCAGCTGCGCTACACCGTCGCCGTCGCTACTCACCGGCACTTCACCAAGGCGGCGGCATCGGTGCCGATCGCCCAGCCCGCGCTCTCGCACCAGATCAGGCTGCTTGAACAGGAGCTTGGGATCGAGCTGTTCGAACGCTCGCGCAGCGGGGTGCGGCTGACCGAGGCGGGTGAGATATTCGTGCTCCGCGCTCGCCGGGCCCTCGCAGAGGTGGACGCCGCGCGGGAGGAGGTTGCCGCGCTCAGAGGTCTGTCCAGCGGACGGCTGGCTATCGGCGCGATGCAGGCGCTCGGCGGTATTGACCTGCCGCGGCTGCTCGCGGCATTTCACACCGCCCACCCAGGTATCGATGTGTCACTGCGCGAAGACTCCACCCGCGATATGTTCCTGCTGGCCGTGCGGGGCGAGATCGACATCGCGATCGCCGCGCTCGACGTTGAGCAGCCCGCGGGCCTCGACGTTATCCCGCTGCTACGCGAGCCAGTGCTCATAGCGCTGCCCGCCGGGCACCGCCTCGCTTCGCTGGAAGCCGTGGCCGTACGGCAACTGCGCCATGAGACGCTGATCTTGTTCAAGCAGGGAACCGGGCTGCGGGCCATCTCCGACAAAGCCGCCGAGCGGGCCGGGTTCGCTCCCCGCGTGGGTTTCCAGGTCAGCAGCCACGATCGTCTGCTCGCGCTGGTCGGCGAGGGGCTAGGGGTAGCGTTCGTGCCCGCGTCCGCCGTCCGCGAGCCGCAGGTGCCCGGGGTCACGGTGCTCCCGGCGTCACCCAGCATCGACCGGACCGTCGGCGCGGTATGGCGCTCGGGCCACCGTCACACGCCAGTCGCCAGAGCGTTCCTCACGCTGCTGCGCGAGCACATCAGCGTATTGGGACTGGCAGTGCCGCCTGCCGGTTAAACACGTCTCCGAGTGCGCCCCCGGGCATCCGGGATGAGCCGCCCCTGACGTTCCCTGGAGCTTGTCAAGGGTTAGCCGCCTTCGAGGCACTGGCTGGTATCAGCAGCTGGTCTCGACTTTCATAGCACGGATCGCTGCCGGGTCGATGAGGTGCACGGTGCCGTCGGCGCCGGTGACCGGAATGCTCGGCCCGGCCGAACCGAGCTGCCCGCACCATGCTCCGGTCCTGGTCTGCACCCGCGCTAGGGTGCCGGTGGCGGAGGACGCGAACCCGTAGGCGGTAGCTGCGGCGGCGATGGTCAGCAGCAGCCCGGCCAGAAAGGCCCAGCGGGCCACGGTCAGAGCTTCGACGGCCTGGTCCGCCTGCTCGTGTTCCCAGTTCTGCAGCCACTCGCCGGTGATGTACTGCTCTTTGGCGGGCACGCCGAACGCCGCGTCCATTGCTCGCCAGGTGCCGGATAGCAGGGCTAGCAGGCCCGCCACCGCGAGCAGCCCGACCGCGGGCTGAGGGCCCGGGTCTAGGTGGCTAGCCAGGGTCGGGGAGGCGAGCAGGGTCCCGGCCGAGAGCAGGGCGGTCAGCCCGGCCAGGCCGTTGCGCCACTGGCCGGCGGTGGCCCGTATCGCCGCCAGCTCCCCGAACTGGATCGCGTTGGCGCGCTGGGCCCATCGTTTACTGGCCAGCCCGTACGGCTGGGTCACAGCTCGGCCTCGTACGACCAGTACGCTCCGCAGCTATTGTCGCCCTCGGGGTGGCCGGGATGGGGATAGCCGCATTCGCTGCCTTGGCTGAGTTCTCCGAACCTGGCGATACTGCCCGGCAAGGCCTAGTCCTCATCGGGCTCGCCCGCGTCGAGCACCTACGCGGCCAGCCAGCTGACGCCATCACGCTCGGCCGTCGCGCCCTGCGAGCCAGTTACACGGCGGACCAGCCACTCGACGCGGCCGCAGCGCATGGGAGCGTAGCTAACTTCCTGGCCGCGGGGCCAGCCACAGGCGCCGCCGAGGCACCGGTGCACATTCTTGCCGCCGCAGTCACCCATATGCGGGTCAGCCAGGGGTTGATGGCGTTCGCGCCGCCGCAGCCCGCCCGACGCGCGCTGGCCCGGCTCACCTACTGCCTGGCCCGGCAGCCCGAGCTGCTACCCCGGTCCTTCGCCGAGCTGCGCGAGCGCCTGCAGAATACGACCGAGGTAGACATCGAGACGCTGCTGGCCGGCCTGGACCGCGCACCGGGTAGCGCCGGGCCAGAAGCGGGCACGCTCAGCTTCGCGCTCGGCGCGCAGGCCCCGCCCCCCGGCGACTCGGTCACCGATGCCCTGACCTGGGCGTCACACCAGCCACCGCCGGCCGAACTGACCGACGTTGAAGCCCATCTTCAGCACTGGCAGCCGATCATAGAGATGGCTTCCACCGCTGCCCGCGGAGATCTGGAGGCGCAGCAAGCTATGCGCCAGCTACTGGACGACTTCCGGGGAATGGGCTGGTCAAAGCTGGCTGACGAGCTCCGCGCCTTCCTCACCGATCCCCAGGCGTTCACCCCACAGCAGCCTGCCCGCCGCAGGGCACGCAATCGTGCATCATGTGCTAGCAGCTTCTCGCAAGAATTTCCCATAGGAGTGTTGTCCGCGCGCAGGATGGCTAGGCGAGCGGCGGGGCCGGGTCCGCGGCGGCCGGGTCCTAACCTCGTACCGTGCGAGGGGTGGCCGTGGTGCTCGGCCCACTCGCTGCCGAGGATCGACATCACGGTCGCGTCGATCCAGTCGCCGCCGTACCGCAGCGATTCGCGCAGTACGCCCTCGGCGCGGAAGCCGGCCTTCTCGTATACTCGCCGGGCTCGCGGGTTGAACGAGTACACCTCAAGCGATATGCGGTGCATCCCCAGCCGTTCGAAGCCGTAGCCGACGATCAGGCGGGTCGCCTCGGTTCCGAGCCCGCGTCCGCGTCCCGCGGGACCGAGCGCGATGCGGAAGCTGCAGCTGTGGTTGCCTGGCTCCCATTCGTTCAGCACCGCCTCGCCAGCGCAGCCGCCGTGCGCTCTGTCGATGACCGCCAGGTCGAGCCGGTCCGGCTGGTCGTTGCGGCTGGCATACCAGTCGCGGAACCTCTTGGCTTCGCCCAGGCTTGCCGGCTCGCCGTCGTCGTGGACGGTGCCGGTGAGCTTGAGTGCTTCCGGGTCTGTCAGCACCTGCAGCATTCCCGGAAGGTCGTCTGCGGTGAAGGGTCGGAACACCACCTTCTCGCCGGTGATCGTCGGCTTTACGGAAAAATCAGGCGTCTGAGTCACTAGCGGATTATGCCAGCTCATCAGCCGATCCAGTGCAGCACGGCCGGGCGCCCGGCTCATCTGAGACTACTGGCCGAAACGGCCGTCAATCCGCTCACGAAGCAGGTCGGCGTGGCCGAGGTGGCGGGCGTACTCCTCGACCATGTGGAGTATCACCTCACGTAGCGCGACGGTGGTGCCATCCTCCAGAGGGCGGCGGACGGAAAGATCAGGCGAGCCGGCGACGAATTGTTCCGCGAAGGCGACCTCCTCGCGCCAGGCCCGCCAGGCGCCGGCGACCACCTCGGGATCAGCCACCGCGCCCGCCCAGTCCGCGTCCTCGACGTCGTCGGACCAGTACAGCGGCGGCGCGGCGGCGCGGGCCATAACCCGCCGGAACCAGTTGCGCTCTACGTCGGCCATGTGGCGGACCAGGCCGAGCAGGGACATGGTGGAGGGCGGCACCGAGCGCCGGGCCAGCTGCTCCGCGTCGAGGCCGTCGCACTTGAGTTCCAGGGCCAGCCGGTAAGCGCGCAGGTACTCCAGCAGCGTCGCCCGCTCGCCTTCTAGCTCCGCGCCTGCCGCGAACCTGGGGTCCTGCGCCGGATCCATCCACATGCTGGACGTCGGGCCAACCGCGTTCCAGCGTTCGGGTCCCGCGCCCCCGGTGTTCTGCTCCGTCACAGCGACCAGCCTGCCATCAGATGGCCAGGGTCGCCCGCACAATGACCCCGCAAGGCCGGAAGACTGCCCGCTACTGCTGCCGGTGCACGGCGGCCCGCACATCGGCGAAGCACCCCAGCCGACACGCAGGAACTCGCGCCAGATCACACGCACAAGATCACAGCAGGACCCGGCGCCACTCACACATATTGCCCGTTCCGGCACAGGCAGAAAATGATCCATGACGACGGCAGTCATGGCAGCTTGGTCTAGGAAGCATGATGCTGCTGCGGCTGACAAGCGACCGGGATGAGATCACCCGACGGTGGAACACCCGAGCGCTGCGCGCTAACGATCCTGTGGTGGAGCAAAGGCCCCAGCCGCCGTGGCCACCACCAGCCCCACCCCGCCGGTGTGGCGCCAGGAGGCGAGCTGGTACGGTACGCCCGACGCCAGGTCGGCTCAGGAAACAACAGACTCGATCAGCGCGCCGGTGGCGAGCAGCAGCTCTTCGCCGCTGGCGGGCCCGATCAGCTGGATGCTGGCCGGCAGCCGGTGCGCGCTGGGCACGGGCAAGGCCAGCGCCGGCAGGCCGGCCAGGTTTACCGGCGCGGTGAACTGCGGGTAGTCATGCTGCTCCGCTTCGGCGAGCGGCGGCGGAAAGAACGGCACAGTCGGCAGCGCGATCACCTCGACGCGGCCGAAGAACTGCGCAAACAGTGCCTTCCAGACGAGCTGATAGGCGCGGGCGGCGGCTTGCTGATCAGCGGTCACGGCGGCGCCAGACTCCAGGAATGCCCGGACCTGGCCGCTAATACCGTCCTTGCCAGCCATCAGGTTCGCGTTAACCGCGGCGGCCTCGCTGCCGGTCAGCAGGTAGGTCTGCGTCACAGCGCCAGCCCAGTCCACCGTGCCGAGCTCGACAATCTCCACGCCGCTGTCCCTGAGCACGGCATCGACAGCTGCGTCCACGCGAGGGTCGAGCTCGCCCGCGGCAGGGCGCAGCCGGCCGATGCGGGCGGCTGGACTTACCGTGACCGCGAAGCCTGGTTCAAGTAGCGCCATCGCGGCGGTCAGGCCCGCCACGTCCGCCGCGATCGGACCGATCGTGTCCAGGCTCGGCGCGAGCGGCCATATGCCGTCCAGGCTGATCCGGCCGAATGTGGTCTTCAGGCCGGCCAGCCCGCAGAACGCCGCAGGGATCCGCACCGAACCGCCGGTATCAGTGCCGTAGCCGATGTCCGCTGACCCTTCGGCCACCGCCACCGCAGACCCGCTCGATGACCCCCCTGGCAGCAGGGCAACGTCAAGCGGGTTGACCGGGGTGCCGAACCACTGGTTAACCCCGGAGGCACCGAACGCCAGCTCATGCAGATTGGCCTTACCGACAACGGCCGCACCAGCTGCGCGCGCTCCGGCCATGCAAGCTGCGTCTCGCGCGGCGGGAGCAGCAGTATCGGCCAGCGCCTTGCAGCCAGCCGTCGTCGGCACTCCGGCGATGTCGATGACGTCCTTCACCGCGATCCGCGGCCCGCCGCCAGGCCGGTCGAGCCGGCTAATAAACGTAGACACCGGCCCATTATCGCCATGCGGCACGCGGACACACGCCGAACCGTGCAGTCTGCGTGCACGCCCGCGGCCATGAGCGCCGCCGGAATCTAATGAAAGCTACCGGGTTCGCTTTCGGGCAGACTCGGGCCCGCAGCCGCCGGCAGGTGAGCACTCCCGGAACCTGGGCGCTGAAGTCCTCTTGACAGACCGAAGCCCCCGCGGCCTGTCAGGCGTGCAGGCGATGCGGCGTGATGATCAGGGCTTCTGGGAACAGCTCGGCGAACCGGGACGCCGTGCCGAACATCGCCGCGATGCGCTCGGTGTACTTCGCTGCGTACTCCGGCACCTGGTCGGCTGCGGGGAACCCCGGAACATGGCTGGCGGTCCCGTCGATGCGGATGATGTCCCGGCCGATGTCGGTGACGTCGAGCCCGAGGGCCACCGCCGGGTTGCGGCTGATATTGCGCAGCTTGATCTTTGCGGCCTGGCTATAGACGAGGATGGTCTCATCCTCGCGCAGGAGGAACCACACCGGCACGCTGTCAGGTCGCCCGTCGGGACGCACGGTCGTCAGCCAAGCCATCAAGTTGGCCCGCAGCCGGCCTTCGACATGTGCGCGGCGGTCATCGGGCAAATGCGACGTCAGCTTCATGAGAAGCATCCTGGCAGACGCCGGTCCCGCCTTACGCGCCGCAGCGCTCCCGGGAATCGAAGGCGCCAGGCCGACGCTCAACCGGGTCTGACCGGGCGTCTCACAAATGCAGTCATGCCTGAGCCTGACCCGGCAGCTGTTGTCGATTTGAGCTGCCCGGCGAGGCATTCCTGTCCCGCTCCGATGGCCGGTACTGGCGTGCTGGCGGTACCGTGCTGGCGGTACCGTGCTCCTTCCCCGCTCGATGAGCGTCGGCCCGAGGACTCCCCGTCAGGCGGCACGGCTCGCTGATCTCTTGAGGTTTTCTCGGCGCGGGTGAGCCGGGCATTCGTGACGTAACGGCCATCTGGTTAGTAACACGCGTGGCCTGGGCAACTCGCATCTGCCCAGGCCACCAGCCCTCAGATTCACGAGATCAGGTACTCGCGATCTGCGGAAGTCCGGCTATGGTATTGAACAGGATGGAGGACTGCTGTCGTTGTAGTACCAGACCTCCCCGCCGTTGTACGTTTCGACATTGCCATGCTCGTGCGTTAAGGAAGAATACACGACGCCGTATTGATATGTTGGCGTAGCCGGCCCTCCCGATCCAATGAAGTCCCAGCTATCCCCGCCGTCAACTGTATAGACCTTCCCCTCGCGATTCGTCGTGCAGGAATGAACGACACCAGACTGGAAAACTGGGTTGGCTGCCGTTGCAGCATGAGTAGTTGAGGCCTGGGCGGCTGTCGCAAAGCCGGTGATCATTGCCACGACGCACGTCATAACTGCGGCACCGTGCCGGATAGCGGGCACGATTCGTGAAAACCGCTGCCACTCCCCGGAAGCGGGGATGGCCTGTGGCGTCGTTGCCCGCTGAGCGGCTAGGCTGCTGACGCCGGTCTTTGGCCTTCCCGTATGTCCGGTGGCGCCTGGGGGCAGTCTGCGGCTGATGGTTGCAGTGCGGCTACAGTCCGGTTAAACCCTGGCAGCGCGCTATCCTTCAGGCCATCGACCGGCCCGATACCCCGGGTTTTTCGCCTTCGCCCCATCTGGCAGCCGACCCGCGGACGGACACAGCAGCCGTGGTAGCACGCATGGCCCTGGACAACTCACATTTGCCCAGGCCACCAGCCCTTAGGTTCATGAGATCATGTACTTACGGTCTGCGGAAGTCTGGTTACGGTATTGAGCAGGGTGGAGGACCGCTGTTAGGCGCGTATTGCCAGGAGTACCCGTAGTCATGCGTGACGACATTGGCATGCAGGCCCGTTTTGTTGGAATAAACGACGCCGAATTGATATGCTAGAGTATTTGATCCCGTTGATCCAGAGAAATACCAAGTCTGCCCGCCGTTAGAGGAATAGACGCTCCCGTAGAGGTTCAGCGTGCAGGAATGAACGGTACCGGTCTGGTACGCTGGGTAGTTTGCTATTGCAGTATGAGCGGTTGAAGCCTGGGCGGCTGTCGCCACGCCGGTGGACATGGCCGCCACGCACATCGTAACCGCGGCGCCGTGCCGGATATTTTTGAAAACGCCCATGAAGTTATCCTCTCTTTTGCGAATCCTGAAGGTGCCCGAGCGGTGTTTCGCCGCCAGTGCATAGCGGTCACGATTCATGAAAACCGCTGCCAGCCCCCGGAAACCGGAATAGCCTGTTGCGTCGTTGTCGGCTGAGCGCCTAGGTGCTGGTGCCTGTATTTGGCCTTCCCGTGAGTTCGGCAGGTGCCTAGGGAGTAGTCTGCGGTTGAGTGGCTGCACTGCGGCTACAGTCTGGTTAAACCATTCGCAAGAGAGCAATGGGCTTGCGGACGGTGGCCGGAAGGGGTCATCGATGCGCTGGGGAATCCTGGGCCCGCTCCAAGTGTCCGATGACGCCGGCACCGAGATCAGGCTGCCGACGGGCCGGTTGCGGGTGCTGCTGGCGGGGCTGCTGACTCAGGCGAATCACGCGGTTCCGGTCGATGAGCTGGTCGAGCTTGTATGGGATGGGGCGCCGCCGGTACGTGCGGCCAGGACGCTGCGAGTTCATGTCGTGCGGCTGCGGCGTGCGCTGGGGCCTTCGGCGGCGGTGCGGATCGTGACCCAGCCTCCCGGTTACCTGTGCCGGGCTGGGGAGGACGAGCTGGATGTGCTGCGCTTTGAGAAGCTGTGCCGTCAGGCGCACTCGGCGGCGCGGGAGCCAGCGTGGCCGCGCGCCGCCGCCTTGCTGACCGAGGCGCTGGGGCTGTGGCGTGGCGCACCGCTGGCCGATGTGCCGTCAGACCTGCTGCGCCAGCGGGAGCTTCCGCGTCTTGACCGGCTGCGAGTCCAGGCCATCGACGATCACGTCGACGCCGAGATGCACTTGGACCGGCAAGAGCAACTCGTCCCGCAGTTGCACGACCTGATCGCACGCTACCCGCTACGCGAACGCCCGCCCGCCCAGCTTATGCGTGTCCTGGCCCGCGCCGGGCGGCGCGCCGAGGCACTGGAGGTCTTCCAGGACGCCCGCCGGGTGCTGGCCAGCGAGCTCGGTATCGAACCCGGGCCCGAACTACGCGGCCTGCATGAACGCATTCTGGCTGGCGACGCCGAGCCGGCCCCGCCCGCTGACGCGGTGCCAGCCGGTACGGCGGTCGCGACCCCGGCGCCAGGCCAGTTGGCCACGACGCTTGATGCTCCAGCGTTGGCAATGCCCGCGCCAAGCGAACCGGTGCGAGTGGTACCGCGGGAACTGCCGATGGGGGTCAGGGATTTCACCGGACGGCTGGGCGAACTGCGGGCGCTCACCAGATTGCTGGACGAGTTCGGCGGTCGGGTGCCAGGAGCGCCGCTGATCAGCGTGATCGGAGGGACGGCGGGGGTCGGCAAGTCCGCCTTGGCGGTGCACTGGGCACATCACGCGGCGAGCCGGTTCCCGGACGGGCAACTGTAGGTGAACCTCCGCGGCTTTGACCCGTTAGGAAAGCTGGTATCACCCGAGCAGGCTGTCCGCACCTTGCTGGACGCGCTGCAGGTAGCGGCCGGGCAGATCCCGGCCGGCGTGGATGCTCAGGCAGGTCTGTACCGCAGCCTGCTGTCGGGCAAGCGCATGCTCGTAGTGCTGGACAACGCGTGCGACGCCGAGCAGGTCCGCCTGCTGCTGCCCGGCAGCCCCGGCTGCATGGTGCTGGTCACCAGCCGCAGGCAGCTCCGCGGGCTGGTCGCCTGCGAGAACGCGCATTACCTTCCCCTGGACCTGCTCAGCGACACCGAGGCACACGAGATGCTGAGCCGGCGGGTAGGGGCGGCCCGGCTGGCAGCCGCGCCGCAGGTCACGGCCGAGCTGATCGGCATGTGCGCCCGGCTGCCCTTGGCGCTGGCCATCGCCGCGGCCAGCATCTCGGTTCGGCCCCGGCTCGGCCTGGACACGTTCGCCGAGGAGTTGAGGGATGCGCGGAGACGGCTCGACGCACTTGACACCGGCGAGGCGGCCTCTAGTATCCGCACGGTGTTCTCGTGGTCCGCGGGCAACGTCTCGGACCCGGCGGCCCGGCTGTTCGCGCTGCTCGGCTTGCACCCTGGACCGGACATCTCGATCCCGGCCGCCGCCAGTCTCGCCGGGACGCCGCCGCCGCAGGCCCGCCAGGCCCTAGCCGAGCTCGCCGAGGCGCACCTGGTATCCGAGCATGCGCCCGCCCGGTTCGCCATGCACGACCTATTGCGGGCGTATGCCACCGAACAGGCCAGCGCCTACGACGCCGCGGAGCAGCGCGGGGCCCTGCACCGCATGTGCGATTACTACGCGCACACGTCGCGCACGGCCAACCGCGTGGCGTTCCCCGCCCGGGATCCGCTGATGCTGGCCGCGCCACAAGCCGGCACCGTTACCGAGGCGTTCACCGGAGCACAGCTAGCCCAGACCTGGATGGAGGCCGAACGATCCGTCCTGGTGGCTGTCACCGCCCAGGCCGCGGCGTCCTGCTTCGACAGCCATGCCTGGCAGATTTCCTATTACCTGGCTATGTTCCTGGACCTGCATGGTTACTGGGCCGAGTGGGCCGCCACGCAGCAGACCGCGCTGGTCTGCGCGCAGCGGCTGGGAGACCTGGTGGCGCAGGCCCGCATCCATCTCATCACCAGCCATTACTACGTGCGGCTGGGTTCCTGGCACGACGCCGAGATCCGCCTGAGCAGCGCTCTTCGCCTGTACCAGCAGGTTCAGGACGATATCGGGCAGGCCCGTGTGCACGTCGCCTCCAGCCTGGTCCTCAACCATCAAGGCAAGCATGGCGATGCCCTCGGCCACGCTCACCAGGCCCTGGCCCTTTACCGGGCAGCGGAGCACCAGGCCGGACTGGCCGGCGCCCTGAACGCCGTCGGCTGGAGCGAAGCCCACCTAGACCACCCCCAGCGCGCGGTGGCTACCTGCACGGAGGCCATCGGCTTGCACCGGGAAACGGGAAACAGGCTCGGCGAGGCCGAAGGCTGGGACAGCCTCGGCTATGCCTACCACCGGCTCGGGGACCACCGTCAGGCCATCGGCTGCTACGAGCGCGCCATCGACCGGCATCAGGAACTCGCCGCTCGCTACCCCGAAGCGTGCGTGTGGACCCGCATGGGCGACGTCCACCTCGCCTCGGGCCATCTGGAGCGAGCTCGCCTGTCCTGGGAGCGGGCTCTGGCCGGCCTCACGGAAGAGCATCATCCCGATGCCGAACGGGTCCGCCGCAGGCTCCAGCACCTTGACAGCGCGGCAGACGGCGATCTGGGGAAAAGGAGCGATCCTGGAGCAGAGCCGTTGTTCCACCCGGTGGATTTAGCCGCGCCGGGAAGTTGACACCTGCGTGCGGGTTGCCGGGAGGCGTGGCCGGGTGCTCGCGCCCCAGTCACCGACCCGTACTCCATACGGGGAGCAATCTAGGAAGATGCCTGGTCATGATCAGCGAACTCGGCCGGTCGATGCCCTCGACGGCAGTTCGACGGCGGAATCGTGCTCGCGATGTGTACGCCTTGTGCACCCGCCTCGTGTGCTGCCACCAGGACGGGCGCATGTACAGGAGCGACGGGCTCAACTGGCAATTTGGCCCGATGACCAAGCGGGCCGGCATCGGTCACTGGCAAGCCCACGAGGGGCGCCATACCGCGGTCTCCATGAGGCCCCGCAGGCCTCTGTGGGCCTGGAACCCCGTTACGTAATCGAACCGTAGACCTTTTCCCTACCATGCATGGCGATTTCGTCTGATGCCGTCGCATCAGTCTGATTACGGAGGAGGCGTGGCATCCGCAGCAACTCAAGAAGCCAGGCGCGCGCCCCGGTCCGCAAGGCGGATTATCAGCGTCAGCTTCGGCCTGGTGATCCTGCTGATCATTCAGTACGTTCTGGGAATCGGCTACAACCTGTACGGGACCATGCCGACGGTGAGCAGGAAGGTCGGCCTTTCTCCAGCCAGCTGCTCGCGCTGCACGTGATTGTCGGCACCCTGCTGGGCGCTGCCCGTCAAGGACATCTACCTATATCCCCGGCACCGGCACTGGCGCCAGATCCTGACCACTCCGCCCGCCCTGCGACAACCCACGGGTCCACGGATCACCGAATACTTGCCTTCATTCCAGCAGCGGCAGATCGCCGCCGGGCGGCAGGTCAAGGACGAGCAGGACCCGTCCGGTCCCGCCAGACCAGGACTCCAGTGGCCGGGGCGGCGCGCCGCACTCCGGGCATGCGGCCGGCTCGCCCCACCCGGGACTGAGCCGCCACCGCTCGCAGCGCTCGCAGAATCCCCAGCGCGCGGGCTCGTCTCCGCTCATGCGACGTCGGCGGACCGGCGCGCTCGCTGGGTGCGAACCTGCGGCAGGCCAGCCGAGCCCTCGGCGGCTTCCAGGTCATCCAGGATCTGCCGCGCCATCACCACCGCGCCGTCGGTCTTGATGTGGACCTCCCGGTATCCCTCGTCCGGGTAGGCGAACATCTTCTGCTGTTCTTCGATGGCCCAGCGGTCCTGCGCGATGACCGTGGGCGCTCCCGCGACGATCGCCTCTAGCAGGCTCCGGCCTGGAGAGCCGGCCCAGCGTGTCCCGGCCCGGCAGGAGATCGACCGGCGCCATATGTGATGTGACTCGTCCTGCGGGGTGATGCTCTGATACAGCACGAAGCCCTGTTCGCCTGCGCTGCCGAGCTCGCCGGGCGGGGCTACCCGGACGACCACGTGGAAGAGGCCGGGCCCGACCATCTCGTGCTCCTGCGCCTGGTCCGCGACCTGCAGGCCGAACCGGTCCCGCGTCATCGGCGGCAGCGCGAAATTGCTCCGACGCCTGATGGTCTTGAGATACGGGATCCCGTCGCGCTCCCCGCGCTCGATCTCGACCGGGACCTGCGCGTCCGCCAGCGAGCCTATGTTTCCTGCGTGCAGCGGGTAGAAGTGGGTCAGGTCGAACAGGTTCTCGATCAGCAGCCGCGCGTTCGCCGCGACTTCCATCGGCTCCGTGCGGATGGTCTCCCAGTCGCTCGCGCCGATCTCGGGGGTGGGCGGCGGGCTGGCCGGGGGCTCGCGGTCACCCGGCCACAGCCACACCACACCGTCTTGCTCGCGCACGGGGAACCTGTGCTGCCTGGCGGTCTGCGGGATCTTCTCCTGCTGCTCGTGCAGCGCCGGGATCGCTACGCAGCGCCCGGAAGGGTCGTAGGCGAAGCCGTGGTACGCGCATTCGAGCACGTCGCCGTCGAGCAGCCTGCCATGCCAGAGCGGGAAGCGCTTGTGGGCACAGCGGGCGTCGAGGGCCACGGCCTCCCCGGCGCGTGTTCGCCACAGCACCAGCGGCCTGCCGGCGATCACCTGCCCTGCGATGGTGCCGGGCTGGAACTCCTGGCTGAAACCAGCCACGTACCACGCGTTTCGGATCACGGGTGCTCCCTCGGGGAGATAACGGCCTCAGGCGGCGGCGCTCACCGTGTTAGTCGGCGGGCGCCCAGGTGCAGACATCTCCGGTCACGGTCCAGATGGTCTGGGTCGGCCGCGGTGCCCAGAACTCTACGAAGGAGAAGTCCTCGGGAGTGTCGTTCTCGAACCAGTGCACCTCGCCCGGGCCGACGAGAGCACTGTCGCCGGCGGTCAGCCGGTAGCCGTGCTCGTCCGCGTACAGCAGCCCGGACCCCGCCAGCACGCAGAACACGTGATGACAGTCGGTGTGATAATGGGCGGCTGCGGTGTCGCCGGGGTTGTAGCGGATCCGGTCCGCGCGGATCAGCGTGGCGCCCACGGGCACGTCGTCGGTGACCAGGTCCAGCCGGTCGCGGGTGTCGCGGGTGGACACCAGGTGGGGCAGATCGGCAGCTGTCAGCAGCTTGCGCAGCGGCCTCGGTGCCACGGCGCTGCTGGCGGCCGACTCGGCGACCAGCACGTCCAGGCCGTCGGGGCCCGCCTCGAGGTCGAGGCCGGAGCAGCCGGCCAGCCAGAGCACGCTCTCGCGGGCGAGCGGAAAGGTCTCGCCGGCCACCCGGGCGGCGCCCAGGCCTGCGGTCACGTAAACGAAGGCTTCCTGGCCGCCCAGCGGTATCTGCGCGCTGCCGGCAGCTGGCTCCAGCCGGTGCCGGCGCACCGTCATCGGCACCGGCTCGCCGAACACCTCGGCGCCCGCCCAGGCCTGGCTGACCCAGCCGGACTCGCTGTGAGATTCAAACTGGCTCGGGTGACGGATGACGGGCATGGTGCCTCCAGTCGGGACTGGCAGCGGTC
>JALYVS010000461.1 GCA_030853115.1 Actinomycetota bacterium
GAACCCCGGCAAGGCCACCACCTTGCTGCGCGCCCTGCTCGTCCTCACCCGCCAGCACACCACCCGCTGACAGACGATCATGACCTGTGCCCAGCCGCTCTCACCAGCCCGAGCACCACCCAACCCGGGTCTGTAGAGTCTTCGGTGTAACTTCTTCCTCTGTTGTTACTTGCGTCCCGCGCTCAGGCGGCCGTCGAAGGTGATGTCGAAGGCGTTCAGGGCAGCCTTCCACCGGTTGGTCCACCGCTTCCGGCCGCGGCCGGTGGGATCCAGGCTCATGATCGCCAGGTACAGGCACTTCCGCCCGGCCTGCTCGGTCGTTATGTGGAATCTGAGGCCGCGTCAAGCGGCCGCCTGATTTCTTGGGGTTCTATGGGACGCTGCCGGTCAGGACGGCGGGCCGGGCAAGATCTGCAGCAGCGGAGTCTCGGCGGCCTCGCAGGCGAGCTGGCGGGGCGTGGACCCGTCGGGCGCCGGGGTGTCGGCGAGCCGGTCGAGTAGCTTGTCGAGTGCTTCCTGGCCGTCGTCGACGGCGGCCTTCTCGTCGTCGGTGAGCGGAATGGCGACGAGCAGCCGCTGGAGGTTGGCCTTCGCTTCGAGCAGCTGCGCCCGGGACGAGTCCTTCGGGATGTAGAAGTCGCACTTGGCGCAGGCCATGCGGTGCTGGCACTGCTCGAAGAAGGTGTAGGAGCACAGCCCGTGGCCGAGGTCGTAGTGCTGCCAGGGCTCGCCCGCTTCGCCCTGCCCGGAGGCGACGGCGTCGCGGTCGATGAGGACCTCGATGGTGCGGACGTTGCGCTCGAAGTAGCCGGCGTCCTTATAGGCCCTGGTCAGCGTGTTCGGGGTGATCTTCGCGTAGTGCTGTGTGGTTTCGGGAGAGGCATGCCCCAGCCAGGCCTGCAGCTCGAACAGCGTCATCGGCTCCTTGGCGTTGTAGAGCTGGGACGCGATCGTGGACCGGGCGCGGTGGCTGGTGATCTTCCCGCGGATGTCGGCGGCGGGGACTCCGGCCTTGGCGCAGAGCACCGGGATGATCTTCTCGTTGATGTAGTGCTTGGCGACCCGTTTGGCGCGGACGGCGAACAGGAAATCCACCTGTTCGCTGGTCTTGCGGTCCAGCAGTTTCGGCTGGTCCGGCCGGATGGCCTGCCACGCCTGGATGGCCTGGCCCAGCAGGGGGTCCACGGGCTTGGTGAACGCCGTGCCGGTCTTGTGGACGGGGACGTCCAGGAGGCAGACCACGTCCCGGGCGAGAACCTGGCCGCTGTCGCTGGCGACGGGCGTTCCGTCGTGCTGCCAGCGGACGCAGCCGACGCGCAGCCGGGCGATCTCATCGCTGCGCTGACCGGAGAACAGCCAGGTGAGGGTGATTGCGCGGATCATCTCGAAGGGGTGGACGCGGCGGTCGGCGCGGGGCAGGTCGGCAGCCTCCAGGTTGAGCCCGGCCCACAGCATCTTGGCCCAGATGTCGTCGGCGATCACACGGGGGTCCGGCCCGAGCAGGGCGCGCAGGCTGCGCGGTGCTCCCAGGGCCTTGGCCGGGTCGAACCTGCGGGGGATCCACTCCCATTCGTGCAGGTCGGAAGAACGCGCGGGCCATCCGCAGGTAACTTGACTTGGTCTTGGGCGACAGGGGCTCGCCAACCCGGCCACGCTTGCCGTCCAGCGACTGGGAGTAGTCGCCGACGGCCATCCGGTCGACGGCCGCGACCCAGGACGCGCAGGTCTGCCGGGTCCAGTGGGCGGGCTCGGTGATCTCCGGGTGCTCCCCGGCCAGCCAGCGGCCCATCTTGGCCAGCACGACGCGGTAGATGCCGCGGGTGACGGGCGCCAGGGTCGACGTCGCGTGCCACCGCTCGACCCAGCCTGCCCAGGCGCCCGCTGCTCCCGTGATCACGGCCGGCCCGTCACCGTACTTCGGCGCGGCCGGCGGTTCCGCGTGCCCGAGAGCGGCCACGGCCCGGTGGACGCCGTGCAGGTCTCCGGGAAAGTACTGTCCCATCGCGGGATCAGTGCGCAACCGGGCCAGCGTCTCGCTGGACAGGTCCTCCAGCCGCGGGCTGCGGTTGAGCAGCAGCACGTGGCAGATCACGGACGTCAGGTCTCGTTCGCACCGGCGATGGTAGCCCCAGCCGGCGAGCACGTCGCGGATCTGCCCGATGGCATCGTCAACCGGGTCTTTGCCGAACACGCGCGAGGCCAGCGACTGGCGGTGGAAGCGCCCGACGCGGTCGAACGCGGTAAATCCGCCCAGCAGGTAGGCGTAGGCGAGCAGATACGGGCGTGCGCTGGAGCCCACCTGCCCCGGCCACGACTGCCGGAGCTCGCCGGCGCCGGCCCCGATCAGGCCGGCCCAGTCCTGCGCGGGCCACGTCCAGTACGGCCGGCCCAGCTCGGCGCACCGTGTCAGCACGAGCGCGGCCGCGTCCCGGGCGAACCTCCGCTGATGGCGGTTATCTGGATGCCAGTGCAACGCGGACCGGGCGTCGTCGAGCGGCTGCACCAGCTTCCGGACCGCCCGCCAGGGCGCCGAGCCCAGGTCGCGGTCAGCGCACCGGAGCAGTTCCAGCCCGAGAACGCGCAGGCCGTCCACCTCGGTCACGGAGAGCTGGCCCTGCCGGTGGCAGCGTTCCAGGTCAACGGGCCATGGCCAGGCCGCAGGGCCGGCCGCGCCGGCGGCAGCCGCCGAAGATGCCCCGGTCACGCTCAGCGCTCCCCGGCTGACTGCTCGCCGAGGCGGGCGAGCGTCTCTACCCGCCAGGCGTGGATGTGGTCCATGGACCTGCTGAGCTTTTCGGCGAGGTCGCGGCCGGACAGGTGGATATAGCGAAGCGTGGACTCGCTCGACCTGTGGCCGGCGAACGCCGAGATGGCGTGCAGTTCCCAGCCCATCCGGGCCAGGTCGGTCAGGCACAGGTGCCTGGTGGTATGGGTGGAGAACCGCTCTACCCCGGAATCGACCGCGATCCGCCGCACGACCTTGGACCAGGTCCACAACGTCACCGGCTGCCCGTAGTTGCGGCGCGACTCCGACAGGAACAGCGGCCCCCTCGCCCGGCTGATCCTCGCCCGGTGGGCCAGATAGGACGACAGCAGCACGCCGGTCGCCGCCGAGTACGGCACTACGCGCTCCATCCGGTTCTTGGTGTTCTCCGCCTTGACCCGCAGCGTCCGCCGGCCGGGGTCGATGTCCTCGGTGCCGAGCAGGCACAGCTCTTCCCGCCGCAGCGCAGCGTCGTAGGCCAGGGCGAGCATCACCCGGTTGCGAACCGGCTCCTCAGCCGCCATGCGGAGAACAGCGGCCCACTGCCGCTCGTCGGGGATCCACGGCAGCTTGACCAGCCGCGGCACGAGGCCCCGCTCGTGGCCGCCGAACCTCCGGCCGGGCGTGTACTTCCCCCGGCCGACCGGGTTGGACTCCCGCAGCCCTTCCTCGATGAGGTGGTCATAGAACAGGCGGACCGGGACGAGCCGCTGCTGGATCGTAGCGTTCGACAGCCCGGCGCCGGAGTCGATCGAGATGACGTTGGAACCGCGGCGGCTCGGCCTGCTGGTCAGCTCCCTGACGAACACCGCGACGTGGGCGCGGTTGGCCGTGGCCGGATCGACGTTCTCCCGCTCGCAGACGTCCAGGTACTCGGCCAGCCCGCGGGCATACGCGTCGATCGTCCGGGGCGCGCGTCCCAGGTCGGCCCAGATCTGCAGCCACCCGCACGCCAGCTCGTGCCGGCCCAGCACCGGCCACTTCTCCCCGAACTCGACAGGCACGGACTCTCCTTCCAGCTACCGGCCAGACCGTAGCGGAGACTCCCGCTGCCCGGTCCTTGATTCCACGTAACTGATAGGAAGTGACCCCGGGCATTCACCGCCCGCCGCAACCGGGCATTAATCGACTCGATCGCGTTGGTCGTGCAGATCACCGTCCTTATTTCCCGGTCAAACCGCAGGAACGGCACGAATTCAGCCCACGCGTTCTCCCACAGCCGTATAATAGCGGGATAGCGTTTCTCCCATTTGCCGGAGAAATCGGCGAACCGGTCGAGTGCCTCGGATTCGGACGCGGCGGTGTAAACGGGCTTGAGGTCTTTCGCGATTTGCGCCCAGTCCCTTTTCGACGCGTACTTGAACGAATTCCGCAGGAGATGGACAATACATGTTTGCACGATGGTCTTCTCCCACACCGCGCTCACCGCGTCCGGCAGGCCCTTGAGCCCGTCGCAGACCAGCAGGCACACGTCCCGGACGCCGCGGTTCTTGATTTCCGACAAGACGCGCAGCCAGTACTTGGCGCCTTCCCCGTCGCCGTGCTCGCCGGCCCACAGGCCCAGGACATCGCGCTCCCCGTCCACGGTGACGCCCAGGGCAAGATAGATAGGCCGGTTCGCCACCTGGCCCTCGCGGATCTTCACGTTAATGGCGTCGATGAAGATCACCGCGTACACGGAATCCAATGGCCGGCTCTGCCATTCGGCCATTCCTTCCATGACCCGGTCGGTGATCGTGGTAATGGTCTGCTTGGAGACCTCGGCGCCGTACACCTCGGCCAGGTGTGCGGCGATCTCCCCGTGCGTCAGCCCTTTCGTTATCTCCAGCCTCGGCGGATTCAACCGGTCAACGCAACACCTCTCCTGAGGTGAGGCTCGATTATGGGTCGTCCTGCTCTGCCGGTCGATGTCCGGCGGCGGTTCTGGTCCCGCATCCGCGATGGTGAGGTGCTTGAG
>JALYVS010000094.1 GCA_030853115.1 Actinomycetota bacterium
CCCCGGCAGGCGAAGCCGACGTCACGGGTGGCGGCGCAGCGACGGGCACGGTACCCAGCGGCTGGGAGTCCAGCCGCTGGGTACCGGCCGCCCGTTTGACGAAGCGGCGAAGACCGGTCCCAGAGGTCCCGGGGGTCCCGGTCCCGGGACCCCCGGGGGCACCCCAGGCGGTCACCGGGTCCCCTGGAGACCCGCCGGGCGGCGGCCGATCTGCAGCAGCGGAAGCTCGGCGGGCAACTCGACGACCTCGATGCTGAGGCCGGCCGCCTCCGGGGCGGCCGCGGCGATCGATTCCTCCAGGGCCGCCTGGACGGCGCCCGTCGAGGACCCGCAGCCGTGGCCGCCTGCCTCCTCCAGGCGCAGGTGAATCACGCCCTGATCATCGATGCCCTGATACTCGGCCGTGCCCGCGTGCGAGCCGAACTGGGGCAGCACCTCGTCGATGACCCGCTGGACGCGGGCTCCGACGTCGAGCGGGTGCAGGTCATGCACCAGCAGCAGGCTCTCCACCAGCGGGTCCGCGACCAGGCGTTCAAGCAGTCGCGGGCCCGAGCCGTCCGCGCCGGCGTCGGCGCGCAGGATCTGGACGATCTGGGCCAGCCCGGCACCGTACAGCTCGACCAGGCAGCCGACCAGTTCCTCCGCGGCCTCGGCGACCTGCGGCCGGGCGTCGGATCGAAGCTTGGCGAGCAGCGCCTCGATCCGTTCGCCCGCTACCTGCGCATCATGACCCGAGGCCATCTGCCCTCCCAGTGGTGACCGCTGCGTCGAAGGTTCCCCGGCGTTACATCGCCAGGGTGGTTCCCGTCGGAGAGTGCACCGTGTTGAGCGTCTTGCCGTTGCCCAGGTACATGTGCACTCCGCAGGGCAGGCACGGGTCGAAACTGCGGACCGCGCGCATGATGTCGATGCCCTTGAAGTTGTCCGGCGAGTTCTCCTCGAAGATCGGCGTGTTCTGCACCGCGTCCTCGTACGGGCCGGGGGTCTCGTAACTGTCGCGCACGCTGCCGTTCCACGGGGTGGGCGGGTACGGGTGGTAGTTCGCGATCTTCCCGTCCCTGATCACCATGTGGTGCGACAGGACACCGCGGACCGCTTCGGTGAAGCCGCAGCTGTTCGCGTCCTGGGGCACGTTGAAGGATTCCCACGTCTTGGTGCGCCCGGCGCGGATTTCGGCCAGGGCCTGCTCGACGAAGTACAGCGCGACCCCGGCGGAGTAGGCCTGGAAGTAGGTCCGGGCCCGGTTCCGCTCGATCGCGTTGGACAGCGGCTGGCCTTGCTTGTCGACCGGGATCTTCCACTCGAAGGTCTTTTCCGGCCGGGACATGGTCTTCGGCAGGTTGATCTTCACGCTGTGGCCGGTGGACTGCACGTAGCCGCAGTCGACCAGGCCGGCCAGCGCGGTGGACCAGAGGCGGGCGATGGGGCCGCCGCCGGTGTCGAGCGGCAGGTGGTCGTTCCCGTCCCACCAGCGCGGCGACATGGTCCAGCTGTACTTGTCGTCGAAGTCGCGCTTTTGCGGCCGTGGGATCGTGTGCTGGTTCCACGGGTGACGCCGGTCGACCGGGTTGCCGAGCTCGTCGTGGGTGACGAACATTTCCTTGTCTTCCCAGTCCTCGTAGTACGAGTGACCGAGCAGGATCCGGATGCCCAGGTTGATGTCGACCAGGCTGGTGGTGAGCAGCTTGCCGTCGACGACCACCCCGGGCGTGACGAACATCTTGCGGCCCCAGTCGGCCATGTTGCGGTAGGTGAAGTCGCAGTGCTCGGGGTCCTGGAGACTGCCCCAGCAGCCGAGCAGCACCCGCCGCCGGCCGACCTCTTCGTATCCGGGCAGCGCGTCGTAGAAGAAGTCGAACAGGTCGTCGTGCATCGGCACGACCCGCTTCATGAATTCCACGTAGCGCATCAGCCGGGTCAGGTAGTCGGTGAACAGCTGGACCGTCGCGACCGTGCCGACCCCGCCGGGATACAGCGTGGACGGGTGAACGTGGCGGCCTTCCATCAGGCAGAACATTTCCCTGGTGGACCGGCTGACCTGGAGCGCCTCGCGGTAGAACTCGCCTTCCAGCGGGTTCAGCGAGCGCATGATGTCGCCGATGGTCTTGTAGCCGTGCTCGCCGGCGTGCGGCGCCTCGGTGTGATTGGCCAGTTCCAGCACACCGGGGTTGGTCTCGGCGACCATCTTCTCGCAGTAGTCGACCCCGACCAGGTTCTCCTGGAAGATGTTGTGGTCGAACATGTACTCCGCGGCCTCGCCCAGGTTGATGATCCACTCACCGAGGTGCGGCGGGCGGACGCCGTAGGCCATGTTCTGGGCGTAGACGGAACAGGTCGCGTGGTTGTCACCGCAGATCCCGCAGATGCGGCTGGTGATGAAGTGCGCGTCCCGGGGGTCTTTCCCCTTCATGAAGATGCTGTAGCCGCGGAAGATCGACGACGTGCTGTGGCACTCCGCGACCGTCTTGGCCTTGAAGTCGATTTTGGTGTAAATGCCGAGGCTGCCGACGATCCGGGTAATGGGATCCCAGGCCATCTCGGTGAGCTGCCGCTGGTCGGAAACCGACGGAACTTCGTTTTCTACGGTTGTCATCGTGTCACCAAGTCTTCTGGTAGCCGGTGCGGAGTTCAGAGCCCTTCGAGCGCCACTTCGGTTCCTTGTCCGCGGTGCGGGCGGTGAAGCCGCGCAGGCTGCGGATCACCGTGCCGTACATTCCGCTGGCGGTCGTGGACATCGTCGAGCCCGGCGGCTTGTCCATGAACGGCATGAACTTGTCGGGGAACCCCGGCATGGTGCACGCGATGCAGATGCCACCCACGTTCGGGCAGCCGCCGACGCCGTTGATCCAGCCCCGCTTCGGCACGTTGCACTTGACCACGGGTCCCCAGCAGCCCAGCTTGACCAGGCATTTCGGCGAGCCGTACTCGTTGGCGAAGTCGCCTTCCTCGTAGTATCCGGCCCGGTCGCAACCCTGGTGGACGGTGGCGTCGAACAGCCAGCGCGGCCGCAGGGCCTCGTCGAGCGGGATCATCGGCGCCTGGCCCGCGACCTGGTAGAGCAGGTACAGGATGGTCTCGGACAGGTTGTCCGGCTGGATCGGGCAGCCGGGGACGCAGACGATCGGCAGTCCGGCCTTGGACTTGTAGTCCCAGCCCAGGTAGTCCGGTACGCCCATGGCGCCGGTCGGGTTGCCCGCCATCGCGTGGATGCCGCCGTAGGTGGCGCAGGTGCCGACCGCCAGGATAGCCGTGGCCTTAGGGGCCAGCCGGTCGAGCCATTCGTTAGTCGTCATCGGCTGGCCCGTCGCCGGGTTGTTGCCGAAGCCGGTCCAGTACCCCTCGGACTTGATGTCCTCGTTCGGAATGGACCCTTCGACGACGAGCACGAACGGGTCGAGTTCGCCTCGGTCGGCCTTATGCCACCACTCAATAAAGGTGTCGGCGCCAGTTTCGGGGCCGCACTCGAAGTCGATGAGCGGCCAGTGCACCGCGACCTTGGGCAGTCCCGGCAGCGCGCCGAGCACGATTTCCTCGATACTGGGCTGGGTGGCGGCGGTCAGCGCGACTGAGTCGCCGTCGCAGCTGAGGCCCCCGTTCATCCAAAGAATGTGGAGGACTGGTTCCTCCGTGGCCTGGGTCATAGCGCCCACCCCTTCGTAGGGCGGTCCGCGTTCGCGGGCGCCCGGGTTAAGGTCACGCGTGCGCGAGACGCGGGCCCGCCAGAGGGCGGCACTGGGCCGCCTGCCCGGTTGCCTGCGCCCAGATCACGCCGGTGCATAGTGCCGACCTGGCCGGCCTGGTGCGGCCGACGGAAAAAGGGCCGTGCGGTATCGCTGAGGCGGGCGAGCCCATTCTCGTCGCGCCACAGTAGATCGTTGACGGCAGAGGCCGCCCAGCTGACCGCTCATCACATGCTCAATCGGCCGGTGATAACCGTGGGTCATCGCCGGTTCCATCAGAGTAGACCTGCGCAGTAGAGATCTCAAGACAGATCGAGACACAAAAGTCACCCACCTGGACACATATGTCTGACCGTTCTGGCTCGTCCGCACGGACATTTTCAACGTACTCTTTTGTCATACCCGGTGACAGCACGCACCCGGGTAGTTTTCACAAATCCGCGACCGGAGGGCGGCGATGGAGAAGCCGAGTGACTTGATCAGCGACAATATCGAAGTTGTACCCGTCGTGGTCTTGTCGCAGACGTTCCCCGCCCGGCCGTCCTCGATCCCGGACGTCCGGGATTTCGTCCGCCGCTGCCTGGCCCAGTCGCCGCTGTCCGAGGAAGATAACCGCGAGGTGGGCGAGACGGTCGCCCACGCGCTGCTCGAGGCGGCCGGCCCGACCGGCGCGATCAACATCTCCTTCCGCATCTTTCCCGACCACGTCGAGGTGGACGTGCTGCGTTCCGGCGCTCAGGTCCAGACGGCCGCGGGCCTGGATGCCCTGACCTCGCTGCTCAAATCCGACGCGATGGCGATGGGGGCGGCCGCCCGCCGGGCCGGAGCCCCAGCCGGGTCCGACGCCACCGACGAGACGGCATTCGCCGACTGGATGGCCGGTGTGCTGCGCCGCGAAGGCATGACCATGGAGGCGGCCGCCCGCCAGCTCGGGGTTTCGGTAAAGACGGTCAGTCGCTGGGTCGGCGGGTCCACCGAGCCGCGGTTGCGTGATCTACGGCGCATCCGGGAGCTTTTCGGCGATTTCCCCCTACCCTGATACCAAACTCGCATTCCCGCTATCGGGTGGCGCCTGATACCCTTGTAATCCCGATTACCGGATTGTCCGAATAGCGGAGAGTTTTTTCAGCGCCGCCGAAACCCGAGTAGACCTTCTGCCGCGTAACCGCTTACGGTGGGCCAGTGACTGTAAATTCACGAAGCTTCCGGTTCGGCCCGGACACCGCCCGCGTGGTCATCAAGACCAGCCGGGCCGGGCTCGCCGCCAAGGTGGGCCATGACCTGACGATCGAGTTCACCCGGTGGTCGGCGCAGGTCGAGGTGCCGGCCGAGGATGACGGCGGGGTCGCGGCCGCGAAGGTCATCGCGGACCTGGACCTCAGTTCGCTGGAGGTCCGGGAGGGGGCCGGCGGGGCCAAGCCGCTCAGCGACAAAGACCGCCGGGACATCAAGAAGACGATGGGCGGGATCCTGGGCGACGGCTCGGCCAGCTTTACCTCCTCGCGGATCGTCCGCTTCGGTTCGAGCGGCGGAGCGGTCGAGGGGAGCCTCACGCTCAACGGCAAGACGCAGGCGTCCCGGCTGCAGGTGACTGAGCCCGGACCAGGACGGTACCGGGGCACCGCCACCGTGCAGCAGTCAGCCTTCGGGATCAAGCCGTACAGCGGCTTCTTCGGCGCGCTCAAGCTCCGCGACGAGGTCGTGGTGGAGTTCGAGGTGGATCTGGCCCACGCCAGCGCCGCGGAAGCCGCAGGATAAGCCCGATGACCCACCCATCGTCCGAGCCGGGAGCCGGACTCAGCCTGCAGCCGATGGTCCACGTCGAGCGAATGGATGCCGCCGTGGCTTTCTACGAGGCCCTCGGCGCCACCGTGGCTCACGGCAGCAGAGACGGCGATTTCGTCATGATGCAGATCGGCTCCTCTCGCCTCGGCCTGCTCGCTCACCCGCCGAACCCGGAACAGAACGAGGGCCTGGTCGAGCTGAACTTTGACACCGGCGAACCCCTCGACGTCGTCGAACGGCGCCTGCGCGATGCCGGGGTCACCATCGTGCAGCCCGTCACCGACCAAGGCTTCGGCCGGCAACTGCAGATCAGTACCCCGGACGGCCTCCTCGTCAAAGTCAACGAGCTGGACGAAGAGCTATACACCTGATCGTCACTGCTCAACCTCCGCCGTCAGCCGGGAAACCCGGCGCCAGCGTATGGCAGGCTTTCCCCGTGAGGATGCGGGACGGCTGGGAGTCGCAGGCCGGTAGCTGGGCCGAATTTGCCCGAACGCCAGGCCAGGACGGCGCTCATGAAACCATCAACTTGCCCGCCCTGCTCGACCTCCTGCCCGGGCCGGGAGGACGGACCCTGGACCTGGGTTGCGGGGAGGGGCGGCTTGGCCGGCTCCTGCGCTCCCGCGGTTACCGGGTCGCCGGAGTCGACGCTTCGCCGGCCATGGTCCGCCTGGCGGCCAGCCATGACGCCGCGGCGCCGGCCGTGCTCGCCGACGCGGCCGCGCTGCCCTTCCCCGACGAGACGTTCGGCCTCGTGGTGGCCTACATGAGCCTGCACGACATGGACCGGATGCCGGAGGCCGTCGCCGAGGCGGCCCGGGTGCTCGAGCGCGGCGGCCGGCTGTGCGCCGCGATCCCGCACCCGGTCAACTCAGCCGGATCGTTCCAGGGCCGGGATCCCACCGCCCCGTTCGTGATCGACGGCTCGTACCTCGACCAGGCGCCGGCCGACTGGGTCGCCGACCGGGGTGGCATCCAGCTGACCTTCCACAGTGAGCACCGGCCGATTGAGGCCTACAGCCGCGCCCTGGAGACGGCGGGCCTGCTGATCGAGGCGATCAGGGAAGTGCGGGCCTCCGACGAGGTCGTCACAGACCATCCGGACAGCAGGCGCTGGCAGCGGATCCCCTTGTTCCTGCACATCCGCGCGGTCAAGCCCCGGCAATCCCAGCCCCGGCGATCCCAGCTCCGGCCGCCTTAGCGGGCGGCCGCCTGAGCCTGCCGGGTGGCGAAGGACAGCTGCCAGGCGTCGTCGCTGTGCCCGTCGATTTCCAGCGCCCAGCTGTAACGCCCGCCCGGTTCGAGCTGCAGGATGATGTTGAAGCACATCGGCACGGTGATCTCCGAGCCGGGCGCCGTGGCGGCCGTCCTGTGAGCCTCGAAGTGCCCGTTGACGTGGACCGGAACCGCGCTCTGCGGCCCCGGCTGATGCACCCCGCGGCCGTCTTCGTCCAGCAGCCGCAGCGTAAAGCTGACCTTCCGGTCGGTCTCCTGCCACGGCACGTGGAAGAGTATCGCCACCGCGCACGGTGACGCGCCGGGTCCGCAGATCGACCAGCCGCCGCCGGAAATAAACAGCTTGCCGTCCGCCACCTGGGCATGGTCGGCGAGCATCATCGTGACCCTCATGGGCGCTGCTCCATCATGGCTCCCACCCTAGCCACACTCCAGCCCGGCCTGTCCCGGCTCCGGCATATCCCTCGGGCCCCCGGCCTGTCCCGGCTCCGGCATATCCCTCGGGCCCCCGGCCTGTCCCGGGGCCGATGCCTGCGGACCGGGCCGGCCACCGCCCGGAATGATCGGGCGCGAGCCGGGGTTGGCGCGGTCATGACAATGACAGTAGGTTTCATCGGCAGCGGGATGATCGGCGGAACGGTGGCCAGGCTCAGCGTGGCGGCCGGGCACGACGTGGTGCTGAGCAATTCCCGCGGGCCGGAAACGCTGACGGATCTGGTCGCGGAGCTGGGGCCGCGGGCGAGCGCCGCGACCGGCCAGCAGGCCGCTACGGCAGGCGATCTCGTGGTGGTCTCAGTCCCGGTGAAGGCATACGACAGCCTTCCGGCCGCGGCGCTGGCCGGCCAGATCGTTCTCGATACAGGCAACTACTACCCGGAGCGTGACGGACAGCTCGCCGAGCTGGACAACGGCTCGCTGACCTGCAGCGAGCTGCTGCAGCAGTACCTGCCGGAATCCCGGGTGGTGAAGGTGTTCAACAACATCTTCTTCAAGCACCTGGCTTCGCTGAGCCGCCCGTCCGGCGCCACGGACCGGACCGCGCTGCCCATCGCGGGTAACGACGAGAAGGCCAAGGCGGCGGTGGCCGAATTCCTCGACTCGATCGGCTACGACACCGTAGATACAGGCACCCTGGCGCAAAGCTGGCGGCAGGATGCCGGCACCCCGTGCTACGGCGCGCCCTACGGGTCGTTTTCCGACGAGACAGGCACACCCGCCCACGCCGCCACGGTCCGCGCCGCGCTCGCCGCAGCCAAGCGCTAACCCGCAGCCCAGCGCGAGCCCGCAGCCCAGCGCAAGCCCCGACCCCGGCCAGCGCCTAGGCTGGGTGGACTATGAGCACCGTACAAACGCCGGTCACCCCGGCCGGCCGCAACGACGGCGAGCCGGCCGTGGCCATCCACACCGAGGACCTGACCAAGGTGTATGCGGGCACCGACTTCACCGCCGTCGACCAGCTTAACCTTGACGTCAGGGCCGGGGAGATCTTCGGCCTCCTCGGCCCGAACGGCGCAGGCAAGACCACCACGGCCGGCATGCTCACCACCCGGGTGGTGCCGACCTCAGGCCGGGCCTTCATCGGCGGCATCGATGTCGCGGCCCATCCGGCGCTGGCCAAGCAGCTGAGCGGGATCGTCTCGCAGCAGAACACCCTGGACCGCCAGCTCACCGTGTGGGAGAACCTGTACTTCCACGGCCGCCTGTTCGGCATCAAGGCGAGCCAGTCCCGGCAGATCGCCACCGACCTGCTCGAACAGTTCCAGTTGTCCAAGTGGGCTAAGGCGTCGGTGTACGCGCTGTCCGGCGGCATGGCGCAGCGGCTGATGGTGGCGCGGGCCATCTTCCACCGTCCGTCGGTGCTGTTCCTGGACGAACCGACCGCGGGCCTGGACCCGCAGAGCCGGCTGGCGCTGTGGGACCTGCTCGGCGAGCTGCACGGTGCAGGTCAGACGATCCTGCTGACCACGCACTACATGGAGGAAGCCGAACGGCTCTGCCAGCGGGTCGCGATCATGGACCACGGCAAGATCCTGGCTCTGGACACCCCGGCCGCGCTCAAGCAGAGCACCGGCGCCGACACCATCGTCACCGTGCGCACCACCGGCGACATCCAGAGGCTGGCCACGCTACTGGCTAAAGAAGTTGATGGCGTTACCAGGACCCGGATCGCCGACGACAAGCTCGAGCTGCACATGCAAGGCGGCGACCGGCTGGTGCCGCGCATCGTGCTGGCCGCCGAAGGCGGCGGTCTGGAGCTCGTCGACGTCTCGATCGCCGAGCCCACCCTGGAGACCGTGTTCATCAGCTTGACCGGGAAGGACCTGCGCGACTAATGGCCACCACGACGAAGGCCCCGACCCCGGCCCCCACGCCGGCCAGCGCGCCGCCGATCGGCGGCGGGCCCACCCGTTCCGTCGCCGCGGCGAGCTGGACCGCGCTCGGCGCCCTGATGCTGCGCGACGTGGTGGTGCTGCGCAAGCACTTCTGGGAGTTCGTGCTGCGCACGATCATCCAGCCGTTCCTGCTGTGCTTCGTGTTCCTCTACGTGTTCCCGAAGATCGGCCAGGGCATCGGCGGCGGGAAAGGCACCGCCGCCGAGTCGGCCTTCGCTACCATCCTGGTGCCCGGCGTGGTCGGGATCTCGGTGATGTTCCAGGGCGTGCAGTCGATCGCGCTGGCCATGGCGCAGGAGTTCGGCTTCACCCGGGAGATCGAGGACCGGGTCCAGGCGCCGTGCCCGATCGCTCTGGTGGCGCTGGCCAAGGTGCTCTCCGGCGCGGCCCAGGGCGTGCTGTCGGCGATCATCGTGCTGCCGATCGCCTCGGTGGTGCACGCGCCGGGGGTCAGCGCCCACCTGGTCCTGCACTGGTGGCTGATCGTGACGTTCGTACCGCTGGCCTGCATCGCGATGGCCGGACTCGGCCTGGTGCTCGGCACCGGCTTCGAGCCGAGGAACATCGGCCTGATGTTCGGCTTCATCATCTTGCCGATCACGTTCCTGGGCGGCACCTACTACTCGTGGACCAAGCTGTCGCCGGTGACGATCGGGGGCTGGCACTGGCTGCAGACCCTGGTGCTGCTCAACCCGCTGATCTACGTGAACGAGGGGATGCGGGCCGTGTTCACCAACTCCCCGCACCTGCAGCTGTACGTCGTCTACCCGGTGGTGGCCGCCTTCGGCGCGGTGTTCCTGGCCATCGGCCTGCACAACTTCCGCCGCCGCGTGCTCTCCTAACCCGCCGCCTGCTCGCCCGCCGCGGGCACGCCGATGCTCGCCCGGACCTCGTCCATGTCGAGTTCCCTGGCCTTGGCGATCAGCTGTTCCAGGGCCGCCTCGGGCAGCGCGCCTGCCTGCGAGTACAGCACCACGTTGTCGCGGACGATCATCAGCGTCGGGATAGAAGCGATCTTGAAAGTGGCCGCCACCTCGGGCTGGGCTTCGGTGTCGATCTTGCCGAACACTATGTCGGCGTGCCGCTCGGACACCTTCTCGAAGACCGGCCCGAACGTCCGGCACGGTCCGCACCATTCCGCCCAGAAGTCGACCAGGACCAGGCCGCCGGCCCGCACCGTCGACTCGAAGTTCTCGGCCGTCAGCTCGACTGTCGCCATCGTCTGCCTCCTCGCGCTTGGTACCGGTACCGACAACCGCGCCCCCGCGATAATTCCTGCCCGCTTTTTTCCGAACGGCCCCCTGCCTGCCCCCAGGCCACGCCGTTTCCGCTTCGTGGCCTGTACAGCGCCGGTCCGCACCGGCGATGATTCATCCCGTGGCGGCTTACCCTTGGCCGGGGGAGTTCCTGCTCGTCCGGCCCGGAACGAACCGAGGAGACACTCATGGGCAACGCGGCCCGCAGGATCGCCGTGACGAACGTCCGCGTGTTCGACGGCCGCCAGCTGCTGCCTCCGGGCACGGTGGTGATCGAAGGGGCCCGCATCGGCTCGGACGCGTCCGGGGCCGAGTCCGTCGACGGAGCCGGCGGCGTGCTGCTGCCCGGGCTGATCGACGCCCACGTGCACGTGCGCGACCGGCACGCGCTGGAGCGGCTGAGCGGATTCGGCGTGACCACCGCGCTGGACATGGCCTGCGCGCCGCCGGAGCTGGTCGACTCGCTGCGCGCGGTCCGGGGGCTGACCGACATCCGCAGCGCCGGGACGCCCGCCATCGCGCCGGGCAGCCCGCACTCCCGCATCCCCGTCACCGGCCAGCGCGGGCTGATATCGGGCCCGGAGCAGGCGGCGCAGTTCGTCGCCGACCGGGTCGCGGAAGGCTCGGACTACCTCAAGATCGTGATCGGCAGGCCGGCCCCCAGCCATGACCAGGCCACCCTCGACGCGCTCACGGCCGCGGCCCGGGAGCACGGCAAGCTCACGGTGGCGCACGCCTCCTCGTATGAGTCGGTGGAGATGGCGCAGCTGGCGCGGGTCAACGTGCTCACCCATGTGCCGCTGGACAAGGCGCTGGACGAGACCGCCGCGGCCCGGGCGATCGCCGACGGCCGCATCCTGGTCCCGACGCTTACCATGATGGAGGGCGTGATCGCGCAGTCCGCCCCGCCGGGGGCCGACTACGACGCGGCTCGGCAGAGCGTGACGGTCATGTACCGGGCCGGCGTCCCGATCCTGGCCGGAACGGACGCCAACGTCGGCCCGGGCGTACCCGCGACGATCAGCCACGGGGACAGCCTGCACCACGAGCTCGAGCTCCTCGTCGACGCCGGGCTGTCGACGCTGGACGCGCTGAGGGCCGCCACCTCGCGGCCCGCGCACTACTTCGGGCTGGCCGACCGCGGCGTGATCGAGCCAGGGCGCCGGGCCGACCTGGTGCTGGTCGACGCCAACCCGCTGCAGGACATCACCGCGACCCAGTCGATCCGGCGTATCTGGTGCGCCGGAATCGAGGTCGCACCCGTCCCCTCACCTCGCTGACACCACTGGGAGCATCATGCGCATCGCCGTCATCAACCAGCGTCTGGCCCTGATTCAGGGCACCGCGCCGTCTTCCGGCGCCGTCGACGTCCACGCGGCCAGCGGCGGCCGGTTCGGGCCCGACGCCGCCTCGGCCTACGAGCGCTGGGCCGAGTTCACCGACTGGGCCGCCTCGGCGGAGCTGCCCGAGCCGGAGCCGTTCACCCCCACCGCGCTGGGCTCGCCGTCGCCGTCGCCGCGTCAGGTGTTCGGCATCGGCCTGAACTACAGCGAGCACGCCGCCGAATCCGGGTTCGCCCAGCCCCAGGCGGACCCGCCGGTGTTCACCAAGTTCCCGTCCTGCATCACCGGGCCGTACGCCGACATCACGCTGCCGCCCGGCGGTCACACCGACTGGGAAGTCGAGCTGGTGGTCATCATCGGCCGCACCGCGGCCAGCGTCCCGGCCGGGTCCGCCTGGGATTACGTGGCCGGCCTTTCCATCGGTCAAGACGTCTCCGAGCGGATCCTGCAGCTGGCCTCGACGCCGCCCCAGTTCAGCCTGGGCAAGTCCTATCCGGGCTTCGGGCCGGTCGGCCCGTACCTGGTCACCGTGGATGAGTTCGCCAACCCGGCGGACCTGGAGCTCAGCTGCTCGATCAACGGGGAGCAGGTGCAGAAGAGCCGCACCAGGGAGCTGATCTTCGGCGTGCCCGAGCTGATCGAACTGCTTTCCCGGGTGACGGCGCTGCTGCCGGGCGACATCATCTTCACCGGCACGCCGTCCGGGGTCGGCCTGGGCCGCAACCCGCAGCGCTGGCTGGCGCCCGGGGACGTGCTGACCAGCTACATCGAAGGCATCGGCGAGATGAGCCACCGGTTCGTCGCGGCGGACGCGAGCCCGCGATGAGCCTGCACGGGCTGCTCTCGGTCACCATCGGCGTGCCGAACGTCGAGGAAACCGCCGCCTACTACACCGAGTTCGGCCTGGCCCCCGAAGCCGGCGGCTGGTTCAGCACCCGGGACGCGGGCCGGCAGCTGCAGATCCTGCCCGCGCCCACCCGGCGGCTGCTGGGCCTGCGGGTGGGCGTCGACGACGCGGACGACCTGGCCCGGGCCGGGGCCAGCCTGACCCGTCTCGGCGTGCCCCCGGTGCTCGCGGGCCCGCAACTGGAAGCGGTCGAGCCGGTCACCGGCGTCCGGGTCGCCTTGGAGGTGGCCCCGCGATTGCGGCAGCCGCCGGTCCCGGCCACCGTCTACAACGGCCCGGGCCGGCTGGCACGTCCGGATGGCCGGGCCCCCGGGTTCACCCGGCCGGATCCGGTCCGGCCGCGCAAGCTTGGTCACGCCGTGGTCGGCAGCACCGACCATCGCGCTACGACCTCGTTCTTCACCGACGGACTCGGGTTCAAGGTCAGCGACCGGATCAAGGATGTCGGCGCGTTCATGCGCTGCTCGACCGACCACCACAACGTGCTGGTGCTGGCTGCCCCGGTGAACTTCCTGCACCACACGTCCTGGCAGGTCGACGATATCGACGACGTCGGGCGCGGCGCCTTCGCGATGCTCGAAGGCCGTCCCGAGCGGCACGTCTGGGGACTGGGACGCCACTACGCGGGATCGAATTTCTTCTGGTACCTCAAGGACCCGGCGGGCAATTTCTCCGAGTACTACTCGGACATGGACTGCATCGTCGATGACCAGCTGTGGACGCCGGAAGACCTCGAGGGCGCCCGCGGGCTGTTCGCCTGGGGACCGCCGCCGCCGGCCTCCTTCCTGCACCCCGAGGACCTCGCGGCCATGATGACCGGAGCTCACTCAGCCCGCTGAGGCCACTTCCGGTCGCTCCGAGCGCCAGGCCAGCACCGACCATCGGGACAGCGCCGACAGGATCGAGCCGACGCTGGCGACCGAGCCGATGGACAGCACGCTGCCCAGCGAGCCGATGCTCAAGATCGAGCCGGAGGAACCGATGCTGAGGATGGAACCGGTGGAACCGATCGACAGGATCGAGCCCGCCGACCCGATGCTCAGGATCGACCCCACCGAACCCACAGAGCCCGCCGGATTTGCCACGTCATTTCCCATGAGAGCATTCTGGCAGGCATAACCTTCAGGGAGGTCCAGCATGTCAGCAAAGCCGGTGGTGGTCGCGACGGATGGCTCGGAGGAATCGCTGCGAGCGGTCGACTGGGCCGCCCGGGAGGCGGTGCTGCGCGAAGCCCCGCTCCGGATCGTGTCCGCCGCCGGGCTGCTGCCCCGGATGATGGAGCGCCCGGCTAGCCCCGGCCTGGAGACCGTCACCGACGTCATGTCTCAGGACCGCGACCGGGCCCTGGCCGCGGCGGCCGCGCGAGCCGCCACGG
This sequence comes from Actinomycetota bacterium, assembly GCA_030853115.1. GTDB lineage: Bacteria > Actinomycetota > Actinomycetes > Streptosporangiales > Streptosporangiaceae > Palsa-504. Next base: position 13,976 of record JALYVS010000094.1, read on the forward strand.
TATCCCCTGACCTGCTGGTCGACACTGATCGCCTGACCGGTGCGCCGGCCCAGGCGGTCGCCGAGAGCGGATCGGGCGCGATGATGCTGGTCGTTGGCTCCCGTGGCTCCGGCGCGTTCACCGCGCTGGTCCTCGGGTCGGTCAGCCGGTACGCCGCCACCCACGCCCCGTGCCCGGTGGTGGTCGTCCGGGACGAGACCACGGCCACGCACCGGCAGGTCGCCGTCGGGATCGGGGACCCGGAGACCAGCGCCGCCGCGCTGTCGTTCGCGTTCGAGGCGGCCACCTTGCGTAACGCCAGCCTGCTCGCGGTGCACGCCTGGAACACGCCGCGATCGGAGCGGGCGCGGGCTCTGGAGGCCCTAGCCACCCCCGGCGCGCGGGCGATCCAGGAGCAGCTCATCAGCACGCTCACGGCGCTGCTCGACGACTGGCGGGGCAAGTACCCCAACGTCCCGGTCAGCCAGGACGTCGTCTACGGCCACCCGGGCCGAGCGCTGGCTGGCCTGTCCGCGCGCGCCGACCTGGTCGTCATCGGCAGGCACCCAGGCTCGCACGGTCCGGGCGCGGTGACCCACGCGGTGCTGAGCCACGCGCACGGTCCCGTGGTGTCGGTTCCCTCCGCCTAGCCCAGGCCGGCCCGGGCGGCGGCCAGCACGTCGTCACAGACGGCGGGCATCCCGGTCTCGTCGGCCGCGCGCTGGGTGAGCACCACCACGGTCAGGTTCTGCGCGGGCACGATGGACCACGCGGTGCCGAGCCCGCCCTCCCAGGTGCAGCGGCCGTCGTCGACCACGGACAGGCCATAGCCCCAGCCGCGATTGCCGAGGAAGCTGAAGCCGGGCCAGACGCTGGCCCGCTGCCCGGCGGTCAGCTGATCGCGGGTCATCTCGGCGACCGTCGCGCGCGTCAGCACCGGGGCGCCCCCGCTCAGCAGCAGCTGGCCGAAGGCGAGCACATCCCCGGCCGTGGACACCAGCCCGCCGCCGCCGTCGGGGAAGGCGGGTGGCCGCGACCACTGCCCGTCCGGTGGATCGGTGACCGTCAGCTGCCCGTCGCGGCGCTTATAGGCGGTGGCGAGCCGGGCGCTATCGGCGGTATGGAAGGCGGTGTCTCGCAGGCCCAGCGGGGCGAGCAGCCGTTCGCGCATCACCTGCTCGAACGGGGCGCCTGCCGCCCGCGCGGCCAGTACGCCGAGCACCTGGGACCCGGCCTGGTACAGCCATCGCTCACCCGGCTGGGCCAGCAGCGGCAGCTCACCCAGCCGGGCCATCCAGGTGTCCGGATCGGGGCTGACCGCGGGCTGCGGCGGCCCGAACGAGCCGAGCTTACGTTCCAGCACGGCGGTGACAATGGGCCACGGCTCGGCCGCCATGAACATGGCACCCTGCATCCCGAAGCCCAGGTGAAGGTGAGCAGGTCGCGCACGGTCACCGGCCGCTCGGCTGGCATCACGTCGTCCAGAGGCCCGTCCGGGCGGCGCAGCACCCAGCGGCCGGCCAGCTCGGGCAGCAGCGCCTCGACCGGGCCGGTCAGCTCGAGCGCGCCGTCGTCGATCAGCGAGAGCACCACCGCCGCGGTCATCGGTTTGGTAATCGAGGAAATCCGGAACATCGTGCCGGGTCGCATCGGCGCTCCGCCCACCGCCATCAGGCCCGCCGCAGCCACGTGTACAGCCTCGCCGCGGCCGACCGCCGCCACCACCCCCGGGACCCGGCCGGACCGGACCGCGGCCTGAAGGATCTCGTCGATCCGGTCGAAGGTGCCAGCGCTGAACCCGTCCCCGTTCCCGGTTGCCATCGGAACAGCTTACGATCGTGGCCATGATCGGGGCGCAGGCATTGATCGGCAGCCTGGTTGGCGCGGGCGTCGACACGTGTTTCATGAACCCGGGTACGTCGGAGATGCACTTCGTCAGCGCGCTGGACTCCGTGCCGCGGATGCGCGGGGTGCTGGCGTTGTTCGAGGGTGTCGCGACCGGGGCCGCCGACGGCTACGCGCGGATCGCCGGAAGGCCCGCCGCGGTGCTGCTGCACCTGGGCCCGGGCCTGGCCAACGGGCTCGCCAACCTGCACAACGCCCGCCGGGCCCGCACCCCCGTGCTGGCCGTCGTCGGGGGGCACGCCACCGGCCACGCCCGGTACGACTCGCCCTTGCAGTCCGACATCGAGGCGCTGGCGCGCACCGTATCCGGCTGGGTGCACACCTGCGGCGCGACCCGCGATCTGGCCCAGGACGCGATGCGGGCCGTCGCCGCGGCTCGCCGCGGCCAGATCGCCACCCTGGTGCTGCCGGCCGACGTGTCGTGGAGTGAGGGCGGAGCGCTCGCCCCGCCCCGGCCCGAGCCCGTGCCTGACCC
>JALYVS010000462.1 GCA_030853115.1 Actinomycetota bacterium
GGTCCGCACTGCCCGGCCGACTCCGCGGCCAGGTAGCCGACCACCCGCGCCGCCTCGGTCAGGCCGCACCGGTCGGACGGCAGCGCCACCAGCACGCCCGCGCCGACCGCGGCGCCGTACTTGGCCAGCGCGGCGTTATCCAAGGTGAGCGAGGCCGCCTGCGGCAGCGACAGCCAGCTGCCGTGATAGCCGCCGATCAGCCACGCCTGGGTCTGCGCCCCGGTGCTGAGCAAGGTTTGCAGGGGCACGCCGATCTCCGCCTCGAACACCTGACACCGGGCCGTCTGGTTCTGAGGGGATCGGTCACCGGCCGGCCGGTAGACGGTGGTGAGCATGCTGCCCGGTTCCGCGCTGGTGCCCACGGCGCGGAACCAGCGCGGGCCGTAGCGCGCGATGAGCGCGATGTGCGCAAGGGTCTCGACGTTCTGCACCAGGGTCGGCGCGCCGCCCAGGCCGCGCTCGGTCACCCGGGGCGGGGTAAAAGTGGGCAGCGCGGGGCCGCCGCCGAGCCGGTTCACCAGCGCCGACTCCTGGCCCGCCAGGAACCGCGGCGGAGCCTGCGTGATCGTGACCTTGACCATGTCCACGCCCCGGGCGGCCCGCTCGGCCATCGCCCGCAGGATCTCCGCGCTGGCCGCGGCGTGCAGGTACAGGTGCGCTTCGCTGGCCCCGATCGCCTCGGCCGCCAGCTGCAAGCCGTCCAGGACCAGGTTAGGCGCGGCCCGCAGCAGCAGTTCGTCCTTGCGGCTCGCGGGCTCGCTCTCGGCCCCGTTGGCGACGATCACCTTGCGGCCCCGGGCCGCGGCGACGATGGCGAGCTTGCGGTACGTCGGGAAGGCCGCACCGCCCCGGCCGGTCAGGCCGGAGGTCTCGATATCGTTGATCAGTAGTCCGGGCTGGCCCCGGTAGGGCGTCTGGCCGTATCGGGCGACGTGACCGCGGAGGTCTTCCGGGGCGGCCGGCAGCAGCCGGGGCAGGCCTGCCGCCTGCCGGACTGTCCCGCCCGGCACTGATTCGTTCACCGTCGTGGTCATCGTCACACCCTCTCTCGGGACCGCGCCGGGCCGGTCGAGCGGGAGCTCGCGGCGGTGTGCTCGGCGAAGACGCTCGCCACCCGGGCGGCCCGGGGGACCTCACGCGCCGCGTGCGCCAGCCGGAAGATGACCGCCCCCGCGACCAGCACGGCACAGCCGATGCTGAGGTACAGCAGCCAGCCCTGCTGCAGGTCCTTGCTCGCCCCGATGCTGTGCGCGAACGCGACCGGCCAGCTCAGGTAGGCGAGCAGGTGAACGGTACGCCACAGAGTCCGGTTGAGGTGGCTGCGCAGCAAGCTGGTCACTATTATCGCGATCATCAGGTCGAACGAGATCGCGCCCAGGCTGAGCCAGAGCCGCTCGTAGCTCGAGGCGAACGGGATGACGCCGGAGGCCAGCGGGATGCTGACGAAGCTGTCGAGCACCGCCGTGATCACGTGGACGACGATGAACGCCACGGCGAGCAGGGAGAAGTTCTTGTGTAGGCTGGTCACCGCGAACCTGGGCAGGCCGGGCAGCCGGCCCTGGCGGTTGACCCCGATGCCCAGCACGAAGACGGCCGTCAGTAGCAGCAACGCGACGATTCCCGTGGCGCGGCTGGCGTACCAGAACGCGGTGGTCCCGCTCATCTCAGCAATCCCCGTCCCGTCGCTTATTCTTTTCCATGTTCACGTCAGCTAGTTTCGCGGGCCGCGGCCGGCGGACCCTGAAAGCTACTTCTGCGCTGGCTCTGATTCGTCAGGCCAGCCCGCCACCGTGAAAACGACGCCGGTAGTGTCGACCAGCCGGGCGGGAAGCCCGAGCTTCGCCAGCCAGCCCAGGGCTTCGCCGCCGCGGATGACCGCGGCGGTGCTCGCCGCGTTGGCGTCCGCGCAGCTGTCCGCGGCGACCGAGACGGTACGCCACACCGCACCGGCGGGCCGGCCGGTGCGCGGGTCAAGGATGTGATGCAAGACGTCACCACCGCGCTGCCAGCGACGCGCGGCGGTGCTCGAGGTCGCCAGGCCGCCCGCATGGATCGCGATCAGCGCGTACGGGCCGGCTGGCGGGTCGGCCGGCGAGCCGGTCACGTCCTGCACCCGGACCCGCCATCCGCCGTCGGGAACCGGGCCCGCGACCGCGGTGTCGCCGCCCAGGCTGACCAGCACGCCGCAGCCGAGCTCGAGGGCGATCCGGGCGGCGGACCGGTCGGCCGCCCAGGCCTTCGCCGTGGCCCCGAGATCGAGCTGGATCCCTTCCGCCATGGTCAGGGACTGACCCTCCAGGTGCACCTGGCGCCAGCCCGGCACCGTCCTGGTGGTTACCGCCAAGGGCGGCCCGGTGCGCGGAATCTGGTCGAAGTCGCGGTCATATCCGATGGCCGACATCGCCGCGCCCACCGTCGGGTCGACGTCGCCGTCGGTTAGCCTGGCCGCCCGCAGGGCCACCGCGATGGCCTCGGCGAGCAGCGGGCTGACCCGCACCGGACGGCCCTGAGCCGTCCGCAGGTTGCGGATTTCGGAGTCCGCGCGGAACCGGCTGCACGCCTGGTCGACCTCGTCGAGGTCGGCCGTCAGCAGGCGGCGGGCCTCGGGCAGAGCCGCCGGGTCGGTCACGACCAGCTGGACCAGCGTGCCGAGCGCCCGCCAGCGAGCCGACGTTGCGTCCGGATCGGCGGCAGCAGCGACGACGGGCGTGTCAGCGGCGGGCGCGACAGCATCAGTGGCGGTGGCCGGCGGGCCGGCAGCGGCGTGACCGGGGGCGGCGTGCAGCATTACGAGCCGCCGGAGGTGGCCTGGCTACTACCCGAGCTTGAGGTCGGCGTGGAACTCGAGCTGATGCCGTTCGAGCTGGACGTGCCGGAGCTGGACGTGCCGGAGCTGGACGTACCGGAGCTGGACGTACCAGAGCTAGACGTACCAGAGCTAGACGTGCCTGAGCTGGACGTGCCCGAGCTGGTCGAGCCTGAGCTGGTCGAGGGCGAGGCCGACTTTCCCGACGTCGAAGCCGAACCCGTTGATGACGAGCCGGCTGATGTGGTGGTCTTGTGGGTGGAGCCCGGCAGCGTCAGGGCGACGGCGCCTGCCGTGACCACACTGGCCATGCCGACCGCGGTGGTGACGGAGCGGACTCTCCCCCGGCCATTTTCCCTGGCCGCTATGGCACGGCGTATCCTATCTCGGTTTGTGCTCATGTAGCCATTCTGTGGTCAGGTCTTCGGAAATTACTCCACGGACCTTCTCGGTAACCTCTGAGCCGGGCGCTGGTTCCGCCCGTCGTGACTAAAGGTTACCGAGCCAACATGAAGGACACCTGAAGCTAGTGGCGGAGGCTGGCCTGCCGGGCGCGGGCGAGCACCGCGGCGGTCAGCAGGCCGACCGCGATCGTCGCCAGACCGGAGGTCAGCAGGGTGCCGCGGGCGCCGAGGGCGGCGACAATAGGGCCGCCGAGCGCGGTACCTAGCGGCGAGGCCAGGATGAGCAGCGAGCTCCTGGCCGCGATGACCTGAGCCAGCGCCCCCGGCGGGCTGGCGTCCTGGAGCACCGCCATCGACAGCGACATCCACGGGCCCCAGATGACCGCGCCGGCGAAGAAAGCCGCAAGCCCGGCCCACAGCGGCGTGGGCAGGCCCAGCGGGACGATCGCTACGCCCCAGCCGATCACGATCCCGGTCATGATCGGCCATACCGGCCAGCGCCGCAGGAACGGCGCGGAAAGCTCGCCGATCACCGCCCCGACGCCGAAGACCGCCCAGAAGATGCCCAGCAGCGCCGCCGACCCGTGCAGGTCCGACGCCACGTGTATCGGCAGCGCTACCTCGATCGGCCCGTAGAGCAGGTAAAAGACGAACGACAGGGCCAGCAGGCCCGGCAGCACCGGGCTGGACCGGATCACCGCCCAGGCCCCCACGTCGACGGGCGCCGCGGGCGCGGCAATGTCCGGTCCGGGATGGGCCGAGGCCGGCCCGGGAGGGGAAGACGCCGGTCCGGAGAGCAAAGACGCCGGTCCGGGAGGGGAAGACGCCGGCCCGGGGAGGGAAGACGCCGGTCCGGAGAGGGAAGCGGCCGGGGCCGCGGTGGCCGTCGCCGCCAGGCTGGCCGCGAGGGGGGCGACGCGGGCGTAGCTGATCGCGAGGACAACCCAGCTCGCGGCGTCCAAGGTGATGACGAGGGCCGGTCCCGCCACCGCGCTCACCACCCCGGCCAGGGCGGGACCGATCATCAGGCTCAGCTGGTCGGCCAGGCCGAAGACCGTGTTCCCGGCAATCCGGTGCTCGGCCGGCAGCAGGTCCGCGATCAGCGTGTACTTTCCCGCCACGCCCCACGCGCTGAGCACCGAGGACACCCCGAGCAAAGCCACGTAAGCCTCGAGATCGAGCTGCCGGGCGATGGCCAGGGCACCGATCAGGCCCAGCGCCAGCGCGCGCAGCACCGCGTTCACGAACACCAGCCGCGCCCCGCCCCGGCCGCGCAGCCAGCGACGCAGCACCACCGCGCCAGCCGCGCCCGGCAGCGAGTAGGCCGCGACGGCCGCGCCGACCCACAACCCGCGGCTGGCGGGGGGAGCCAGCGTGAGCGCCAGCCAGGCGATCGCCACCGCGCTCATCCCGTCGCCCAGCGCCGAGGCGGCCGCGCCGGGCAGGATCCGGCGTAGCACCGGATGCGTGAGAGCGGGGTAATAAGGCGAGGAACGGATGCGTTCGGC
>JALYVS010000463.1 GCA_030853115.1 Actinomycetota bacterium
CAGCTAGCGGGCCGTTTCCGCAGCGTGTGGCAGGTGATGGGTTCGAACCATCGTAGGCTGAGCCGACGGTTTTACAGACCGCTCCTCCACGTCATCCTACATAGCGCCTGAGCTGGGAAAACGCCCCCGAATAGCAGCCGCCGCACCGACCCTGTCCGCTATATGTCCGTGAACGCTGGCGTCCAGACGGCACATCGCACGGACAGCTGCGGACACCGTCCGCAGAACGGGCCTGAACTGCCTAGACACGCTGGTAACTGTATTCCCCGGCCCGGGCATCTGACCCGGGTCGGGATTCGCCAGTCTACGCCCGAGGACTGCCACACGAACGGGCTCCCAAGCGGCAGATGCACTTCTCACACTGGGGAATCGGGCTTGAGGCCCACTTGTGACACCCAGCAAGATCAGTGCGTATATGAAACGTCGTTGTCGACCAGGCGAGGTGACCCGGCGCCGACAATTGACCGCAGCGGCCGACTACGCCGACCGCAGCGATGCGGGTGAGCACCTTCCCCACCGCGGTCCTCGTTGCAGCTGATCATCATGGCCAGCGAACTCGCAGCTCAAGCCACCTAACCGTTGTTTGGCACCCCACAGGTCCTGGCTGAGTACGAGACCACAACGGAAGCGACGCCACCGCAGCCGCCAGCTCCGCCCCCGAGGCCCGATCACCTACTTGCGGACCTTTCCGAAGAGCGAATCCAGCGCCGCCCTGTCCTTGGCGGCCTCAATGAATACGAGCGAGCCGCGCAAGGCCAGGTCAGGAGCAGCAGCCGAGTTCTGGAACCCCGCAGGCAGGCTGGGATGCTGTACCGCCAGGCTTCATCGCAGACGTCGTGCTCGCAGCACGATGTCGTGGGTGTGGTGTGAGCCGGCGCCGGAGCGCGGGGGGCGCGGTCGCTGTTCGCTGACCTCACGCTGCCAGGTGTCGTCGAGCAGCGCGGCGATGTCGGCTGGCATCACGTAATCGGCGGGGTTGATGCCGGCGGCCTGGGCTTGCTCGATTGCCTGCTTGGTGTCCATGTCGGCATGATGCACCAAAAGCAGCACACCGCCAGGCGCGACGGCCCCGAGCAGTTTGCGCTCAGCGTCGCGGCCCGGTGTGCGCAGCAGCGCGGGGTACTGGGCTGACACCAGGTCGTACGTCCCGGCGGAGAGAGCTGCGTCCGTGAGCGCGGCGTGAAGCCATTGCACCGGCGCTCCAGCGTCCCGGGCATGGCGGGCTGCGCGCTTGAGTGCGACCTGGGAGACGTCCAGTGCTGTGACATCCCAGCCGTTGGCGGCCAGCCAGATGGCGTCGGCGCCCTCGCCGCACCCGACGTCGAGCGCCCGGCCTGGCGGCAGGCCGGTGATCTCGGTGACGAGCGCGGTGTTGGGCTGCCCGCTCCAGACTTGCTCGATGCTGGCGTAACGCTGGTCCCAGGTGTTGCCGACGTCGGTGCGCTGGTCGCGGTAGGCTTGAAGCGCGCGGGCGGCGTCGGCGTTGATCAGGTCGGCGTTGATTGCGGCCGCCGCGGCGAGCCCGGCCGCGGCGGAGCTGACTACCTGAGCCTGGATGCTGGCGACATTGCCGGCCACCCACACGCCCGCTGCGGTGGTGGCGCCGGTCGCGTCCGCGTCGATCTGGGTGCCCATCAGCTGCTGCCCGGCCCGTACTTCGCCCGGCTGCAGGCCGAGCGGGGCGAGCAGGCCGGCGCGGGCCCGGCACACGGGCGCGACGACCAGTGCGTCCAACCCGGTGTGCGTGCCGTCGTCGAGCCGCACTCCCGTCAGTCCGGTATCGTCACCGGCTTCGACGGCGACCACGGTCCCGATCACGACGGGGATCTTCAGGGCGGCGAGCTGCTCCAGCTCTTCTGGCGCTGGTGCCGGGCCGGTGTGCTGGAGCAGCAGGACGTGCGGGCTGAGCTGGCGGAACAGCAGGGCCTGATGGACGGCCATCGGCCCGGTGGCCAGCACGCCGATGCGCCGGTCCCGGACCTCCCAGCCGTGGCAGTACGGGCAGTGCAGCACATCAACACCCCACCGAGCCGCCAGACCCGGAATGTCGGGAAGCTCATCGCGTGAACCAGTTGCGATCAGCAGCCTGCGAGCCGTGACCGTTTTGCTGTCTGCCCCGACGCGGAACAGGTCGCCGTCTCGCCGGAGAGTGTCCACCCGGGCACGGGTGACCTGCCCGGCATAGGCCTCCAGCTCCGCACGGCCGGCAGCATAAAGTTCTTCTGGGGCCGCGCCGTCGCGAGTCAGGAAGTTGTGCACGTGCCCGGCAGCGGCATTGCGCGGATCGCCGTCGTCGATGACCAGCACCGAGCGCCGCGACCGGGCCAGCGCGATCGCTCCGGCCGGTCCGGCGGCCCCGCCACCGACCACTATCACGTCATAACCGGCATCCATCTGCAAAGCCTCCAGGACCGCTAGCGGTCTGGCAACCCAGCTTGCCAGAACAGCAATTCAAGTCATCGCCGGGAATCTGGCTGAAAGGGCCATTTTTTACCGCTCACTTCCCTTCCGGCAGGCGGCCCGCGGTGGATGCTCTGTCCTGGGCTGGCCGGATGGCGAGGTGCGCGAGTCCGCAGAGCCAGCCACCGCGGCGAGGACTCAGCCTTGCGGGCCGGCAGGACCGCGCAGATGATCAGGTTGCGTCGGTGAGCACGCGCAGCTGCGGGTGCAGTCGGCGACCGGCTCGGTCACGGCGACCGGGGTGCCCGTATGCTGGCCGTGAACTGGGCGATCGCGGTGAGCCAGGCGCCAGCGACGCATTAAACTTCGCGAGGTTGACCTGGAAGTACGCCTTATAGGCCGGCTGCAGGGCCGCCAGGTCAGGGGCCGTCGCCTTCGCCGCGGCCGGCTGGTCCTGGACATCACCTAGCAGATCATCAGTCATCCAGCCGCGACAGCCGGGACCATCGGCTGGCAGCCGGTTTGCCAGCTTGGCAAGTCTGAGCAGACAGGACGGCTAGCAGCATCTCCGGGGCGTCGATCAGCTCGGTGGCGCTGCGCTCGGCCAGGTCAGGATAAGCCCGTCCCAGGCTCTGTACCGAGCTGGAACCGGATTTCTCCGTCGAGGAGGTAGAAGTACTCGTGCAGCCGATCGTGCACGTGCGGAGGCGGACCGCTCCGCCTCGGCATCATCTGGTCGAGGACAGTCAGGGCACCGTCGGTGGTGTCTGCGGAGGCGAGCACTGACCAGACAGAGTCGACCAGCCAATAGCTCGGAGACGGCGGGACAACAGTGACCGAGTGGACCGGCACGGTGAGCCTGGCGCAGAGCTTCGGGACGAACCGCGCGACGTCCGCCACGCGCAGCTGCGCGCCGTCCGGCCCCTCAGTAGCCGCCAAGCCGAACTGCTCACCGATAGCCCGCACCGCCGCCAGGTCGTCCCCGGTGCGGAGGGTGACCAGGTCCGCGCCGACCACGGCCTTGAGTTCAGCTGGCGTGCCCTCCACAACTCGTTTGCCACCGTCGATGATGGCAATACGGTCGCAGTTCTCCGCCTCCTCAAGGTGATGGGTAGTCAGGAAGGCACTGTTGCGTTGCGCCTTCCCGGCAATCCCGAAGCAAGCTCCAGGATGTTCCGCTGGTTCAGATGGCGAGCGCTAGGTCGGCGGAGGCCAGGCGGAGCCTGTGGCAGCTGGGGCTTCGGTGGCGATGTCGTAGTGGCCGCGGCGGAGGTTCTGCACGAAGGCATGGCCGGCGGCGAGGATCCGCGCGAAGCGGTGACGCTTCAGGCCGCGCATCGGCCGCAGCCGGGCTTTCAGCCGCCCGTGGTCCGTCTCGACCCGGGTTGTTCGCGTGCTGCTCAATGGTGTGCCGGGCCGAGGGAACCAGCTCATCGAGGACCCGCGGGTAAACCAGGGCGCGGTCGGTGATGACCTCAGCCGGGACCGGGCCGGCGCGCAGCGCCCGGGTGAAGAACCGCCGGACAGCGGCCAGGTCGCGCCTGGCCGGCAGCAGGACGCCGGTGACCTGGCCATGCTGGTCGAGCGCCCGGTAAAGATAAGTCCACGTGCCGGCGACCTTCAGGTACGTCTCGCCGGCGAGCCAGCGATCGCCGGGAGCGTGCGGCACGGCCTCGCAGCTTCGATGAACTCCAGGGTGAACCGCTGCACCCACCGGCAGATGGTGACGTGATCAACCGTGATGCCGCGCTCGGCCAGCAGTTCCTCAACGTCCCGGTAGGACAGGCCGTGCCGCAGGTACCACCGGACCGCCAGCGAGATCACCTCGGGCGGAACCGGAAGCCAGCGAAGAGCGAAGCGTGAGAGGCATGTTCACCGACCAGTCTTCTACCTCCGCGATCGGCCAACGCAACAATGCCGTGTTCAGCAAACTGAACGGCCTGACGTGCTTCCTGGCACGGCACCGTTGTTACCGGCACACCAACTCCTACAGCTACGGTGAGCCGCCACTCAATTGATCGCGGGATGGCCGCGCCTCGGGCCACTTGGCCCCCCTGGCCTGCTGGCCCGGCGCTACGCGGGCGGAGGTGACGACGCTGGTCCCGGGCCGAGTGGAGGGCCTTGTACGGACGGATTACTGACATTATGGTTAGGGCAATAATATTTTCCCCAAGGGGGCATAATGTCAATGGGTGCGGCTCTTCTGGGGTGATGCAGTGTGAAGCGTTTTAATATGCTCGCTGCCGCCGTGTCCGGTTTGCTCGTGTCGGTGCGTGCTTAAGGGGCTCCTTCTCGTTACGGTCCTGGTTGTCTGA
>JALYVS010000464.1 GCA_030853115.1 Actinomycetota bacterium
GCCCGGAGCCCGGCCAGCGCGAGGCGGCGTGCGTGGCGCCGTGCCGCAGCGCCGCGTTCAGCCCGTCGCGCGGCTCGTCGGGTACCACCAGGGCTCCGAGCCCGGCCAGCGCAGGCCCTGCGACCTGGTCATCTGTGATGACAATCACACGGGTGACCGAGCCGGACGACAGCACCGCGGCCACCGTGTCGCAGGCCAGCGCGAGCGCGAACTCGCCCCGGCGTGGCCCGGCCAGGACGGCGAGCCGGGACTTGGCCTGGGCGAGTACCTTGACGGGCATCAGCACTGACCAGGTGATCAGGGCATTATCGGTCATGTATTAGATCCTGCCTCGACACCAGAGCACCTGAACCAGGAGACTGACCCCATGAGCACGCGCAAGGGCGCTGATCAGCCTACGTCGGCCGGCGGCTACAGCTACTCTCGCGGCTGGCGGCAGTTCTCCCGGGCGGTCCTGCACCCGGGAATCCGGCTGCTGATGAAGATCCGGTGGCAGGGCAAGCAGAACATCCCGAAGACCGGCGGCATCATCCTGGCCCCCAACCACATGTCCTACGCCGACTGGGCGACGATCGCGATCTTCAGCGACGGCTATGCGCACCGGTACCCGGTGTTCATGATCAAGTCGGGCATCTTCGAGGTCAAGGTGATCGGGCCGCTGATGTACAAGTTCGGCCAGCTGCCGGTGTACCGGGACCGCGGGGACGCCGGCCTGGTGCTGAAGCAGGCCGAGCAGGCGCTGCGGGCCGGCGCGGCGGTGATCGTCTACCCGGAGGGCACCGCGACCCGCGACCCGGACCTGTGGCCGATGGTGGCCAAGACGGGGGCCGCGCGGCTGGCCCTGACCACCGGGGCCCCGGTGATCCCGATCGCGCAATGGGGCGCGCAGCACATCCTCCCCTACGGGTCGAAGAAGCTCCGGCTATTCCCGCGCAAGACGGTGCGGATGGTGGCCGGGCCGCCGGTGGACCTGTCCGCCTACGACGGCCAGCGGCTGGGCGCGAGCACGCTGCGCGCGGCCACGGCCGACATCATGGCCGACATCACCGCTTTGCTGGCCACGATCAGGCAGCAGACGCCGCCCGCCGTACCCTACGACCCCGCCGACCCGCCTCAGCTTCCGCCCGCCGGGCAGGCATGAAGGCAGCGGTGCTGGGGGCCGGGTCCTGGGGCACCACGTTCGCCCAGGTGCTGTGTGACGCCGGGACCCCTACCGTGCTGTACAGCCGCAAGCCGGAGCTGGCCAAGGCGCTGTCCGACGGGCACGAGAACCCGGACTACCTGCCCGGGATCGAGCTGACGCCTGCCCTGGAGGCGACCGCGGACCCGGCGCAGGCGCTCGCGGAGGCCGATCTCGTCGCCTTCGCCGTGCCCGCGCAGTCGCTGCGGATCAACCTGATCGCCTGGGCGCCGCTGATCCCGTCCGGCGCGCTGCTGGTCAGCTTGCTCAAGGGGATCGAGCTCGGCAGCTGCAAGCGGATGAGCGAGGTCATCATCGAGGTGCTCGACGCGGACGCCGACCGGGTGGCGGTGGTCGCCGGGCCTAACCTGGCGGGCGAGATCATCAGGCGCCAGTTCACCGCGGCCGTGGTCGCCTGCGCTTCGCAAAGCGGTGCGCTGGCGCTGCAGGGCGCGTGCCACACCCCGTACTTCCGCCCGTACACCAACACCGACGTGACCGGCTGCGAGCTCGGCGGGACGGTGAAGAACGTGATCGCGATCGCGGTCGGCATCGCGGTCGCGATGGGACTCGGTGAGAACACCAAGGCCACCCTGATCACCCGCGGGCTGGCCGAGATCACCCGGCTCGGCACGGCGCTGGGCGCGCACCCGCAGACGTTCGCCGGCCTGGCCGGGATGGGCGACCTGGTGGCCACCTGCAGTTCGCCGCTATCCCGGAACCGGACGTTCGGTGAGAACCTCGGGCGTGGCATGGCGGTGGCCGTGGCCGCCGCCGCGCTGAGCCAGACTGCGGAAGGCGTAGCATCGTCCGGGCCGGTGCTCGCGCTGGCCCGGGCCCACGGCGTGGAGATGCCGATCACCGAGGTGGTGGAGGCCGTCATGCGGGACGGACTGCCGGTCGAGGCGGCCGCGTCGATGCTAGCGTCACGTTCAGCCAAGCCCGAGTGGTACGGCCCCTGATAGATCAGACCCCGGGAAATGACATCGTGGACATAGTGCGTAAGCAAAACGGCGAGAACACGCGGGCGGTGCACCTGCCGGCCCCGCCGACGCCGTCGCAGCAACCGCTCGGCACGCCGGTGTACCGTACGGCGGCGTTCGCGTTCGGCTCGGCCGAGGAATACCGCGCCGTGCTGAACGACGAGATGCCCGGCTACACCTACAGCCGGATCGACAACCCCACCGTCGACGCGTTCGCTCGCGCGGTCGCCGCGCTCGAAGGGGTGAACCTGCCGCGCTGGCCCGCGGCCCAGGCGTTCGCCTCGGGGATGGCCGCGATCAGCGGGGTGTTCTGGACCTTCGCCCGGACCGGCGCGCACGTGGTCGCCTCGGCCGCCGTCTACGGCGGCACGTACGGGTTCCTGCGCAACGTGGCCTCCCGGTTCGGGGTCGAGACGGATTTCGTCGACATCACCGATCTGGACCAGGTCCAGGCGGCCATCCGCCCGACGACCAGGATCGTGTACGCGGAGACGATCGCCAACCCCACCACGGCGGTCGCCGACGTGCGCAAGCTGTCCGACATCGCGCACGAGGCCGGGGCCCTGCTGGTCATCGACTCGACCCTGGCCCCGCCGGTGATCTGCCGGCCACTCGAGCACGGCGCGGACCTGGTGGTTCACTCGGCGACTAAGTACATCGGCGGGCATTCCGACACCACCGGCGGCGTGGTCACCGGGCGCATCGAGCTGATCAGCAGCATCCGCAGCGTCCGGGTCGACACCGGCGGCTGCCTGGCTCCGGACGAGGCGTTCCTGCTTCGCCGCGGCCTGGAGACGCTGCCGCTGCGGGTCCGCCGGGCCTGCGCCACGGCCTCGGTGTTCGCCGCCGCGCTGTCCCGGCACCCGGCCGTACTGCGCATCGACTACCCGGGGCTGCCGGAGCACGCCGGGCACCAGGTGGCCCGGCGGATGTTCGACGCCGGTCCCGAGGGCGTCCGGTTCGGCGCGATCGTCACCGTGACCCCGCACGGCGGGCGGGAAGCGGGCATGGCGTTCGCGGATAAGCTGCGGCTCGCTCAGAACGCGACGTCGCTGGGCGGGACCCACACGGTGGTCAGTCACGTCGCCTCGACCACGCACCGGCAGCTCGATGACCGGGCGCTGGCGGCCGGGGGCATCGACCCGGGGGCGGTGCGCTTCTCCATCGGGCTGGAGGATCCGGAAGATCTTATCTCCGACGCGTATGTGGCCCTGGAGTCGCTGGGCAGGCCTTAACCTTGGAGCCTGTTTCTCAACCGGGCCGGGCTGGCTGCGGTAGATCGCGTTGGCGGAGGTCGTGTTGGGGGAGGCCGTGTCGGGGGAACGGAAAATCCGGGTCGCGGTGGTGTTCGGCGGCCGCAGCGCCGAGCATGCCGTTTCCTGCGCCAGCGCGGGCCTGGTGCTGTCCGCCATCGACCCCGACCGCTACGACGTGCTCCCCATCGGTATCGCCACCGACGGGCGGTGGGTCCTCACCTCGGGTGACCCGGCCCGGCTGGCGCTGACCGGCGGTTCGCTGCCCTCGGTCGAGTCAGTGGCGGTGACCGGGGCTGAGATCACGCCGCGGGCCGGCCCGGGCGGCCCGGTGCTGCAGGTGTGCACCCCGGGCGAGGTGCCGCGCGATCTGGGTGCGGTGGACCTGGTGCTGCCGCTGCTGCACGGCGCCTACGGCGAGGACGGCACGCTGCAGGGACTGCTCGAGATGACCGGCACGAAGTACGCGGGCGCCGGCGTGTTCGCCAGCGCGGCCGGCATGGACAAGGAGTACATGAAGCTGATCCTGGCCGCGCGCGGCCTGCCGATCGGCCGGTACGTGGTGGTCAGGGACCGGGACTGGCGTAGCGGCCGGGGTGAGCGCAAGCGCGTCCTGGACGAGATCGCCGAGCTGGGCGGGCCGCTGTTCGTCAAGCCGTCCCGCGGCGGCTCGAGCATCGGGATCTCCCGGGTCGACGGGCCCGGCGACATGCTCGAAGCGGCGATCGAGGCCGCCCGGGCGCACGACCCCAAGGTGCTCGTCGAAGCCGCGGTGGACGGGATGGAAGTGGAGTGCGCGGTGCTCGAGGGCATCGACGGCGGCCCGCCGGAGGCCAGCGTGCCCGGCCAGGTGCTCGTGGCCTCCTCGTCCGCGTTCTACGACTTCGACGCGAAGTACCTGGCGTCGGCGGCCACGATGGCCATCCCGGCGCCACTGCCGCCGGAGGCCGCCGAGCAGATCAGGCGGCTGGCCTGCGCGGCCTTCGACGCGATCTCCTGCGAAGGCCTGGCCCGGGTGGATTTCTTCTACACCGCGGCCGGGACGATCGTGGTCAACGAGATCAACACGATGCCGGGGATGACGCCAGCCTCGGGGTTCCCGATGATGTGGGCCGCCACCGGCCTGCCGCTGTCGCGACTCGTCGACCGGATCATCCAGACCGCCCTGGGTAAGCGCTCCGGCCTCCGGTTATCCCCGCGCTGGTCCCGGTCATCGGCGCGTCGGTCCCGGCGGCGGCGTCCGGCGGTCCCGATGCGGAGACGGCGGCGGCGGCTTCCGGGGAAGCTCCCCCGGATGC
>JALYVS010000005.1 GCA_030853115.1 Actinomycetota bacterium
TTCTTTGGCGAGACTTCTTCTACCGGGGGCTCCGCGCCTCCCGGGCGATCTCCGCCAATGTCCGCGTGTCTGCCTCGACGTCCCCTACGTCACGTTCGACCTACTCGCTGCTGCTGGGAAAACCTCAATGCCATAAGCAACCCAGGCCGAGCCCCCAAGCGCAAAAAAGGCAGCACCCAGGAAATACCACATAGGGACCGATCGCCAGGAGAACCAAGGCCGTTCGGAACCGTCCACCGCTGGAGCCTGCCCAGGCTATGCATACCTAAACGACAACCCAGCTTGTCACGGTGCCCGGAAGGCTTGAGCACGGCCAGGGCGGCGATCAGGCCGAGGCTGCCGGACCCAGCCGATCAGCCGCACGTAGCCCGGGGCGAAGGCGCCGGTCACCGGCCCGAGCAGGACGGACCACACCAGCAGCCGGGGCGCGACACGTACGGCGGGATATTATGGGCCGCCGTCCTGACCTAGATCCCGGTGCAGCCGCAGCCGCCGGGTGACGATGTCGGCGGCCACGTCCGCGAGCCGTCGGTCCTGGGCATAAGCGTAAGCCCGGAGCCGGGCAAACGCCTGCGCGGCCGGGACGTCCAGCTGCACCGTCAGCATGCCGGTGGCCTGATCGATCTCGGCACGGTGCAGCGCCAGGTCCGGAGCCTGCCCGTCCAGCCCGGGCCCGTTTCTGTCTACGTCTACGTCCGGGACATAGCCGCGGGCACTGTCAAGCAGCAGCACCATCGCGGCGTCGGCGAGGATGAGCAAGTCACCCAGCATGTCGTCGGGCAACGGACCCGCGGGGCCGCGGTACAGGCCCAGCACCCCGGCGCGGATGACCCCGACGATCAGCGGGAACACGAAGACGGACCCGACGTCGAGCTCGCGGGCCGCCGGCGTGAACGCGGGCCACCGGCGGCTGTACTCCGCATCGTCGAGGTCAGCGGCCAGCACCGGCGCGGCCGATCCCAGCACGTCATGGCACGGACCCTCGCCCAGAGTCAGCTGGAACTCGGCCAGCTGCTCGCTGACCCGGTCCGTCACGCACATCAGGAAATCCGGCTCGCTGTCACGCGCCGCCGCCACCCATGCCCCGTCCAGCTGAGCGGACCGAGGCGCTACGGCGCAGACATCGGCCACCGATACACGGCGGCCAGCCAGGGCCGCGTGCGCGGCCACCTCGCCCCACAGGACCGTTGTCCGGCCCTTGTTCATCGGCGCATCCAGCCGGGCGGCCACGCCGTGCTCGTCACAGGCCCTCGCGGCCCATACGAGTACTCCGCTTCACCGGTCATGAGCGCGCCCTCTACGCAGCAGCCGGGCGGGGTCTTGACCAACGGCTTATCCCTGGATCTGTGCTCAGATCATATGCCGGCACAAGGTCAACTCGAGCCAGCGCATCGGCCAGCACCGGGATCGACCAGGCCCACCGGGGCTTGGTAACACGTGATCAGGTGGCCATAGCGCCAACCCGCTGAGCGGGCTGCCTGATCAGCGCCTCCAGCGCGACTTGCGGCTCGCAATTCCTGCCGCGAGGAGCGCCAATAGGCAAACGTACGGGTGGCGGCGGCGGAGTGCTCCGGCCCGAGAACGCCGCGCTGCGCCGCCGCCTCACTGACCGGGCCTTATTCGGCGGGACTGATCCCGGCAACGTATCCGCATGCCGTCGACGGGGCGAGGTTTCCGGCGCGGGTCCGTAGCGACGCGAAAGGCTCCGCCGCTATGGTGGTCCGATGGCGGCGGTCAGGCAGGTCCAGGTCACCTTCGACTGCGCGGAACCTGAGCGTCTCGCGCGGTTCTGGTGCGAGGTGCTGGGATACGTCGTACCGCCGGCACCGGAAGGGTTCGCCACCTGGGAAGATTACGATCGCTCGCTGCCGTCCGAGGAGCGGGATTCGTGGTTCGCGTGCGTGGATCCAGCCGGGGCGGGCCCGCGACTGTACTTCCAGCGCGTTCCCGAAGGAAAGGTCGTCAAGAACCGGGTGCATCTGGACGTGCGGGTCGGCACCGGGCTCGTGGGTGACGAGCGCCTGGCCACGCTGGAGGCCGAATGCGCCCGGCTGGTCACCCTGGGCGCAACCCATATGCGGACTCTGCTTGCCGATGACGACAACGAGTCCTGCATCGTGATGCAGGACATCGAGAGCAACGAGTTCGACCTCGACTGAGTAGGAGCGATGATTCGCTGCGACCCCGTCGTGAATCTGCCGCGCCGTCGGCAGGACCGGAGCGGAGCAGGGGCCGCTGCATGTTAGCTCTGCCCGTCGCGCCGGAATCCGGTCTTCCCAGGGGCGCGCATGTAAGCGGCCCAGAAGATCAGCGCCGATACGGCGAAAAACACCGAACCCCACCGGTAGCCGTAAGAAAGCAGGATGATGCCGAGGATCAGGTTCCAGGTGCCGGCGGCAATGCGCATACCTGTGTAGGCGTAAGGGTGGCGGTATCCCCGTGACCTTGCTGTATTCATGGTGGTGTCTCCTCTGACCAGCGATGCCGGCTGCTCCGGTCACCTATCTCTATGGTCACTGTGTCCCCGCCGGAGATCCACCGTGCGACCACCCCAGCCTGGGTACGGCTAGCACGGTCCCGGCTTCAGCCCCGACGGCACCTGGTGCCCAGTGCCCACTTCAGGGGAGACGCGATGTCTACCCTGACGCAACTGGGCCGGTGGAGTCGCGTATTACCAGTTCGGTGGCCAGCTCGATGTGCAGTGCGTCCAGCCGCTGGTGCTCCATGAGCCGGATGAGCAGGCTGACGGCGAGGCGGCCCATCTCCGGCAATGGCTGACGTGCGGTGGTGAGCAGGGGGCGGGTGGCCTGAGCCAGGTCGATATCGTCGAAGCCGGCGACGGAAAGTTCTTCGGGTACGCGCAGACCGCGCCTAGCGGCCGCGGCCAAAGCGCCGACGGCGACTTTGTCGTTGAATCCGATCAGCGCGGTCGGCCGCTGCGGCAGGTCGAGCAACTGGCCGGCGGTGTGGTAGCCGAACTGCGCGGTGGGCTCGCCGCCGCGGACCAACTCGGGGTCCGGCAGCACGCCGGCATCCGCGAGAGCCGAAGTATGCCCGGCGAGGCGCGCATCGCTCGCGAGCCAGTTGCGCGGTCCCGCGATCACGCCGACGCGCCGGTGTCCCAGGCCGACCAGGTGCCTGGTGATGTTGCGGGCTCCGGCGAAGTGCGCCGCCGACACGGCCGCGATGTCGCGGGGCATCGGAGCGCGGGGATCCACTACGACGAACGGGAATCCGCGCGCCCGCAGGGCCACGAGCTGCTCGCTGGGCTCCGGCGGCAAGACGATGATGGCCCCGCGGATGCCGGGCCGGCTGGCCAGCGCGGGCAGCACCGCCGCCTGCTGCGCGGCTTCTCCGGCGTTGAGCAGCAGCGGTATGCCGTGCAGTTCCAGCGTCTCGGCGATGGACGAAACGATGAGGCCGAAGTAGTCGGTCAGAAGATAGGGGCAGCGCAGGTAGACGGCGTCCCGCGCCTTGCGAGCCGAAGCGGTCCGCGAACCGGGCGGCTGCGCGCCGAGCCGCTCCACAGCCCGCTGGACCAGGTCGCGGGTGTGCGGAGCTACATGGGCCTGGTTATTGAGGACTCGCGAGACGGTGGCGATGGATACGCCCGTCTCGGCCGCGAGATCCCGCACGGTAGCCCGCTGGCTACGTGGCCTGCTCACTTTGTTACACGTATTTGTTCCATGACCCGCAGCATAACGGCCTACTCGAGTTCCTAAATTCGTCCTGAATTAGTTATTGACAGCATCATTCTGGCCTGTTTTCATCATGGTAACGGAGATGTTCCAATTTTGTTACATTTGTTTCATAGACGGTAAGGCTTTCGAGGGAGGGCTGACCAGTCCCGGCCGGCGTAGGCACGATCGGACGCAAATCACGTCCGGCAGGTTCCGAAGGAGGACCATGTCTCGGATCAGAAGCATGGCGGCATCGTTGGGCACGGCGGCGCTGGTCACCGCGGGGGTCGCCGTAGTGAGTCCTAGCGCCGCGCACGCTGCCGCCGGGGCCTCGGTCTCCGTCTGGGAGACCACCGCCGACCGGTCCAGCCTGCTGGCAGCTCAGCCGGCCGCGACGTTCAATGTCGGCAGCGGCACCGCGAGCCAGACGATCACGGTCAACCCGTCCACCACTTACCAGTCCATGACAGGCTTCGGGGCCTCGTTCACCGACTCGTCGTCCTGGCTGGTCGCGAACTCGCCACTGCGCAATTCGATCATGACCAAGCTATTCGACCCGAGCCAGGGCATCGGGCTGGACTTCTTGCGTCAGCCGATCGGTGCTTCTGACTTCGCTCGCTCGGTCTACAGCTACGACGACATGCCCGCTGGGCAGAGCGACCCGTCACTAGCGAACTTCTCGATCTCCCACGACAACGCTTACATCCTGCCGATCCTGCAGCAGGCCCGGCAACTGAATCCCGCCACCACGATCATGGCCACGCCATGGAGCCCGCCGGGCTGGATGAAGACAAGCGGCTCGATGATCGGCGGCTCGCTGAACACCGCAGACTACCAGGTATTCGCGAACTACCTGGTGAAGTTCTTGCAGGCCTACCGGAGCGCCGGCGTCCCGGTGTCCCTGATCACCCCGCAGAACGAGCCGGAGTACTCGCCGTCGAACTACCCGGGCTCCACCATGACCGCCCCCCAGGAAGCCGCCTTCATCGGCGACAACCTCGGCCCGGCCATCCAGAGCGCCGGCCTGAGCACCAAGATCATCGGCTACGACCATAACTGGAACGACACCGCCTTCCCGGAGACCATTCTGGGCGACCCGGCCGCCGGCCCGTACACTGCGGGCGTCGCCTGGCACTGTTACGCCGGCGACCCCAGCGCCCAGACCACCGTGCACAACGCGTTTCCTGCGAAGGACACCTACTTCACCGAGTGCTCAGGCGCCCAGTCCGCGAACCCGGCTAACACGTTCTCCGACTCCCTGGACTGGCAGACCGAGAACCTGATTATCGGCGCGACCCGTAACTGGGCCAAGTCCGTGGTCACCTGGAATATGGCCCTGGACCCCAGCGGCGGCCCCAGCATGAACTGCACCACCTGCACCGGCGTGGTTACGGTGAACAACACGGCCGGCACCGCTACCTACAACGCTGAGTACTACGTGCTCGGCCAGGCCAGCAAGTTCGTCAAGCCGGGCGCCGTGCGCATCGGCTCCAACACCTTCGGCTCAGGCAACATCGAGGACGTAGCCTTCGGCAACCCCGACGGCTCGGACGCCCTGATCGTGCTGAACGCCGACGGCTCCAACGCCCGCACCTTCAACGTCGAGGAGAACGGCCAGTACTTCACCTACAGCCTTCCCGCCAAGGCCGTGGCCACGTTCACCTGGAACCCCGGAGCGGGGGGAGGCCCGGACACCACGCCGCCGTCCGCCCCGGCGGGGCTGGCCGCGAGCGGCACGACGGCCACTTCCACCACGCTGAGCTGGAACGCGTCCACCGACAACGTCGGTGTCGCCGGATATGACGTGTACCGCAACGGCAGCCAGATCGCCACCACCGGCGCCACCAGCTACACCGACACCGGCCTGAGCCCCGCGACCACCTACAGCTACACGGTCAAGGCCTATGACGCGGCCGGCAACGTCTCCGCGGCCTCCAACACCGCCACCGTCACCACCGGCAGCTCCGGCGGCGGGGGCGGCATCATCTCCAGCGCGTGGTACCAGGTCATCAACTCCAATAGCGGCAAGTGCGCCGACGCCGCCAACGGCGGCACCAGCAACGGCACCGCTGTCCAGCAGTGGACCTGCGGCAGCGGTAACACCAACCAGGAATGGCAGTTCCAGCCCACCAGCGGCGGTTACTACGAGGTCGTCACCCGCAACGCTCCCGCGCTGGGATGGGACGTCACCGGCGGTCCTGGTGCCACCGGCAACGGCGTCCCGATCCAGCTCTGGACGTACGGCGGCGGCACCAATCAGCAATGGCTGCCGGTCCAGCACGCCAACGGCACCTACAGCTTCACGCCCCGTAACAACACCAGCGAATGCCTCGACGTCACCAACGTTTCCACCGCCGACGGCGCCCGTCTCCAGCAATGGAGCTGCACCGGCGCCGCCAACCAGAGCTTCACCCTCAACGCGGTGAGCTGATCGTCCGGTCCGGCCAGCTAGGAGAGAAATGAAAACCTGGAGAAGGCGTTCGCTGGGTCCCGGCGTGGCCGCGGCCAGCTCGGTAGCCTTGCTGCTGGGTGTCCTCGGGGCCCCGGCGGCGAGGGCATCGGGAGAAGGAGGTGCCGGTCCTTCGTCCCCGCAGGCGAAGGTCTGGATCACGACAGCTAACGGCCAGCAGAAGCTGGCTGAGCAGGCTCCCGTGGCCTTCACCACGAACCCGCCGGCTGACCTGACGGTGACGGTGGATCCGACCCGGAAGTTCCAGACCATGACCGGCTTCGGCGGCGCGATCACCGACTCCTCGGCGACGGTGCTGTACTCGCTGTCGCCGTCAGCCCGGGACGCGGCCATGCACCTGCTGTTCGACCCGGCGACCGGCGACGGCCTGGACTTCCTCCGGCAGCCAATCGGCGCCTCCGACTTCGTCGCCACCCAGCAGGACTACACCTACGACGACATGCCGCCGGGGCAGGCCGATTACCTCCAGCAGCACTTCTCCATCGCCCACGACAAGGCACAGATCCTGCCCCTGCTGCGGGAAGCCGAGCGGATCAATCCCCGGCTCACCATCATGGCCACCCCGTGGAGCCCGCCGGCCTGGATGAAGACCAGCGACTCCCTCATCGGGGGCCGGCTGATCGACAGCCCGGCGATCTACTTCTCCTACGCCTTGTACCTGCTCAGGTTTGTGGCGGCCTACCGCGCCCAGGGTGTGCGGGTGGGCCTCCTGACCGTGCAGAACGAGCCGCAGAACCGTACTCCCGGCACCTATCCGGGTACCGACCTGCCGTCGTTCCAGGAGGAGAAGGTGATCGAGCTTCTCGGCCCCATGCTGCGCGCTGCCGGGCTCCGGACCCAGATCCTCGCCTATGACCACAACTGGGCCGAGCACCCCAACGACATAGCCTCGACCCCGCCGGACGAACAAGGCGACATCAACGACTACCCGCAGCAAGTGCTCTCTTCCCCGGCGGCGCGGTGGGTCCCGGGTGTCGCGTATCACTGCTATTACGGCGACCCGAGCGCCATGACCGCGCTGCACCACCAGTTCCCGGCTGAGGACATTTACGAGACCGAGTGCTCGGGAAGCCAGTCGAGCGATCCGGCTAACACGTTCTCTGACACACTCAAATGGCACGCGCGTAACCTCGAGATCGGCTCCACCCGGAACTGGTCCAAGTCCGTGGTCAACTGGAACGTCGCCCTTGACCCCAGCGGCGGCCCGCACCTGGGCGGCTGCGCTACCTGCACCGGCATCCTGACGGTCGGCCCGGGGGACACCGTGACTCCGGACGCCGAGTACTACGCCCTGGGTCACCTCAGCCGGTTCGTCCAGCCCGGAGCCGTTCGGATCGCCAGCACTTCCTTCGGTACCACGGGCTGGAACGGGCAAATCATGGACGTCGCGTTCGTCAACCCCGACCGGTCGACCGTCCTGGTCGCGCATAACGAGAACGACAACCCGCAGAGCTTCTCGGTCAGCGAGAACGGCCAGAGTTTCGACTACACCTTGCCCGGCGACTCTCTCGCTACCTTTGTCTGGGCCAGCCCCCCGCAGCGCGCGCCGCGGCTGCGGGCGCTCGATCCGTCCGGCTGGCAGGCCACGGCGGTACCCGCTGGGCCGGCCGATCCGTGCTGCACGGGCGATGTCGCCAGCAACGCCGTCGACGACGACGCCTCAACCCGGTACTCCACCGGCGCCCCCCAGGCGCCCGGCCAGTACCTTCAGGTGGACCTGGGACGACCTGAGCGTCTGCTCCGGTTCGTCCTGGACACGGGTGCGAGCACCGGGGACTACCCGGTGGGCTACACCGTGACCGTCAGCCTTGACGGCTCCCACTGGAGCGCGCCGGTCGCCGCCGGGGCCGGATCGGGCCAGATCACCACGATCAGCCTGGGCGGCAGGCCGGCCCGCTACGTCCGGATCACGTTGACGGCATCCGCCGGCAGCTGGTGGAGTGTCGCCGATGTCCGGGCTTACGTGGCGGCTGGTCCTCGGGCCTGACATGTGCGGTCACGGACGGGCACGGACCCCGCGGGTATCAGAAGCTCGAACGTCGCACCTTTGCCCACGGTGCTGTTCACCCGGACCGAGCCATGGTGGGCTTCGGCGATCACCGCCGCGGTCGGCAGCCCGAGCCCGAACCCGCCGGCCTCCCGGCTCCGGTAGGGAGCGGCGCGGGAGAACCGGCCGAAGATCCGCTCCAGGTCTGCTTCCGGGATGCCGCAGCCGGAGTCCGCCACCGCCAGGATGACGTGCCCGTCTTCGACGCGGGCGCTGAGCTCGATGCGGTCGTCCTTGTCCGTGTGCGCGACTGCGTTTTCCAGCAGTGCGTCAAGCGCCACCGCCAGCCGGTCGCGGTCGCCCGGGACGGTCGCCTCGGCCACTTCCCCCAGCCGCCATCTGCGCGACGTGTAACCCCAGCGATCCAGCGCTTCGATCACGATCGAATCGACCCCGACCGGCGCCAGGTCAAGGAAGCCGGGGCTGCCGGCCGAGGCAAGCAGCAGCATGCGGCTCGACAGCCTGCGCAGTCTCGCCAGCTCGCCGATGACCACGCGGACGTCATCGGCGACCACCTTGTCAGTGACCGACTGCTCAATGAGCTCCGCGTGGCCGAGCGCCACCGTGATCGGCGTGCCCAGCTCGTGTGACGCATCGACCAGGAACAGTTGCTGCTGCTCCAGCAGGCGCAGGTTCTCCCGCGAGACGCGCTGCACTTCTTCCATGGCCGCGAGCCGCTCCAGGAGCGCCGCCTGCCGTCGCCGCCCGTGCCAGACCATCGCCAGGAACATCAGCGCGACCAGCGGGACCTCGACCAGGTAGTCCGCTTCCTGCTGACCGTCCACCACCTGGGCCACGATGATCCCCCCGGTCGCCAGCGACACCACGGCCACCGTCAGGATGGCAGGCTGCAGCCGCCACATCCGAAATCCGTAAACGAGTGTCAGGCTCACCCAGATGATGAGGAAGGGGACCGTCGACCAGGCCCCCATCTCGCGCATACCGAGCAAGTTCACCCCGACGAACACCGCCCAGACGATGTCCACCCACGACGACCACGCCCAGCGCAGTCCCCGCCTCAGCCACCTGCCCAGGGCAAGCCGCCGCCGCATAATTCCGCCCCGCCCGCTAGCCGCCTCAGCCGTAGCGATGCCCGGGCCGCCGCTTATCCCGGACACCATATTGCCGCCTCCCGCGCATAGCATCAGGTCACGCCGGATGCCGACCCTCCCACCGTAGGGGCCTCCCGGCGCCGCAACCAGAAACCCGCGCGAAGGTGACCAATCCGTCATCGGGGCCATGACGCTGCCAGCCGGGCGGTGACGCCCGCCACTCGCGGGTGTTCGTCAGCCAGGCGCGACTACTCCGGCAGTTCGTGTGCGCGCTCGACAGGGCCTCGGCGTATCGCCCGGCGCCAGCAGGAGGGTGTATTCGTCGCCGAGGTGCTCCGGGATGCACCAAGCCCGTTCACGAGCCCGGGGAGGTCATACAGGGCATTAGTTAGGGCCATTCTGCGGTGGGTGTAATGGTCCGGCCGCTGGCGGCGGCGGTCAGAATGTCGTCCACCAGGTGCGACAGGCGCACGGCGTGGCCGAAGTCCGGCGCGGTGGAGGTGCCGTGCAAGATGTCATCGCGCAGCGCCGCGTAGACCCGGGCGACGTTGACGACCGGGTCGGCTAGTGCCCCGGTTTCACCTTCGTCGAGCTTGACGGGGTCACCGTTCAGGCTCAGGCGCAACAGGCCCGACTGAAAACCCCGGTCCGCGCCGCCCTCGAGGGCCAGGACGCCGTCCTCCCCGGCGATATCCATGCGGAACGGGGTGTCACCGGGCGCCCGACCCCCGGCGACCTGGACCGTCAGGGCCCCGCCGCCGGACAGGCGGCCGTGCAGGAGCACGTGGTCCGGGATCGTCCGGCAGTAGGACCGCGGCGGGTCTCCGACCTGCAGCTCCGGGTACTGCACCGTGGTCAGGACGGCCAGCGAGGTGAGCCGCCCCGCGAGCATGATGGCGAAGTCGGCGGTGTGCGCCGTCTGGATCGTCGTCAGGTTCATCCCCGTTTCGGGCTTTTCCATGGTGAGCTCACTCTCTGCGACCTTGCGGCCGAAAGCGGCCGTGGACGAGTAGACGGTCGCGCTGAGGATCCGCCCGATAGCGCCGGACTTGATCAACCCGGCGGCCCGCACGGCGGCAGGGTTCATCCGCGCTTGCAGGTCGACCGCGGTACGCCGTCCGCTGCGGTCGGCGATCCCTGCGATCTCCCCCGTCTGCGCGGTGGCGGTCCCGACCGGCCACTCGGTCACGACGTGCTGGCCGGCGCCGAGCGCGGCGACGATGAGAGCGCGGTGCGCTGGTACCGGCGCGGCGACCGTGACGATGTCGATATCCGGGTCGGCGATCAGATCCGCGGCGTCTGCGTAAGCCCGGCTGACCCCGAACGCGGCTCTGGCCGCATCGGCGCTCTCCTCGTCACGGGTGGCCACGGCCGCGAGTTCCAGGCCGTCGAGGGCCTGAACGGCGGGCACGTGCGATTGGCGGGCCCAGCCCCGGCTGGCACTGACCCCGATAATCCCCACCCGCAGCTTCGTCATATCCAGCAGCTCCCTAATTTCCGAACGTTTCGTTCAGAATATGCCGAGAGTCAGGTTTTTGCAAACGGTCCGTTCGGTAATATAGATCTCATGACCCGTACCCCTCAGGCGCCCGGCAACCTGGCAGACGTGGCTGCTTCCAGCCGGCCGCGCGGGCGCCCGGTCAGCCTCGAATCCCGGCAGGCAGTGCTGACTACGGCCGCCGGCCTGCTGGACGAGCGGGGCTTCAACGGCTTCACCGTCGACGAGGTCGCGCGGCGGTCCGGGGTCAGCAAGGCCACCATCTACAAGCACTGGGCCGGCGGTTTCGACGTGGCCGTCGACGCCTACGGCGACACCGTCACCGGTGCCGTGCCCGTCATCGCCACCGGCGACGCCGTCGCCGACCTGACCAGCCAGATCCGCCGCCTGGCTGAGTTCTACGCCAGTCCCCGGGGCCGGGTTATCGCCCAGCTTCTCGCCGCCGGGACCGGCCAGGAACGCGGGGCCGCCCTCCTGCGCGAGAAGTTTTTCGCTAAACGCCGCGCTGATACCGCCGCGCTGATCGAGCAGGGCAAGGCCGACGGGCAGCTCCGCGCTGACCTGGACACCGACCTGACCATCGATCTGCTCTTCGGCCCCATCGTCTTCCGGCTCTTCAACGGCATCGTCCCCCTGGACACCGACGGCGCAGCCGCCCTGGCCCGCATGGCCCTGCGGGCCATCGTCCCCAGCCCCAGCTAGCCCGGGCCGGTGCCTGGCTGGACGCGTTCACCGGGGCTTGGCCACGGCACGCGATACTGCAGCGAGCGCCGGACGCCGCCCGTCTGAGCGCATGCCTCCGCCCAGAGGGGGAAGTCAGCTAGCTACAGATCACATGGAGGGGAGCTGAGCTGATGTCCGCAGCCGTGCTGTGGTTCCGCCGGGACCTGCGCGTAGGTGATCACCCGGCCCTGCTGGCCGCCGCCGACGAGGGACCGGTGACCGCGCTGTTCGTCCTGGACGACAAGCTGCAGACGCCGTCCGGGACCCCGCGGGTCGCGTTCATGTACCGGACCCTGCGCGCCCTGGACAAGCAGCTGCGCGAGCACGGGGGCGAGCTGGTCGTGCGCCGGGGCAAGCCGGAGAACGTAGTGCCCGCTGTGGCCAGGGAGGCCGGAGCGTCGTCGGTGCACATCAGCGCGGACTTCGGCCCTTACGGCCGGGCCCGCGACGAGCGCGTCGAGGAGGCGCTGGGGGACGTCCCGCTGGTACGCACCGGGTCGCCGTACGCGGTCGCCCCGGGCCGGGTCACCAAAAGCGACGGCTCGCCGTTCAAGGTCTACACCCCGTTCTATAGGGCCTGGTCCGGGCACGGCTGGCGCAGCCCCGCCCGGTCCAAGCCCGGGGACGTGCAATGGCGCACAGTAGACGGCACCGGCATCCCGCCGGACCCGGGCCTGCCGGCCGGCCTGAGCTTGCCGGAAGCCGGCGAGGAGGCGGCGCTGGACGCCTGGCGCCGGTTCCGCCGCACCCACCTGAGCGGCTACGCCAGCGAACGGGACCGGCCCGACCTGAACCACACCTCGCGGATGTCGCCTTACCTGAAGTGGGGCTCGATCCACCCGCGCACGATCCTGGACGACCTAGGCGACGGGGACCCGGCCTACCGCAAGGAGATCGCCTGGCGGGAGTTCTACGCTGCCGTGCTGTATTTCTGGCCGGACAGCGCCCGCGAGTACTTCCTGCCCAAGATGGCCAAGATGCCCTACGCCAGCGGCAAGGACGCCGACCAGGCGTTCCGGGCCTGGGCGCAGGGCAGCACCGGATACCCGATCGTGGACGCCGGCATGCGCCAGCTGCTGGCCGAGGGCTGGATGCACAACCGGCTGCGGATGATCGTGGCCTCGTTCCTGGTCAAAGACCTGCACATCGAGTGGACCCACGGCGCCCGGCACTTCATGCGGCACCTGATCGACGGCGACCTGGCCAGCAACCAGCACGGCTGGCAGTGGACCGCCGGCACCGGCACTGACGCCGCGCCGTACTTCCGCGTCTTCAACCCTGTCACCCAGGGCGAGAAGTTCGATCCCGCGGGCGACTACATCCGCCGCTATGTGCCCGAGCTGCGCGAGCTTAGCGCCAAGCAGATCCACCAGCCCTGGGAGCGCCAGCAGGGGCTGCCGGCGGGTTACCCGGAACGGATCGTGGACCACGCCCAGGAGCGCATCAAGTCACTCGCTAACTACCAGCACACCCGCGGCCGCTGACCCGGCCCGGCCCAGCCCGGCCAACAAGCCTCGCTGACACCTCCGGTCTGGGTAGGACGGCGCGAGGCTTCCCTCCGGGTAGAAGGAAGCCTCGCTTGCCATCGCCTACCGGGTCTTGCGCCGATTCATCAGACCTGGTAGCAGACGTAGCCGAGCTTGACGTGGTTGTTCTTCGACTTGTCCGCCCAGGCCGTCGAACAGTACTTGCCGTGGACCCGGGGCACGGTGAACTTCCAGCCGTTCGACCGTCCGAGATGGTTCAGCTTGGACTTGCTGTTTTGGGGCGCGCCCTTAGGGAGCTGAAGCTCCCAATGGCCCACGAAGGTGTAGGTAGGGGTCCAGTCCGTGATGACGTAGTTCGCGCCGGACACGATCGGTGCGTCCATGCACAGGTAGTTGCCGTTGCAGTAGGTCGCGATGTCGGGGGACAACACCGAGGATGACGCCACCCGCGTCAGGACCGGTGGCGCCGACGCGGCCTGGGCCGTGCCGGCGGCAGCTAGGCTCGCCCCGCCAGCGGTCAAGGCCGCGATCAGGCCGACGGTGGCGATCCGCTTCAATCTGTTCATGTAATCCCTCTCTGCGTGCTGGATATGATCACAATCCGCCGCCCAGCCATGAGCTGCGCGCGACGGCGTCGGGGCCAGACTTCAGCCGGGGTGCGAAAAAGGAGGGGAAATTTTCCGGACTTGCAAAAGCCCAGGCTGTCCGGGGGCCGCCGACCCGATGCCGCCGGGCATGCGGCCGTGCGACCACAGCACCGCACCGGTGGACGCGTCGAACCCGGTGATGGTGCCGCCGGGGGCCATCACGATCACGGCCCGGCCGCGTCAGGCCCGTCGGTTCCCTATTTCTTGCCGTAGGGACGCGACCACAGCAGGCGGCCCGCATGCAGACCGACCGCCAGCAGTCTGCCCGCGCCGGCGGAGCCGCCGACCGGCGCGGTTATCAGCGCGAGCACGCCGTTGGCGGTGATCTCCATCTGGTTGTACAGGTCACCGCCGCCGTCCGTCGGCCGCGCCGACGCGGCTGGCAGAGGTCGGGGGGCCTGGCTGCCCAGCATGCGGATCAGCGTTCCTCCTAGGTTCCGGTCAGGCTGTGCGCCTGGCGCGCCGCGCCCTGGTACCGGGGATCCGGCTGGGCGCAGTGCATATACGGAGCAGTGTGCACGCCGGTTGAAGGTCTCCGCATGTCGTCCGGAGGCCGGCAATTCACCGGACGGGCCCGGATGCGAGTTGTCGGTAAATCACCGACACTGCGCCGACATGACGGGAGCACGGCGGCTGGGACGATGCGGGTGCTGGGGCCGGGAGGGGGCGGTCGTGATCAAGGTGGCCGCAGGGGGAACCGCTGCGCCGCAGGCCACCGAGGAGGGGGCGGCGCGCCCAGGCAAGACCGAGAGTCACGTCACCCATCCTGGATTTTTCCGGCAGGATGGGGTGATGACAGGGCTTTTGTCTTCCCTGTCGCGGAGGGGCGAATTGATCCAGGTGGCGATCGTGGACGACCATCCCGTCGCACGGCGCGGATTGCAGTCGATACTTGCCGACGCCGGTGACATCCAGGTCAGCGCCGCGGTGGCCACCCCGGCCGAGCTGAGCCTGGCCGGGGTGGGCGCGGGTCGCCCTGACGTGATCATGCTGGACCTGTATCACGACGGTGACGAGCCCTGCGTGGGTGCCATCGCGACGCTGAGCCAGGACCACAGAGTGCTGGTCGTGTCGGCCTCGGGCCGGCCGGCGGACGTCCTGGGCGCGATCCGGGCCGGCGCCTGCGGCTACGTGACGAAGCTGGCGGACCCGCCCCTGCTGGTCGCCGCCGTGCGTACCGTGGCCGGCGGGGGCTTCGCCCTGTCTTCCCAGCTTGCGGACATCCTGCGGGGAGCGCTCGCGGCGGTCCCGGCGGCCACCGGGACCGCCGCCGCGGCCGCGGCGGGCACCCCGGCGCTGTCCCCCCGGGAGGAGGAGGCCCTCGACCTGATCGCGCGGGGCCTTACCCACGCGCAGGCCGCATCCCGGATGGGCGTCAGCCGCGCCACGGTCGATACCTACGTCGAGCGGATCCGGGCCAAGCTGCACGTCGGGAACAAGGCGGAGCTGGCCCAGGCCGCGATCGAGCGGCGCCCGCCGGGCGGGACATGGTGACGGCCGCCGTCCGCCGGGATGCGGCGGGGCAGACCGAGCTCACGCTGGCCCGCGCGGTGGTGCTGTTCCGGGTGGCCGCGCTGGCGGAGATCGCCATCGTCACGGTGCTCAACGCATCCAGCTACAGCGGCCATGCCCCTGTGGTCAGGGCGCTGCTCGCGGCCATCGCGGCGGAAAGCGCCGTCCTGTGCACGGCCTGCCTGCGGGCCCGGCGGGTGCGGTCCTGGTGGGCTGTTGCGGACCTGGCCTTCACGATCGCCGTGCTGGCGGCTAGCGCGATGGGCAGCGTGCGATACGGGGGATTGTACGTCGCCTATCCCTACTCGGTCATCTGCTCGGTGGCGTTCGGCGTCGGGCTACGGCGGCTGAGCGCTGTTCTCGTCGCGACTATGTTCCTGGCCGCCGGCTACCTCTACGGCGGCGGTTACCTGCATGCCGACCCAGCCTCCCACGTGCTGATCAATGCCATCACCTACTTCCCGAACACCGTGGTCGCCTGGGCCGTTTCCCGGCAGCTGCGCGGCATGGGCCGCGAGCTGGACGCGAGCCGATCCCGTGAGGCCGTGCTGACCCGGGACCAGGAGCGGCTGCGCCACGCCCGGATGCTGCACGACCGCGTCCTGCAGACTATGGAGACCCTGGCCCGCGGCCAGTGGATCGCGGACGTGGCTGTGAAGGCCCGCGTCGCGGAAGAGGCCGTATGGCTGCGCGGGCTCGTCGAGGGCACCGGCGAGGCCGCGGAAGGAGACCTGCTCGGCCAGCTCAGCAAGCTGGCCGCCCGGGCGGCCCGAGACGGGCTGCACGTTGAGCTCAACCACGCGACACTGCGGGGATCAGCCATCCTCGCCGCGCTGGACTCCCAGCGCAGCGCCGCGCTCGCGGGCGCCGTCAGCGAGGCGCTGACCAACGTGGTCAAGCACGCCGCGACGACCAGCGCGGTGCTCCGGCTCACCGCCACTCCCACCGCCCTCGTCGTGACCGTTCTCGATCAGGGCCGCGGATTCGACCCCGCGACACAGCCCGAAGGTATGGGGCTCAAGGAATCCATCCGCGGCCGGATCACGGAATCGGGCGGCACGGTCCGGGTTGACACTGCTCCCGGCGCCGGCACCTACCTGGAGATCACCCTGCCACTCACGGGCAGCGTGCATCGAGACAGCGGCCGCGGCAGTCCCCAAAGCCATGGCGGCCGCTGAGCCGGGCCGCCTACGCGTCCAGGTGCTCAGGCCGGTGGGCATCGCGATCACTCTGCCCGCAGCGCGAAGGCGGTGCGGGTGCGCGCGGCCCAGCCGGCCGGGCCCAGCGCGGCCGCGACCGCGATGACCAGCCCGGCCAGCCCGAGCAGGATGTATTCCCACCAGGGGTACACCGCGATCACCGATGCGGGCAGGTCGGTGTTGGCGGCGTGGCCCATCACCGGCACGACGCCGTGGTGCACCAGCACGCCGAGCGGAACCCCGACAATCCCGGCCAGCAGGCCGATCAGGGTAACCGAGCACACCACCATCGCGATGGCCTGCCGCGGTGTCATACCGACCGATTTGAACACGCCGAGGTCATGTACCCGCTCGCGGAGCTGGAGCACCACGGTGTTCAGCACGCCCAGCCCGGCTACGACGATCAGCAGGAGGGTGAGCAGCGTGATCAGCGCCACCACCGCGATGAGCTCACTGTTCTCGTTGGGCGTGACCTGGATGCCTGCGATGGCTGCCGGGGCGGAGCCGCTCGGGCCGAGCGTGGTCTCCAGCGCGTTCGCGACCGCCTGTGGATCGGTACCCGGCTTGACCCCGGCGTAGTATTCCGTCGGCGCCTGTCCTGGATCGATGCGCGCCAGGTCGGACCCGCTCATGAACACGCCTGGGTTGCTGGCGTCGTTCGCGAACGCTTCGCCGGCGATCCGCACCGTCTCCGAACGCCCGCCGGACGTCAGGGTTATGGTCGATCCCACCGAGGCCCCGGTATCGGCCAGGAAGGCCGTGTTGACGTCGACCGAGCCGGAGCCGGCGTACCACGCGCCTTTGATGAGCGCGTAGCCAGTCCAGCTGGCGCCGCCGTCGAACGCGGTCACCTGAGCCTGCGGGGACAGCCCGGCGACACCGACCGTCGCGTCGGTCTCCGGTACCCAGTGCGCGATGTCCGGGTCGGCGGTCAGCGCAGCGGCGATCATCCGCTGCTCAGCGGGCGATGCGCTGGGCGACTGGCCGCTGCCGGCCAGGTGCTTGCCCTTTCCGGGTTCCACGGCCACCGGGCCGCTTGGCGCGGGGTTTATCCGCAGCGGCGCGGTGTCGGCTAGCCGCAAGTCCACGTAGACCCGGTTCAACGTGGTAGACAGGCCCACCCCGAACGTCACCGCCACCGCGCCGAACATGATCGCCATAGCGGTGACCGCGGTCCTAGCCGGCCGGGAGAACGGGGCCGCCAGCCCGATCGTCGCCGCGCGCCGGCCGCGGCGGTGCGGAGCCGGGCCGGGGTCTGCTCGGATTGCGGGAGCGGATCGCGCTGTACGGCGGGGTGGTCGACGCAGGGCCGCGGCCGGGTGGCGGGTGGCGGCTGCGCGCCACGATCCCGCTACCGGAGCTCGCCGGTGCCTAGCGCCGTGCGGGTGGTGATCGCCGACGACCAGGCGCTGGTCCGCAGCGGCTTCCGGCTGATCCTGGAGACGGCCGGGATCGACGTCGTGGGCGAGGCGGCAGATGGTAAAGAGGCGATCGCCGCAGCGCTCAAGCACCGGCCGGACGTCGTGCTCATGGACATCAGGATGCCGGTGATGGACGGGCTCGAAGCCACCCGCCAGATCCTCGGCGCGGTTTCCGGCGTGCGGGTGGTGATGCTGACGACGTTCGACCTGGACCAGTACGTGTACGAGGCGCTCGCGGGCGGGGCCTCGGGTTTCCTGCTCAAGGACGTATCGCCCGAGCACCTGGTCGCGGCCGTGCAGCTGGTGCGGTCCGGCGACGCGCTGCTCGCGCCGTCCATCACCCGGCGCCTGGTGTCGCGGTTCGCCGCGCCGGATGCCGCTCGACGGCGCGCGGATCTGACCGCGCTGACGCCCCGCGAGCTGGAGGTGCTCACCCTGGTCGGGCGTGGCCTGAGCAACGCCGAGCTGGCATCCGCGCTGACGCTCAGCGAAGCCACGGTCAAGACCCACCTGGCCAGGATCTTGACCAAGCTGAAACTACGGGACCGGGTCCAGGCTGTCGTCCTCGCCTACGAGACCGGCCTGGTCAAGCCTGGTCTCTAGCCCGTGGAACGATTGACGGCACACTGACCGCAACTCGCGCTCGCGAGCTGCGACGGACACTCGTCGCGGATTCCCCGGCTCGGTGCATGTGCAGGCAGGAGACCGTCACGGCCGCAGGCTACCGTCCTTCGGATACCTAGATACCAGGCCAGAGTGTTACGATTAGACTTAAGTCTAAAATTGGATTCTGCCACTGTCGGCGTGCCCAGGCCAGCGTGGAACGGAACGGAACGGAGCTAGAGCGTGAGCCAGCTACCAGCGGCCGGGGAACGATCCGACCGGCGGGCCAGGAAGCGCCGGCAGCGCTCGGATGAGGTATACGGGGCCGCCATCGAATTGTTCGTCGAACGTGGCTACGACGCTACGACGATGGATGAGATCGCCGAGCGGGCCGATGTGGCCCGCGCCTCGGTGTTCAATTACTTTCCGCGCAAGGCCGTGTTCCTGGAGGAATGGATCCTCCGGCGGCGGCGTCGCGCGGTGACCGCCGTCCAGCTAGAGCACCTTGAGGATCACCCGATTGCCGAGGTCCTCGGCAGGTATCTCGACGAGCTGGCGCGGATCAATCTGGAGAACACGGCCGAGACGGTTGCGCTCATGCCGCTGACCTTCGGCTACATACACACGAGCCCGGGCCGCGTTCCCCCGCTCGGTGACGAGCTGGCCAGCTACCTGACGTGTGCCGTCGAGCGCGGCGAGATCAACCCCGCCGTGGGCCCGGCGCGCGCCGGGCTCCTCCTGGCGTACGGCTATTTCGGCACGGTCCTCAAGTGGATCGCCGAGGACGCCGGGTCGTACGACCTAGGCGACGAGTTGCACAAGATGCTCGACGTTGTGCTCTCTGGCATCTTGCCGCCGCAGCACCCCTGACCTCGCGGGCGCGTCACCGCGGGCAGCGCGGGACGCCCTCAGCCACATCCAGCGGAGCAGCAGCGGCAGCCCGGCCGCTCGCATAAGTTGGACTTAGATATAATGACAGACGCTAGTTTATTTAGTGTGGGGGGTTGCGGCCGACACCGCAGCCTTGATGAAAGACATCCCAGGAGCTTTAAGTGTCAAGCCGCTACGGAAGATTGAGGGAGGTTTTCCCGGTGGCCCCAGGCCGTGGCCTCGTCGTAGAGAGTGCCTGTTTTGAGGCATCCGTGCAGGATGCCGACGAGGCGGTTCGCCAGCCTTCGAAGGGCGTCGTTGTGTTCGATTCCGCGGGCGCGGAACTCGTCGTAGCAGACGCGGGCGCCGGGCGAGGCGTTCAGCGCGGCGAAGGCCTGGGCGTTGAGAGCGTCGACGAGCCGGTCGTTGTGGACGAACCTGGCGGCGACGACCTTCTTCTTCCCCGACGCGCGGGTAATCGGGCTGGTCGCTGCGTAGTTCCGGCGGGCCTTGCCGTCGGCGTAGCGGTGCGGGTCGTCGCCGAACTCTGCGAGCACCCGGGCGCCGAGAATCGCGCCCATCCCGGGCTGGGACAGGTAGATCTCAGCGTCCGGGTGACGGCCAAAATGCTCCCTCACCTGAGCTTCCAGGGTCTTGACCTGCTCGTTCAGCGCGGTGATCACGGCGATGAGCGAGCGTACCGTGGCGGCGTACGCGGCGGTCAGGGCCGGGGGCTGGGACAGCTGCCCGCTGCGCAGGGCTGCCAGGATCGCGCTGGCCTTATCCGGTATGTTCCGGCGGCGGGCCCGCTTCAGCGCCGCGCTGACCTGGGCACGGGTGAGCTTCCGTGCCCGGTCCGGGTCAGGGGCCTTCGCGAGCAGTTCCAGCGTGTCAGGGGCATCGAGGTCGTCGAAGGCCTCCAGCGCGGCGGGGAAGTACTCGCGCAGCTGGTGCCGCAGCCGCTGCACCTCGCGCGTGCGCTCCCAGATCATCGTCTTGTGGGTGCGGGCCAGCACCTTGATGCCCTCGGCCTCCGGGCTGTCCCCGGCCGCCTCGCGCAGCTGGTGGGAGTCGGTCCGGACCAGGTCGGCGATCATGTGCGCGTCGCCGGCGTCGCTCTTGGCGCCCGATACCCCGTGCCGGTCCCGGTAGCGGGACGACAGCAGCGGGTTTACCGGGTAGACCCGGTACCCGGCCGCGAGCAGCGCCGCAACCCACGGCCCGCGGTCGGTCTCGATCCCGATCAGCACCTGCGAGTCGTCGGCTTCCTCGCCCAGCCAGATGCCGATCAGCCCGTGGAGCTGGGCCATCCCGGCCACGCCCTCGGGAAACCGCCTCCGCGCAAGCACCTTCCCGGCCACGTCCATCACCTCAATGTCGTGATGGTCGGGTAGGACCGGCGGGTTGCCCCGCCGGTCCCCCCTCAGAACTGCCCGTGCGGCTTTCGCCGCAAGCAGCTCAAGCAAGCCGCGAGGGCGTGCAGGTCAGCTGTGCTGGGCTCCTGCGCTGGCGGGCTTGGAGCCCGCGATGGCAGGAGGCGTGAACAAGGCGGGTTGCGCCTCGACCGGCGGGGCCGGGTCGCCCGTGGTGGACCAGGTAGCTGGTAGCTATGGCCTTGCGGGTGACCTGGAGCCACCATCGTTCCCACTGCTGCGGGGACTGCGGTGGCTGACCGGCGGCGAGCAGGTGATCCCCGCATAGCGGGCAGCGCCCGTCCTGCCTGGTGAGCAGGCTGAGCGTGTAGCCGTCTAGCGGGGGTTTGCTGCGCTGCCGCCGCTCGGCCCAGTAGCTGGCCAGGGCGGGGTCGTCCGGGGACGCCCCGCCCCTGACCAGGATGTGCCGGTCGATGCTGGTCCAGGAGAACTTCACCAGGTGACCGCCGCTCTCGCGGTGACCGAACACCCAGTAGTCGTTCCTGAACTGGTTGAACTTGCCGAAGTACCGGGCGACAATCCAGCCCTTCGGCTTGTTCGGGTGGCTGTATGCCGCCCACTTGTAGGTGAGCTGCCACACGTAGTGGTCCAGGGCCGAGAACACCTCGGCCGAGACCACCGTCCGGTAGTAGGCCGCCCAGCCCCGGATGACCGGGGAGAGCCTGACGATAACCGCCATCGCGTTCGCGCCGCGCAGTGCGCGCGCCTCGGCCGCGAGCCTTTCCCGGATCCGCCTGATGGCCGCCTTACCCGGTTTGATCAGCAGCTTGCCGCCTGGATAGCGGCGCACGTTGACGCCCAGGAAATCGAACCCCTCGGTGAGGTGCACGATCTGGGTCTTGTCCTCGTTGAAGGACAGGCCCCGGGGGGCCAGCCACTCCGCGAGCTGCGCCTGGACCTGCCGTGCCTGCTCCTGGCTGTGGCAGAGCACCGCGAGGTCGTCGGCGTACCTGACCAGGACGGGCGAGCCCGCCTCCGTTTCACCGGCATGAGTCCCGGTGCTGCGGTAGCGGACCCCGGCGGCTCCCTCCAGCCCGTGCAAGGCGATGTTCAGCAGGCACGGTGAAATCACGCCGCCCTGGGGAGTTCCTTCCCCGGTCGGCGTGAATCCCCTGCCCCGCTCGAACACCCCGGCCTTCAGCCATGCCCGGATCATGTCCCTGGCGGGGAACGACCCGATGGCGTCCAGGAGCCGGGAGTGGTCGATCTTGTCGAACGCCGCCGCCAGGTCGGCGTCGAGGATCCACACCCGCTTGGAGCGAGGCCCCTTGCAGACGGCGTAGATCGCCTCGATCGCGTCGTGGCAGCCGCGACCCGGCCGGAACCCGTAACTGCGGGGCTCGAACCGGGCCTCCCACTCGGGTTCCAGCGCGTTACGGACCCGAGC
This sequence comes from Actinomycetota bacterium, assembly GCA_030853115.1. Lineage (GTDB taxonomy): Bacteria > Actinomycetota > Actinomycetes > Streptosporangiales > Streptosporangiaceae > Palsa-504. The sequence goes on from JALYVS010000005.1 coordinate 22,030, forward strand.
CTGGTGGCAGCGGTCCATAAGCACGGGACGGTGATTTCATATTGCCCCTCCTGCAGTCGGGTGTTGGGCTGGATCCGGTGTCGTGGGATTGGCGCTGGTCATGGTCGTGGTGCTCGTGTTGTCATCACAATGGCAGCTGGCAGTGACATTCCCGGGGCTGCTCAGTGCCGCTGGCGGGGCCTGGTCTTGCGGGCTGCGGGGTTGAGGTGCCCGGATTGCTCGATCCGGGCGCGGCATTCGGCCTGCACTTGCTGGTTCCAGGGGATGTGCAGCCGGTTGCCGGCACCGTGGCGGGCGGCGAGCTTGCCGGTGTCGATCCAGTCGTAGATGACATAGGTGCTGCAGCCGAGCTGGTAGGCGGCTTCGGTGACGCTGACCTCGCCGTCGGCGGCGGGAGAGGGCGGGGCGGGCAGTGTGCGCGGGCGGGCAGCCCGGCCCAGGTGGGCGGACCGGGCGATCAGCTCCTGGCAGCCGGCGCGGACCTGGTCGTTCCAGGGGATGCAGAGCCGGCTGCCTGAGCTGCGGCGGGCGGTCAGCTGCCCGGTGTGGACCCAGTGGTAGATCACGCCGGTGCTGCAGCCGAGCTGGCTGGCGGCCTCGGCGACGCTGATCTCGCTTCCGGCATACGGTGCCGGCGCCGGGATGTTGTAGGCGTGGCGGATCCACTGGACGGCCTTGATGTCGAACGGGCAGCCGTGTCCGGTGGTCAGCCCGGCGGCATTCAGCTGCGCGGCCAGCTCGGCGGTGGGCGTGACGGGACCGAGCTGGCGGACCATCTCGACGGCCGGGGACGGGCTGCGCCTGGCGGTGCCCGGGTGGATGGCCCGGGCCACGCTCAGTTCGTCGGTGGCGCCGGTGTGCCAGCGGATCCCGATCCGTACCTTGGAGCGGTCGGTTTCTGGCAGCAGGGTGACGTCGGCGATCAGGGTGCGCAGCAGCCGCTTGCGGTCCTTGTTGCTGGTTGCCGGGGAGTGCCAGAGGCCGGGCAGGTCGGCGGCGAGTTTCTCCAGCTCAGTCCGGCTGGGCAAAGGTGGCAGCGCGTCGCTGGCGGCCTGTAGTGCCTGCTCGGCCTCGGCGAGGGCGGCGAGCCTGGCCTCCCAGCGGGCTTCCAGGCTGCGGGCGACCAGCCGGTTCTCCGGCTCGACCGCGTGCAAGGCGCGCTCGGCCCGGCCGGCGTCGTAGCGGGCCCGTTCGACGGTCAGCTCGGCGGCGCGGCTGACTCGCTGGTGCCGGCCGGCTACCTCATCGGCTGCTGACAGCGCCAGGGTGACCTGCTCGGGGGTGAGCGCGTCCAGCAGCACGCACGCGACAGCGTCGTCGACCGTGGCGGCGGCGACCGACCGGCAGGTGGGCGTGGTCAGCCGGTCGGCGCGGGAGGAGCACTCGTAGGCGGGCCGCTGATCGGTGTGGTAGTTGGTGCGCATCGGCTTGCCGCAGCTGCCGCAGGTGATGATGCCCTGGCACAGCGCGCAGCCCTCGCGGGGCGGCCGGGCCCCGGCGTTGGTGCGGTTGGCTGCCAGCCTGGCCTCGCTGGCCAGGTAGTCCGCCCAGGTGATGTATCCCTGGTGGTGGTCTTTGATCAGCACCGGCCACTCGGCCCTGGGCCGTTCGACCAGCCCGGTGTGCACCGTGCCGTCCGGCTCGACGGTGCGGCGGGAGGAGTAGCGGCCGTGCGCGTAGGCCCCCGCGTAGCAGGGGTTCTTCAAGATCCCGATCACGCGGGCGTGGGTGAGTTTCCCCCAGCGCAGCTGCCCGGCCCATGCGCCGCCGTAGGCGCGCAGCGGGAACCGGCGGCCGGCGAACGCGGTGACGACCCCGTAGGCCGACCCGCACGCGGCGAACGAGGCGAACACGTCCCGGATGGCGGCCTGGACCTCGGCATCGGGATCGATCACGACATCGCCGGCCTCGTCGTGGACCAGCCCGACTGGCAGCGGAGTGCGCAGCTCGCCGCGCTCGGCCGCGGCCCGCTTGTTGGCCTGCAGCCGCTGGGCCATCACGTGGAGCTCCATTTCTCCCATGGTGCCCTTGAAGCCCAGAAGGACGCGGTCGTTCATGTCGGCGGGGTCGTAGACGCCGTCGGGGTCGATCAGCAGCGTGCCGGTGATCCGGGCGAACTCCCCCAGCCGGGCCACGTCGGCGTTGCTGCGGGCCAGCCGGGTGATCTCGATCCCGAAGATCGCCCCGACATCGCCGCTGCACACCCTGGTGACCAGCTCGGTGAACCCTTCCCGGGCCACTCCCCACTTGCCGGAGATCCCCAGGTCGGTGTCGATCACCTCGATGTCGCTGCGCGCCCATCCCAGCGCGGCCGCCTTGTCCGCCAGGGCGTACTGGCTTCTGGTCGACTCGGTGTGCTGGCGGACCTGGGCCATCGAGGACTGACGCAGGTATATTAGCGCCGCCCTGTCCCGGTGGCTGCTCGTGATCTTGTGCTCGCCGTTCACCCATGCCTCCCAGCACCGAGATGGTCATATTGGCCAGCGCCGCGACCGCCTCCGCCCGCGCGGATCCCGTCAGGACAGCGGCGCCCATCGGCTACTTCAGTTCCCTGCGGGCCAGCAGCTCGGCGTTGATCGCCGATATCTCCGCCAGCACTGCCTCGGCCTCGGCGCCCCGCTGCAGGTAGCGGCGGACCGCCGCGGCCAGGGCGGCCGGCACGTACCTGGCCCGGCCGCGGCCTTGCGGGCGGGGGTGAAGTAGGCATACGGGCCGTGCGGTTCGCTGCGCTCGCACCGGCACCCGGCCTTGCCGCACCGGCGTGCCTGCTCTGTCAGGGTCCCGGCGAGTACCTCCTGCACGTCGCCGAGCCCGGCCGCCGCCGCGCGGCGCCGGGACAGCAGCTGCCGCGTGGACAGGCCCCGGAGATCGTTCGTGTGTGCTTTCATCACACAAGAGTATGCCGCTGCCAGGCATCACGATCAACGACCTTCAATCGCATGGATCAGCGTGTCGAGACCGGCCAGCCCCTCAGCCGACAGCCGGCGCGGCAGCGGCGGCTCGCCCCGGTCGGTCCACGACTGCGGCAGCGTGATCTGCCCGCTGACACCGCCCGAGCACACGAACACCGTGTCCGCACCGCGGCGCTTCACATACAGGACCTCCAGTCGCTGCCCGTTCAGCGGGTGAAACGGGTGGGTGACAACAACAAACCCCGAAGGGTCACTGGACGACGCGGCACTATGCCGCCTCCGTGGGAATCCCGAGCGGCCTCGACTTCGCCGGGTTTGATGCCTTCGGGATATACACGCGCCTGACCGCGACGGGCCGCCAGGACGACACCGACCGGTGCACCCGCACCGCGACATCACCCCTGGCCCCGGAGGTCAAAGCGACCTCCCCGTCGATTCCCGCGGTCCCGCGCCCAGCGTTGCGCTGCGTCACCTGCCGCACGCTGACCAGCGTGTTCGACCGGCTCCGCAGCATCAGCTTCTGCAGGTTCCTGACCTTCGGCCAGTCCTGCTCCTGCGCCGCCTTGAAGATCCGCTGCCGCAGCCGCCGTACCCGCCCCTCCTGCGCCCGCCAGTCAATCTTGTCCCACCCGGCGGGTGCGTCCTGCTTCCGGGGCCGGTCCTCCGGTCCGTTCACCATCGGGGCCGTCGCCGTCACCTCCGGTACGGTCCAGCGTCCGCCAGTCCATACCGGGGTGGTGAAGCTATAGCCCGTCATCGTGCCTAACTTGCCCTTCGGTTCCGGTGGCGTCAGCCGTTCGCCTTCATCAGCTCACCTGCCCACGTCAGCCCCCTTTCGGGTCCGGGCACCAGGCCCGGTATCCGGCCGGTTATGCGAGACAGCCGGCGGAGGGCCAGCTATGTGTCCCGGTTTCCCGTCGCCTTTCGGCGCACCGGCGTTCGCTTCCTGGGAATCCTGTTCCCGCCAGGGAATTAGGCCATCGTTACCTCCGGCTTACCGGCGGCGCCAGGCGGCACCCCCGGACCCTGACGGGGTTTCCACGTTCCGCATGCACGAGCTGCGACCGGGGTGGGCGCCCCCTCGACCCCGAGGCCAGCGGTGTTCACACGACCGGCGAAGACTCTCCAGCCGCCGCTTGCCGTTCCTCCACGGCCAGGCCCTGCACCCCGGTCTTCATCCCATCTCCCGGAGCTCTGGGTAACGAGGCATCAGCGGGGGTTCACTTACGTTCGCCCGTCCGGTCTTCCCCTTGCCTGCATCCCCGGATGGAACGGGTCCGCTTCGGCTTCTTCCCTGAGCTCCGCACCCCGCAGTTACCCGCAGCGCACGTCAGGGCGGGGACTGGCCCTTGAACACTGGCCAGGAGCTACGTCACCGACGTCATGTCGGCCCTCCGATCCGCGAGCTCACTCGCAACATGCCACCTCGTGTCGCACGTCCTCAGCCCAGTCATCACCCACGAACAGCCGCACCCGAACTCCCGTCAACTTGGTCGAAATATGTCAGCAGCCGGCGGGAGAACCATCTGCACCCTAATAAAGACAGTGCTCACGCCATCGGCGGGCACGACATCCCAGCCAATCTTGACCGTGCGGGCGCCGCGAGGGCGCGAAAACGGGGCCGGGTTCGGGTGGCTGCGGGGCCCGGAGTTCGCTGCCGCCCTGGGGTCCGGCGGGCGATCTCGGTGAAGGCCGGTGCGCAGGTGGCTATGAGCGGGAGGATGGGCGCGGGCTGTCCGCAACCGAATCCGGGCGCTTCTTGGCACTTGATGCCGTATCCCAGCCTGGCGCGGGGCCTCGACCCCGAGGGGCCGCGAATTGCAGCTGCGAGCGCGCCGGTCAGCTTCTCACTTCCGACCGGGGCCCCGCGGGCAGCCCGCCCTTATTCCGTCAGTCAGAGCACGAGGGAGGCGAGCTGCATGGAGCAGCCGCAGGAGGTAGTCGAGGACGAGGAACACGAGCGGGCCTGGGACCGGGTCGCCGCGGTCGACGTGGCCAAGGCATCCGGGGTGGTCTGCACCCGGGTCCCGGACGACGGCCGCCCGGGGCGGCGCCGGGCGCGGGTCTGGACGGTGGCAGCGACGATGGGCGAGGTCACGGCACTGGGCGATCACCTGCGCTGCCAGGGCATCGAGGTCGTCACGATCGAGAGCACGAGCGATTACTGGCGGATCTGGCACGCGGTCCTGGAGGCCGCCGGGCTGAAGGTCCAGCTGGTGAACGCCCGCGCGGTGAAGAACGTCCCGGGCCGGGCCAAGACCGACAAGAAGGACGCCGTCTGGCTGGCCAAGCTCACCGAGCGGGGCATGCTCCAGCCCTCGTTCATCCCGCCCTATGACATCCGCAGGCTGCGGGAGTTCACCCGGCTGCGAGCGGAGCTGGTGGCCGAGCGGACCCGGCACTGGTCCCGGCTGGAGAAGCTGCTGGAGCGCGCCCTGATCAAGGTGACCTCCGTCGCCTCCGCCATCGACACCATGTCCTGCCGGGACATGATCGAGGCCCTGATCGCGGGCGAGCGGAACCCGAGGGCGCTGGCGGACCTGGCCCGGGGCAAGATGCGCGCCAAGCGCACGGCGCTCATTGAAGCACTGCACGGCTGGTTCGAGGACCACCACGCTGTGGAAGCGCGCATCCTGCTGCGCCACATCGACGACCTCACCCGCGACATCGAGGACCTGACTGCCCGCGCCGGCGAGCTGATCACCCAGATCCCGGCCGCCTGGGGCATCGACGCCGACGGCGTCACCGGCCCCGGAGCCGGCAGGGAACCTGAGGCGATCGCGCTGCCTGCCGTCGCCCGGCTGGACGAGATCACCGGCTGCGGCCCTGTCGCGGCCATGGCGATCATCGCGGAAATAGGCCTTGACATGACCGTCTTCGGCACCGCCGGGCGGCTCGTGTCCTGGGCCAGGCTCTGCCCCCAGACCCGCCAGTCCGGCAAGAAGGCCACCGCCGCCTCACCCGGCAAGGGCGACCCCTGGCTCAAGGGGCCGCTTGGCGAGGTCGCCGCCACCGCCGCCCGCTCCGAGACCTTCCTCGGCGAGCGTTACCGCCGCCTCGCCAGACGACGGGGCAAGCGCAGGGCCCTGGTCGCTATCGCCCGCTCCATCCTCGTCATCATCTTCCACCTGCTCTCTGACCCCGCCGCCCGGTACTGCGACCTCGGACCCGGCTATTACGACGACCGCGCCACCACCGAACGAAAGGTCCGCAACCACGTCCGCCAACTCGAGGCCCTCGGCCTCACCGTCACCATCACACCCGCCGAGGCCGCCTAACCAGCCCACCACGGCCAGCCCGCAGGCCCTCGCCTCCGCATGGCCGGGGTTCGCTGCCGCCTGCCCGCTAAAGGTCATGTTTACCGGTCAGCAGCGATCAACTCTCCCGGCAGCCGGCAGGGGCACGGTCTCACAGCAGGACTCAACGTCCGGGAGAAACAAGTGCTCACCTGCCGGCGGCCACCTTCAGCCAAGTCTGCCGTACGGCGGACCCGACAACTCTTATTAGGAGAGGCCATGTCGGTGTCTGTGTCGCAGACTCCAAAGGTCGCCATCGTGACCGGAGGGTCGGGCGGAATCGGGCAAGTAGTGTCGCGGCGCTTGGGCTCCGAGGGGATGAGCGTGGTTGTCCACTACGCCGGAAACTCAGGGCGCGCCGATGAGGTCGCCGCCCTGATCACTTCGGCCGGGGGAAGGGCGATCGCGGCTCGCGCCGACGTCGCTGACGAGCATGCGGTCAGCGACCTATTCGACCTGACCGAGCGGACGTTCGGCGGTGTCGACGTCGTGGTGCATACCGCCGGGCGGATGGATCTGGCGCCGCTGGCCGGCTTCGACCTCGCCGTGCTGGACCAGATGCTGCGGACCAACATCCGGGGCACCTTCGTCGTGGACCAGCAAGCCGCCCGGCGGATCCGGCCCGGCGGATCCCTGCTCAACTTCTCCTCCTCGGTTGTCGGCAGGATCCTGCCGAACTACACCGGCTACGCCGCCAGCAAGGGTGCCGTTGACGCCATCTCGCTGATCCTGGCATCCGAACTACGCGGCCGCGACATCAACGTGAACGCCATCGCTCCCGGCCCCACCGCGACACCCATGTTCCTTGAAGGCAAAGACCAGGAGGTCATCGACCGGTTCGCGCACGCCGTGCCCTTTGAGCGCCTAGGCACCCCCGCGGACATCGCCGAAGTCGTCGCCTTCCTGACCAGTCCGGCCGGCCACTGGATCAACGGGCAGACCATCCGGGCCAACGGCGGCATCATCTGATCATTGCGCCGCAGGGGGTCGTGACGACTGCGATAACGTTCATGGACGGCCCCGCAGCGCTGCGAGCTGGCCGCCGCTGTACGCGTGTCCGGAGGATGCCGGTGGATAACCAGACCGCGATGGCCTACCTGAACCGCGTCGGCGTCACCGCCCCGGCGGCCTGCGACGCGGCGGCCCTGCGCACGCTGCACCAGGCACACCAGATGACGGTTCCGTTCGAGAACCTGAGCATTCACCTGGCCGAGCCGATCTCGCTCGATGAGCGCGACCTGATCGGCAAGATCGTGCACCGCCGCCGCGGCGGCTTCTGCTACGAACTCAATGGGGTATTCGCGCTGCTGCTAGAAGCGCTGGGCGCGCGGGTGACCCGGGTCGCCGCCCGGGTCTACGGCGAAGCCGGCCTGGGCCCGCCGTTCGATCACCTGGCGCTCATCGTGCGCCCGGCCGACGGCAGCGGGCCATGGCTCGCCGACGTGGGCTTCGGCAGTCACAGCGATTACCCGCTGCTGCTGAACGCCAGGCAGGACCAGGACGACCCGGCCGGCCGGTTCCGGCTCGCCGGCACCGCCGCCGGAGACATCGACGTCCTGAAGGACGGCCGTCCCCAGTACCGGATCGAGACGCGCGAACGGTCGCTGGCCGACTGCGTCCCGACGTGCTGGTGGCAGCAGACCTCTCCCCAGTCGCACTTCACCCGCAGCACCATCTGCTCCCGGCTTACCCCAGGCGGCCGGATCTCCATCAGCGGCCGGACGCTCATCCAGACCGCGGGCGAGACCCGGACCGAGCAGCAGCTGGATACCGACAACGCGCTGCTGGCGGCGTACCAGAACCACTTCGGCATCGAGCTAAGCCAGGTACCGGACAACCAGGCAGCATAATCGCGCAGCCGGCATATCCCGGCATGATGGTCGCGAGATGGCCGCCCCTCCGTGAGCGCGTGAAGATCTTCCGAACGTCTGAAGATAAAGTGCAGGGGTATGCGCCCGGCGACCACCTCACCAGCCCGCTCATGGAGTACCAGAGATTTATGGCCGCATCCATTCCGGCCCGCGCCCCCGTCGCGCCCACGACTCGGTGGCATGTCACGGTCGATAGCCCGCTGGGGCTGCTGACTCTGGTGGCGACGGCTGGCAGCTTGACGGGCCTGCATGTAAACGCACCTCGCCACGGGCCGGCCGTGGCCGCCCTCGGCGCTCCTGGCGACAGCACGGCCGCACCATTCGCCGCAGCCGCATTGCAGCTAACCGCCTATTTCGCCGGTGAGCTGACCTCTTTCGACCTGCCGCTCGAGCCAGAAGGCACGCCGTTCCAGCGTGAGGTGTGGGCGGCACTGCGCGGCGTTCCTTACGGGCAGACGACGACTTACGGGCAGCTCGCGGACCGGCTTTGCAGGCCAGGAGCCAGTCGCGCGGTAGGACTGGCCAATGCCAGGAACCCGATCTTTATCATGGTGCCCTGCCATCGGCTCATCGGTGCGGACGGCAGGCTCAGAGGCTACGGCAGCGGGATCGCACGCAAACAGTTCCTACTCGATCTTGAACGCCAGCGGACGGCCGAATCGCCGCAATGAAGCACGGGCGCGCACGATCAACTGGCGCACCGGCGTTTGGGGGAAGTGAAACCCTAAAAATGAGGCCTTTGACCTTGAGCTGCCCTCGAACCCTAATCGACGCGGGAAGCCGTCTGGCTGCTTCGCGCGATCAGAAACCGCCAAGATTGTCATCGCCCCCGCCGAAATCCCCGCCGCCGTAGTCGTTACCGCCCCCGCCGAAATCCCCGCCCCCGTAGTCCTTTCCGCCCCCGCCGGGTTCGCCCCAGCCGTCCCCACCCCAGCCGAAGCCGGGGCCGGACAGCACGTCGCCCAGCAGAAACCCGCTCAGCATGCCCGGTCCGAACCCGAAACCGCCCCAGTAGGCCGGAGCGAACCCGGAGTTGACGTAGTAGACCGGGGACGGCGACCCGGTCTGCTGCACCGTACGCATCTCCGGCTCGAGGCCCCGTTCTATCTTGTGCAGGTCGTTGGCGCACACCGGCACCTCACGGCTGGGGCGGCCGTCCGGCGGGGTCCACGGGACGTTAGCCACGGACATGCCGTGCCGCGGGTCGAAGAAGCACGATGGCCGCCGCTCCGGCCGGGGCTGCCCATGCGCCAGCGCCTCGGCTGCCGCCAGCCGGTACTGCGCTTCGGCAATGGCCCGGCTGACCGCCAGCATGTCCTCGGGCCTGCGCGCCGCGTCCAGCGCGGCGGTACCCCGCTCGTATGCGGCCAGCGCCGCCGCCTGCTCGGCCGCGGCCTCCTGGTTCTGCTGGACGGCGATGTCGCTTACCCGGTCAGTGATCCGCTGGTTGAGGGCCAGCAGATCGTCCTGGGCCGCCGCCTTGGCGTCCTGGAGCTCGCGCTGCTTGCGGGCCCGGCGGGGCCGGACGACTAGCAGTGACACCAGGACGACCAGGATGAGCAGCACACCGATCACGATGACCGCCGGGATCCAGGCACTTTTGGGCGATGAGCCGCTAATGCTGGGCGATGAGCCGCTAATTCCCGGGGACGATCCTTCCTCCTGCTTCACCGTGCTGACGAACTCGTTCAGCGCCGCGACCGGGGCGGACCGATGGTCCCGGACCGCGGTGGTCGCGATCTGCGCGGCATCGTCGCCGGTCAGCAGCCCACGATTGTAGGCACCGAAGTGGCGGAGCCGGACGTCATAGAAGCCGACCACAAACTGCTGGTGACCACCCAGGTCACTGATGATCTGGTTCATCGCTGAGTCGTAGCTGCCCGAACCGGACGCGGCGGCCACGATGAAGATCGGGTCGCCGCCGATCTGCTTCTCGAGCTGATCCTGCTGGCTGACAGACATGGCGCTTCGGGCGTCATCCGCCACACAGACCTGATGTTGGGCCAGGCAGTCGCTGAGCGTGCTAGCGCTTACCGACGTAGCGGACAGCGCTGCCGTGCTCAAACACGCGGCGCTCAGCCCCATCATGGTCAGCACCGCCGCCAGGACCGTGAACAGTCTTCTCACCACTCGTCCTCCCTGCCGGAGGGCGTTACCCCATGGCACCTACGTTTTCAACGCAGGCTGCTACCCAGTCCTGGCGGATAAAACCGGTTAATCAGTCCCGGCTGTTGGCACCCGAGCCCGCCGGGCGCTTCATCGCCGTCCGGTGGCGCCAGGCCCTCGCCCTGACGCGGGACCCAGTTCGGCGATCTCATCGCCCTGGCGCGTCCAGGATGCGGTTAGCCAAGGAGAAGGAGGGTAGCGGCGGGGCACTCGCGGTAGGACGACGAAGGGATTTAAGCATGTGGGCATTTTTCTCCAGACGCCTGCGGACGTGGCTGCTGCTGGCCATCGCCCTGCCGCTAACCCGGGCATTCGTGCATCGCCTGGCACTGGCCGCCGAGCGCCGTGACCCGTCCACCCGGACAGCAAAGGTGCTGCACCAGTCCGACTCCACGATCACCGCCGTATCCCAGCGGACCGCCCGCAGGGCAGGACGCCGCAAGGCAAAAAGCTGACGCCATGCCGGGGCGACTGGGCAGCGTTACACCGAAGCGCTGAGGGACCTCGAGGTCTCGGTGCGCGGATGCATCACGAGCCAGTTCCTGAGCGGCTACTCGCTCATCTGCGCGATCGCTACGGCGTGCTGAGGGTGACGCCGCGATCCTGGGATTCCTGGAGCGGCAGGACTATCCCGCGGAGCGGCTGGCCGTCGCTGATGCGGTATCTGACTTCGATGGCAGCGCGGTCCTGGTGACGCGGTTCGTCGAAGGCGGCCGGAAATCTCCTCCACGCCCCCGATCACGCTGTCTTGAGCGAACAAGGGCCGGCCGCGATCAACTGGAAGGCGTCCGGGCGCGGACCGCGGCTGGCCGACTTCGCCTACCTGATCTGGGGCACGGGTTCGTGGAACCCGCGGCGCCCGGACCAAGAGCGGATCGACGATGCCGTCAGCTGCAGTCCGAGCCGCGTTCCGCCGGTAGGTAGACGTATGGCAACCGAACGACGGTGGTTGTCAGCGGCACGCCGCGGTGCGCCGGGATCCTCAGGTCATATCGACAAGGACAGTGTGACAGTGGTAGCTTGCGAAAGCCATGACTAACGCAAGGTCGATGATCGAGGTGCTCGGCGAGCCGATGCGCGTGACGATTCTCGAGCGGCTCCTCGAGACCCCGGCCACCGCGACAGAACTTGCGGAGCACCTTCCCGTGACCCGGTCAGCGGTCTCTCAGCACCTGCAAATGATGAAGTCCGTCGGGCTGGTTGATGACACGCCCGCCGGCACCCGCCGGGTGTACCGGGTGGACCCAGACGCTCTCGCACTGCTGCGCAGTTACTTTGACGCGTTCTGGAATCGCTCGCTCGAGGGTTTCCGCCGCGCCGCCGAGATGCCCACCCGAGCGCCCGCCAGCCGGCCAGGCACCGGCCAGGACCCCGATTACCCGCAACCTGATCCCCAGGAGGAGCGCAGTGACGACGCAACCTAGTCCCACCTCGGTCAGCACCGAAGTCGAGATCGATTCCAGCGCGGAGCACGCGTTCCGCGTGTTCACCGAAGGGATCGGCACCTGGTGGGACGACGACAAGCACATTCTGCAAGCACCGCTGGCCGAGATGGTCTTCGAACCCCATGTCGGCGGCCATATCATCGACCGCGGCACGGATGGCAGTGAGTGCCAGTGGGCCACAGTTCTTGCCTACGAACCGCCCGTCCGGGTCTGTTTCAGCTGGGACATCAACCTCCAGTGGCAGATCGAACCCGACCCGGAGCGTGCCAGCGAGGTCGAGATCACCTTCACCGAGCTCACGCCCGGCCGCACCCGGGTCGTGCTGACCCACCGGCATCTCGACCGGCATGGTGACGGATGGGAAGGCATGCGCGACGCGGTCGGCTCGGGCTGGAGCCTGCTCGGATTCGCCAAGGCGGCCGAGCAGCCTTTCAGTGGCGTTGCGCTCGGCAAACCGCTCCCGGCCGTCACCGATGACACGATGCGATCCAGGATCGCCCAGGCCAGGCCCTACACCGTCATGGTGCTGCATACCACCACAGCCTTCGCCCGTCCTGCCTGCGACGCCATCGTCTGGGAACACGCACGACGCAACATGGCGCTCGTCGAAGCGGACCTGCTCTCGGTCGTCCTTCCCGCCGCTGACGACAGCGGCGTCGCCGGCTACGGCGTCTTTAACGCCGACCTCGACACAACCCGCCGCCTCATGGACAACGACCCTGGCGTACGCGCCGGCATCTTCAGCATCGAACTGCACCCCGTGCGCGGCTTTCCCGGATCCTGCCTCCCCTAAGCCACCTGATAGCGCGCGAAGCGATGTTGATGGGCTAGCCGCCGTACTGAACGCAACCCGCGCCAGATCAAAGGCGGCCACCAGGTCTGTCCGGAGATCCAGGCACCGTAGCGGCCCTAGAGCACCTGCTGACCCGGTTCTTCAAGCCCGTGATGGGCATGAGTCATTAGCCGAGTCCGATCTGCTTGGCTTGCAGCGCGGAGTCCCAGAAGGCGGAGATAGCGATGAGCTGGTCGCCCTGCCACTTGCTGGTCTGGCCGAAGTCGAGGTCGAACGCTTTTCCTGTCGGGGGGATCACCGTGCCGTCGGGCAGCACCATTTCCCCGGTGAAGGTTCCGGTGGTGCGGGTGACCACGGTGATCCAGTCGCCGTTTCCGAACTGGACCGGGTACGGATCGTTGTGGACGTGGACGTCGGGGAAGATGCGGAACATCTGCTGCACCATCGCGGTGTGGGCCGCCGATCCGTAGATCGGCTCCGCGTTACCGGTGACGTACGCGACCATGTCGGGGTGGTGGATCACATTCAGGACCGCGAAGTCGCGGTCATTGAAGGCGTCGTCGCCCTCCTTCATGAGCGCTAGGAGGTGCGTTGTCCGGCCGGTGCCGGTGATGGTAGTCATGAGGGCTCCTGTTCCTGTCGGTGGTTCATCAGGTCACGCAGCTGATCATTAGTCACTGCTGTGCACCCGATGGTGTTGACACTATTTTTAGGGCTTGCCCTAAGTTTAGCACTGCTCGTGGGGCCTCGGTGCGACAGTCATCCGGGGTCATCGCAAGATAGATAGAGACGGGCCAATCCTGGTGTGGAGTCAAATCTTGGGGTGAATCGGGTAAGCTCCGGCGATGGCCGCAGCGGGATTGCGTGAACTTAAGAAGGCGCGGACGCGACGGCTTATCGCCGACACCGCGGCCCGCCTGTTCGCCGAGCGGGGCTACGAACGTGTCGCTGTCAGCGATGTGGCGCGCGCGGCCGAGGTCGCCGAGCAAACGGTCTACAACTACTTCCCCACCAAGGAACAGCTGGTCATCGACCGCGAGCAACGGGTTCAGGACCGGCTGTGCGACCTCATCCGTTCCCGCCCGCCCGCCGTTTCTCCGGCCGCCGCGATCCGCGGTTTCGTCCTCGAGGCCGTCGACGGAATTCGCACCATCGCGCCGGAGATCTGGCGTGGCGAGCTCGGCTACCTGGCGGCGATCAGCCCGACGGTTCACCGGCTGGTGCTGGAGCTGACCGACCGCCAGGCCGCTGTCCTCGCCACCGCCATCAGCGACACCACCGACGTCGCGCCGGAGGTGGCTAGGCTTCACGGGATCGCGCTCGCCGCGGTGTTCCAGATCATCATCAGCGATGCAGGCGAGCGCACGCGCGACGGGCAGAGCCAGGCCGAGATCGCTGACGAGCTGCGTCCAGTGGTAGAGAACATCCTTGACGAGCTCGACCGCTGGCTCAGCGGTCACAGGGGGCCTACATGACTTTCGAGTACTCGAACCTCAACGACCGGTCCCCGGGCAGGATGCTGCGCCTCACCCGTCGTCTGCTGCCCGGCGTCGGCCTGGTCGAGAACGAGATCAAGCCGTATGCGGAGGCCTGGCACCAACGTAACCTGGAGGCCTTCGCCTCGCCCGGCCCGCTGTGGGTGGTGCTCGGCGATTCGCTCTCCCAGGGCGTCGGCGCGAGCTCGATCGAGCACAGCTGGGTGCTGCAGGCGTGGCGGGCCCTCGCCGGCCGCGGCGTCCGCTACCGGATCGTCAACCTGTCCTTCAGCGGCGCGCGCGTCAGCGACGTGCTGAACCGGCAGATCCCGGCCCTGGCCGGGTTGCCTGCGGCCCCCGAGCTGGTCACCGTGCTCATCGGGAGCAACGACATCATCAAGCGCGACCTGCGGGCGCGGCTGCCCGGGCACTACCGCGCGATGCTGTCCGCGCTCCCCAAAGGAGCGCTGGTCGCGACGGTACCCAGGACGCGCGGTGTCCAGGCCGAAGTCAACCGGCTCGTCCATGAGGCCGAGGACGCCGGTGCCGTCGTGGCGGTGCCGCTGCACTTCGTGGCGGGCGCGCGCGCCCCGGACCACTTCCACCCCGACGACACCGGCTACGCGGCCATCGCCGCCGACTTCACCACCGCGATCCTCGCCCGTCAGTGACCCATCCGGACCGGCGCGACCACGGTGCCCAGGTGCTGCCGGCGGGTCAGGCGGCCCCGCACCGCAAGGGCAGGGAACTGCCGGACGGCGGCTGGCCGTAATCTTGAAGGCATGACCGTCGCGGCGACTTTGTTCCGGTTCGAGGATTCCTACGCCCGCGAGGTGCCCGGCCTTTCCGTGCCGTGGACGGCGGCCCCGGCACCCGCCCCCGAGCTGCTGGTGCTCAACGAAGATCTGGCGGTCGAGCTGGGCGCCGATGCCGCGGAGCTGCGGGAGCCGGCGGGCGTCGCGTTGCTGGCCGGGCAGGCCCCGGCGGGGGTCACGACGGTCGCCCAGGCCTACGCCGGCCACCAGTTCGGCCGGTACTCCCCCCGCCTCGGAGACGGCCGCGCGTTGCTGCTCGGCGAGGTGATCGATACCCGGGGACGGCGCCGCGACCTTCATCTCAAGGGGTCTGGGCGCACCCCGTTCACCCGGGGGGGCGACGGCAAGGCCGTGGTCGGCCCGATGCTCCGCGAGTATGTCATCGGCGAGGCCATGCACGGCCTTGGCATCCCCACCACGCGGGCGCTCGCGGTGGTCGCCACGGGCGAGCGGGTGTTCCGGGAAAGGGCGCTGCCGGGCGCGGTGCTCGCCCGGGTAGCCGCGAGCCATCTGCGTGTGGGCACGTTCCAGTATGCTGCCGCGTCCGGCGACCGGGACTTGCTGCGCGCACTCGCCGATTACGCCATCGCCCGTCACTACCCAGAGGCCGGCGGGGCCCCGAACCGGTACCTGGACCTATACCGGCACGTGGTCGAGGCGCAGGCGTCACTGGTGGCCCGGTGGATGCTGGCCGGGTTCGTTCACGGGGTCATGAATACGGATAACACGACGATCTCCGGCGAAACCATTGACTACGGTCCGTGTGCGTTCATGGACGCCTTCGACCCGGCCGCGGTGTTCAGTTCCATCGACGAGCGCGGCCGCTATGCCTATGGTCACCAGCCGACGATCCTGCAGTGGAACCTGGCCCGGCTGGCTGAGGCCCTGCTGCCGCTCTTCGACGACCAGAGCGAGGCCGCGGTTGAGGCGGCCACCGAGGTACTGAACGGGTTCACTGACGCCTACGAACGGCACTGGGCCGGCGGCATGGCGGCGAAGCTCGGGATCGCGGCGCCGGAC
Source organism: Actinomycetota bacterium (assembly GCA_030853115.1). Taxonomy (GTDB): domain Bacteria; phylum Actinomycetota; class Actinomycetes; order Streptosporangiales; family Streptosporangiaceae; genus Palsa-504. The sequence goes on from JALYVS010000005.1 coordinate 37,823, forward strand.
CGGGATCTGGCGGAGGACGTCCTGGAGCTGATGCGGCTGCAGAAGGTTGACTTCACGCTTTTCTTCCGCGCGCTGTCCGCCGGCACCGCGCGGACGCTGTTCACCGAGCTGGAGCCTTTCGACGCCTGGGCCGCCCGTCGCGAGGTCCTGCTCCCGGCGGACCGTGCCGCGGTGGCCGCCCCGATGGACCGGGTCAACCCTGTCTATATCCCGCGCAATCACCGCGTCGAAGAGGCGCTTGCCGCGGCGGCCGATGGTGAGATGGGGCCGTTCTGCCGTCTCGTGGACGTCATCTCTCGCCCCTTCGAGGAGCGGCCCGGCTTGGATGCCTACGCCGGCCCGGCCCCCGTGGACTGCGCCCCGTACGTCACCTACTGCGGCACCTGAGCGCGGGTTCGGCGATGCCTGAGGTTGATAGCTGAGGTTTCGTGACAAGCAAGGTCGCATCCCTGACAGGGTTGCTGAAATGAGTCATCAATCCGCGCCGCCGGAGGCCATCTACATCATCCGCCACGGCGAAAAGCCACAGGACCTCGCGCCCAAGCATCCCGCCGCGCACTCCGGCGTAGATTTCCAAGGCCATCAGAACGAGCATTCGCTACTACCACGCGGCTGGCAGCGATCCGGCGCCCTGGCGGCACTGTTCGATCCCACGCACGGTCCGCTGCGAGCGGGACTCCGGGTTCCTCGGATGTTGATCTCGCCTAGGTACGGACACGCGATCAAGACCGCTGACCACAGGACCTATCAGACGATCCGCGGGCTCTCTGACCGGCTCGGCGTCGAGATAACTGCCGACTTCTCCAAGGGACAGGAGCCGCAACTCGCCACCGCCGTGCTGACCAGCGGCGCCGGCCCGGTGTTGATCTGCTGGGAGCACGGCCAGATGCCGGCGCTCGCGTCCGCGCTGCCGCTGGTCAGCGAGACCGTCATCCCGAAGTCCTGGCCAGATGACCGCTACGACGTGATCTGGACGTTCACGCTCGACACCGATGGTGCGTACGCCTTCGGCCAGGTTCCGCAACTGCTGCTATCCGGTGACGCCGACACCGTAATCGCTTAAGGCCCGCACCATCAGCAGTGCGGAGCGGGGAGCGGGACGGCCGTCTCCCACCGTTGCTTCCGTTCGGCGTCGGTCTGCTCCCACCACGGGCAGCCCCGCTCACCCAGCGCTACTTTGGCCGCCTGCACCCCGGCGCGGGCCGAGCGTTCAGCCTCGGTGCCTCGCACGGCCTTCACCTCCCGCCGCCACGCCATCAGCGCCGACCGGAGCTCGGCGGACCGTTCCGGCGGGATCATCGGATCCGTCGCGCGCCAGCGCCGCCCGGCCACCAGGATGTAACGGCCGTCGTCTGTACGTTCGGTCACACCCGCAAGCGTGCGGCAGCCGTCGGCGGGTGTCCAGTGACACGCCACAGGTTTCGGCAGGCCGGGCGTCTCGTTACTTAAGGCAGCGGAATTACCACACGGGTCACGCTGTCGTAGCTGCGTGCCCCGCTGAGCGCCCCACCGGCCACGGTCTCGCCAACGGCCTGGGCAGCCAGCGTCATCTGGCCCGGCAGCAGCCGCCGGGCCAAGCTAATGTGCGGCGTCCAGGCGCCCGGCTCGTGCTGCGGATTACGGCCCATGCCGTCCAGGGCCGACCAGACCCGAGCCTGCAGTTCCCGCAGAGCGCTGCCGCCGTCGACGGCCCAGGCCAGCATCCCAGTCCGGCCTCCGAAGAAGTGCAGCCGGTCCAGCTGAACCAGTATCGGCAGCACCCGCAGGGCATCGGCGATCGCCGCGACCGCACCAGGCGGGAACTGTTCCGCGCTAGCCAGGGTCACATGCGGCTGGTTTGTCGGGTGCCGGTGCTGGGCAAGCGAAGAAAACCCGGCTTGGTCTAGCCGCCGCCATGCCGCCCGTACCGCCCGGTCCAGCCCGTCGTCACCCAGCAGTTCTACCGTCCGCATGACTCCACGCTAGGGCAGCGCCGCAGGCATCAGATACTCGTCGCGACCGCCGGAGAAGGCCAGGCCGGCCTTAGCGTGCGTGACGATCCGCCCGCATCTAGCCAGCGAGCCTCGCCGGTGACGGGCAGTGACCGGCGGGGCCCTGGCCTGGTCCTCAGATCCTTTTCAGCGCAGGAGATGGTCAGTGCTCCGCGGCATTCTTGGCTTTCTTGCCCTTATGTTTGACCTTGCCGGCATCTTTCTTGCCCTTATGCTTGGCCTTGCCGGCATCTTTCTTAACCTTGCCCTTGGCTTCCTTCGCCTTATGCTTTGCTTTCTTGGCTACGCCCATGTCCGGCTCCTTTTCGTCGCTGAGACGCCACGATTCGATGACTGCCATCTTCCACGCTGGCTGCAGATCAAACCGGGGGCGGCATCGGTACCGCCGGAGAGCCCTCGAACGGCCTCGGCCGGCCTCCGGCGAACTCGCCGCCGTGGCGGCGGCTAATCTCGAGAGCAGCGAATCGCTCCGCGACAGGTAGGAGAGTTCGGTGACACAGGAAAGCACGCCACCGGCACGGCGCGCCTGCTACCGGATGATGACACCAAGTCCGGGCATCAAGACGGCGGACAGGCCGTCCCGCGGCGGCGGGTGAGGCGACCCGATGCCGGCAAGTTCGCACCCTGATCAGGTAGCCCCGCTGAACGTGATGACGTTCAATCTCCGCCATGCCAGTAGGCGCCCTCCGCATTCCTGGGCCGAGCGCCGTCCGGTCATGCGCGAGCTGCTGCACGGCGAATCCCCGCACCTCATCGGCACCCAAGAAGGCCTCTACAAGCAACTACGCGACATCGAGCGGGACCTCGGCGCAGGTTACGCGTGGATCGGTACCGGCCGGGAAGGAGGCAGGCGCGGTGAATTCGTGGCCATCTTCTACGATACTGGCCGGCTCGCCCCGCTGGAATACGATCATTTCTGGCTCTCCGAAACCCCGGACAAGATCGGATCCAAGGACAAATTCGGGACGAAAGAGGAACGCGCCGGCTCGCCGCGCATGGTGACCTGGGTACGCTTCGGTGTCCGGGGCACCTCCAGCATGTTCTATGCCCTTAACACGCATCTGGACAACCGGAGTGAGACCGCGCGCCGGCGCGCGGCAACTCAGCTCGCCAGGTTCCTGACTGACCGCATGGACCCGGCGCTGCCGCGCATCGTCACCGGCGACTTCAACGCCCCCGCGACAGCGGGCGCAAGTGTCTACGACACCCTGCTCAACCAGGGAAACCTGGTCGACGCGTGGACCAGCGCCGCGAAGCGCGGGGAGCACTACAGCACGTGGCACGGCTATAAGCACCCGGTCCCAGGCGGCGTGCGCATTGACTGGATTCTTACCTCACCTGACGTCATCACCACCTACGCCGCCATTAATCCCTACAGCGATCAAGACCGCTACCCCAGTGATCATCTGCCGGTGCAGGCCATCATCACACTTCCGCAGCCTGGCCAGCTCTAGCAGCCGAGGGGTACCGGCTGCGCTTGCTCTGTGGCAAGATCGCCGGATGCTGCAACTCCTGGGTTTCGTCATCGACTGCCCGGACCCGATGAAGCTGGCGGCCTTCTACTCTCAAGTGACAGGCCGCGCCCTCATAGAAGGCAGTGGCGACGAGATGGCCGCCATCACCTTCGGCGAGGTCGATCTGGCGTTCCAGCGGGTGGCGGACTACCGCCCTCCGCGCTGGCCCGACGGCGAGCATCCCAAGCAGTACCACCTCGACTTCGAAGTGGACGACATCGAGCCCGAACAGCGCCGCGTCGTCAACCTTGGCGCGACCCTGCAGAAGGACCTGACCGGACCCGAGGGCTACGGCTGGCGGGTCTACACCGATCCGGCCGGGCATCCCTTCTGCCTGTGCCGCCACGAAGGGGTCACGTGGACCGGCGAAGGGGTGGTGTGGCCCTAACCGGTGACTGCCCTGTACAGACGGGTTTGAGACGTCTTACAGTCGATAGGCCACAGCCGCTGCCGACCTAGGAGGGCCGATGCCCACACCTACCGACGAACGCCGCGACCTGCTGACCGTCATCGCACATATGCGCGCCCAGCCCGGCAAGGAAAGCGAGCTCCGGACAGCGCTGGAGGCGCTGATCAAGCCGACCACCGAAGAGCGCGGGTACGTGAACTACGACCTGCACCAGGGCGTCGAGGACCCCTCGGAGTTCTTCTTCTACGAGAACTGGGAGTCGGCCGGGGACCTCGACGCGCACCTGAACGCTCCGCACCTGCAGCACTTCTCCGCCACCATGGGCGACCTGCTCGACGACGACGGCCTGACGATCACCCGGCTGCGCCGGATCGCCTAGGCGATCCGGCTGCGCTGTCCGGCGGCATCGGTTTCACGCTCGGTAAGACCAGCAGTCCGGTGCGCGCACCGGACCGCTCGGCGCCAAGGCCGGCGGCGATGACGAAGGCGACGCCGGCCAGCGACCAGGCGCGGGGCACCTGGCCGAGCAGCACGAGCCCAACGGTCACGGCGATGGCCGGCTCCAGGCACATCAGGGTGCCGAAGGCCGAAGTTGTCAGCCGGCGCAGGGCGTACATTTCCAGGCTGAACGGGATGACCGGCACCAGCAGCGCCAGCCCCACGCCCACGAGGAGCAGATGCGGCGTCAGGACAGCGATGACGCCCGGCCCGGATACTGCCGTCGCGACCAGGGCCGCCACCGCGATAGACACCGCCAGGCCCTGCAGGCCCGCCACCTCGTCCCCGACCGCCTGGGTGAGCAGGATGTAGCCAGCCCAGCAGATCGCCGCGCCCAGCGCGCAGGCGATGCCCGCGGGGCTGGCGCTGCCCTGCCAGGGATGGGTCAGCAGCAGCACGCCGGCCGCGGCCAGGCCCGGCCATAGCCGTGACCGGCGGCCGCCACCGCGAGCCACGGCGACGC
>JALYVS010000465.1 GCA_030853115.1 Actinomycetota bacterium
GGCTCGAGCCCCGCGGCCCCGGGAACCACTGTGCTCGATGAACGGCCGGCCTCGTACGCCGACGGGGCCACCAGCGCCGAAGAGATCCCGTACGCCCAGGGGGCCCCGTTTGCCTACCAGACCCCTTTTGCCTACGAGACCCCGTTCGCCCAGGGCGGCCCGCGCTCGCCGGGGGCGGCGTCCGGCCCGGAGCCCGGGTTCGGCCCGGGGGCCACGCGACTGGGTACCCGGGCCGGTGCCGTCGTCGCGACGATGCTGCTCGCCACCGGTGTCATCCTCGGGATCGCGGGGCTCTTCCCGGATTATCTCGCCGGGGTGAGCCTGACCCAGCAGACCCCCGAGGTCGTCCCGCATGCGATCTACCTCGCCGTCTGGACGGTGAGTGCGGTGCTGATCATGCTCGGCGGCGGCCGGCTCAGGCTGGGGGCCTTGCTGGGGGCCGGCCTGAGCCTGGTCACCTTCGGCTTGTTTCTCGCCGATGCGGGCACCGCCATCGTCGGCGGTGCGCATGAGGGCGGCTGGGGTCTGTGGCTTTCGCTGGCCGGCTGGCTGGCGTGCGCCGCCGGATCGGTGCTGGCCCTCCTGCTCAAGCCCGCCGGCGGCCGGCGCACGCCGCTGTCCTTCGGCCGGCCGCGCGGTGCCGTGCTGGGTCCGGTCGTGGTGCTAGTGCTGGCCGGGCTCGGGGTGGCCGCCGCCTTCGCCCCGGCGTGGGACAGCTACACCCTGCGGACGGCGGCCGGGGTGACGCGATCGCTGACGGAAGGCAACGCCTTCGCCAATCCCGGGCTCGTGATCGCCGGGGATATCGCGGTTATGATCGCGCTCGCCGCCGTGGTGATCCTGGTCGCCGTATGGCGCCCGGTCCGCCACGGGGCGGTGCTGCTCGCCGGGGCCGCCGCTGCGATGGTGGCCCAGGCGATCTCGGCCGGCATCCAGGTCGGTGAAGGTGCCACAGCCGCCCAGTTCGGGATCACGCCCGGCCAGGCCTCGCAGCTCGGCCTCACGATTGACTCCGGTGTCACCCTGGCCTTCTGGCTCTACTGCGGGTTCCTCCTGGTGCTGACCGCCTTGTGCGGGTGGATGCTTTTCACGCCGCACGATGATGGCGGGCCGGCCCCAGGGCGCCCGGCCGTTTCGGACGCGTTCCGCTGGCCTGCGGGCACCCCGGCCAGCGCCCCTGGTTCGGGTGAGGACAGCAGTGGGCCATGACGACAGATGGCCGGACCGTCATGCCCCGTCCGCCGGGCCCCGCCGCGGTGACGTTCAGCAAGATGCTGTCCCGGAGCTGGTCGCTGCCGCCGCAGCGGAACCAGGTCACGGTCCAGCGTGATCTCCCGGTGCCCATGTCAGACGGCACGGTGCTGCTGGCTGACCACTACATACCGGTCGCGGTGGCAGCAGCGGCGACGGTCCTGGTCCGCTGCCCGTACGGGCGCAGCGGCGCGTTCGGCCTGCAGAACGGGTACGTCCTAGCCGAACGTGGCTACCATGTGCTGCTGCAGAGCTGCCGCGGCACCTTCGGTTCAGGCGGCCGGTTCGAGCCGATGCGCAACGAGATCTCCGACGGCCAGGACACCGTGGCCTGGCTGCGCGAGCAGAGCTGGTTCGACGGAAGGCTCGCGACTTACGGCGGTAGCTACCTGGGGTTCGTCCAGTGGGCGCTGGCCATGGACCCGCCGCCCGAACTGGTGGCCGCCATCGTGCATGTGGGCCCGCACGACTTCAGCCGGACGGCGTACCGCAACGGTGTCTTCGACCTGTACAACTTCCTCAGCTGGAACGACATGATCGCTCACCAGGAAAGTACGGGCATGCTGCCGCGGCTGCTGCGTATGTTCTCCGCCGAACGGCGGTTGCGGCCCACGCTCGACCGGACGCCGGTCGCGGAGGCGGCTCGCGACCTGCTCGGCGACGGCGCGCTATGGCTCGAGCGCTGGCTAGAGCATCCGCGGCTGAGCGACCCGTTCTGGGCGCCGCTGCAATGCGGCGCCGCCCTGGACCGGATCACGGTTCCGACCTTGCTCGTCGGCGGCTGGCAGGACCTGTTCATCGAGCAGACCCTCGAGCAGTACCGGACACTCGCCGCCCGGGGCGTGCCCGCCCGGCTGCTCGTCGGACCGTGGACCCACCTGGACGTGGCGACCAAGGCGGGCGTCGCGGTCACGGAGAGCCTGGCCTGGCTCGACCGTTACGCAGGCGCGGGGCGCTCCGCGGACGCCGGACCCGCCACCGGACCGGAGCAGGCCGGCCCCGGGAACCCGGTCCGCATCTGGGTCGGCGGCGAGGGAGCAGGGCAGTGGCGGGACATGACCAGCTGGCCGCCCTCCGGGGCCCGCCCGCAGCGGTGGTACCTCGGCGCGAACGGCACGCTCAGCAAACAGCAGCCTGGCGCCAGCCCGGACATCCCGGCGGCCCGGTTTCGTTATGACCCAGTCGACCCGACGCCGTCGGCGGGCGGCGCGCTACTGGCCGTCAAGGCGGGCGTGCGCGATAACCGGGCGCTGGAACAGCGGCTCGACATCCTGGTCTTCAGCAGCGAACCCCTGGCCCAGCCGGTCGAGGTCATCGGCGATGTCGCCGCCGAGCTTGCCGTGACGCGCGATAACCCGTACGCCGACTTGTTCGTCCGCCTGTGCGACGTGGACCCGCGCGGGCACTCGCGCAACATCTGCGACGGCATCATCCGGCTGACGGATCAGGACCCGCTGTCCGGCGTGGTCCGGGTCTCGCTGTACGGTGCGGCGCACCGATTCGCGCCCGGCCACCGGCTCAGGCTTCAGGTCTCCGGCGGCGCGCATCCGCGCTTCGCCCGTAACCCAGGCAACGGGATGGTGGATGCCCCCGCCGCCGATCTCGTGCCGACCGGGTACGGCATCAGCCTGGGCCCGCAGGACACCTCGGTGCTGCTGCTTCCGGTCAGCGGCTAGGCCGGTCAGCGCCGGTAGTAACGCACCTGCTCGTCGTGCGTTTCGCGAAGCCACGGCGCGCAGTCCTCGGTCAGCCGCGGGTCTGCGAACGGCCTGCCTAGCGCGAGGGCATCCAGGTAAGCGAAATCTTGCGCGAGCCGCCTGCGGAACTCACCGGCGTCCCCGGCGTGCCCGTGACCGGGCACGACCTGGCGCACGCCGGGGACGGAGGCCAGCCGGGTAAGACCGGTCCGGTAGTCGCCGAGCGGATCCGCCGCTACCGTGTCGAGCAGCGGGATCTCGATGTCTGAGCACATGTCGCCGGCGATGAGCACACCGGTATCAGGAAGAAAGACCGCGCCGTGGCCGGGTGCGTGGCCGTCGTGCACGATCACCTGCGCCGCCGGTCCGTCCCAGGGGACGGCGGGAGCGTCCAGGGCCCTCAGCCGGCCGAGCAGCGACAGGTCATGACCAGGCGCGGACTTCTCGGCGCCGTCGATGATGCCATCGCGCTCGGTCTCGGCAATGGCCACGGCGGCGGGCGCCGCGTACCTGGGAGCGTCGCCGAGTTGGGCGCTCCATAGCACGTGGTCCCAGTGCGGATGGGTCGACCAGGCGGCCACGGGCCGCAGCCGCAGGCCGGCCAGCCAGCCGGTCAGCGCACCAAGCTCGGCCACGGTCACGGCCGGGTCGATGACCAGGCACTCCCCGGACCCGGGCGGGCCGGCCACCACGGTGCTCGTGGTCATCGCATAGGAGCTAGTCGCGACGAATACTCCCGGCGCGATCTCGGTCAAGCTTTCCACCACACCGGTATATCACCGCCGCGGCGCTCGGCGTTCCCTGATCCAGGGGTGCGGCTGAGCCTGGACGGCCACCAGTTCCACCGCCCGATCAGGATCACTGCTGACGGCACCAGCAGCGTCCGGACACCGAAGGTATCCATCAGCACGCCCAGCGCCAGGCCCACGCCGACGTCCACGATCGTCCTGACGTTCTGCGTCCCCGCGCTGCCGGAGCCCACCACCGCCAGCACCCCGAACGTCCCGGCCAGCACCAGCCCGGCCGAGCTCACCGTGGTCCCGGTGACCTGCAGCGCGCGGCTAACCGCTTCGGGCAGCGGCAGCCGCTGAGCCTCCTCCCTGATCCGTGTCATGACCAGGATGTTGTAGTCCTCGCCCAGAGCCAGCAGGAATGTGAACAGCAGGAACGGCAAGATAAAGGTCAGCCCCGGCTGCCCGGCGGCCCTGATGAACACCAGCACGGTCAGCCCCAGGGCCGAGAAGTAGGACAGCACCACGGACACGATCAGGTACAGCGGCGCGATCAGGCTGCGCATCACCAGCGCGAGCAGCACCGCGATGACGGCGATGGCGATCGGGATGACGGTGCGCAGGTCGCTGTCGGACAGCTGCGCCACGTCGTAGGTGAATGCGGCCTGCCCGGTGACCCCGAAGGCCGCGGCCCTGGCGACCCGCGCCGCCCGCGCGGTGTCGGCCCGGACGGCGGGCACCGCCTGCGCCGCGGCGGTGGTGGTGGCGTTACCGGCCCTCAGCCCGGTCGCGAACGAGATCGTATACCCGTCCGTGCTCACGTACGCGCCGCTGGCCCGGTAAGCCTGGTAGGCGGCCAGCGCGGCCAGCGGCATCTTCGGACCCGGTGTCCCCAGCCCGCGCGGCGGCCCGTAAGCGGCGTGCAGCGCCGCGTACCTGGCCGCGGTCAGCGTCGTGCCGTTGGCGTTGAAGGGCCCGGTTACCGCGGTGAACTACGGATC
>JALYVS010000095.1:0-13904 GCA_030853115.1 Actinomycetota bacterium
ACATGGCGCTGGCCAGCAACGCCAGCAGCGCCGCGGCGTAGCCGATGCCGCAGACAGTGGCGACCGGCACCAGCCCGCGCCGGTCGGCCAGCCGGCCGCGCCGCGGGCCGGTCACGGCCTGGCCCAGCGTGTAGCTGGCGACGACCAGGCCCGCCACCGTCATCGAGGCGTGCTGGGCGACCACCAGCAGCAAGGTGATGGTGACCATGCCCTGCGGCAGCCGGGCGCAGGCATCGGCCAGCGCGAGCCTGCGCAGCCTCGGCTCGGCGAACAGCTCGCGGTACGAGGCGGTTACCCAGCCAGCGCGCACAGCATGTGAGCGTACCGGCACCGACCTGCACCCTCCCGGTGTTCGGGGATAGTCCAAACGATCTTGATCGGGTTAGCTGTGTTCCTTCAGCGGATCGCCGCGCTGGGCATCACACGCAGCGGCGCTCATCTCCTGGACCTGGCCGTGGACCGCTGAGGCGAGCCTCCTTCTCCTGACACCACAGGCGGGGCGGGCCAGCCGCAACCGTGCACAGACAGGAAACCGCCGCTATGACCACACCGCCTGGGCAGGACCACCTCGACGATGACGGCCAGGGCTGCTATCCCACGCTCGAGACGATCGACCGGGATCTGGAGCGGCTCGGCGAGCTCACCGGACCGCACGTCACCGACGACAAGGAAGATCTCAGCGTCGCCGTCGCCCGGATCCCCGACGCCGGCCAGCGGCGGGAAGCTGAAGAAGTCCTCGGCCGCCTGCGGCCCGTCATCGAGCCCACCCTGGAAGCGATCGACCAGGCGGTCCCCGAGGCCGGCTTCCCCGGCCCCGGGGAACTGCGCCCGGCTTGACGGCGGCCGCTCAGGTGCGCGGCGCGCTGGCGGTCGTGAGTTCTCCCTGGTCGAGTTGGCGGTCGAGTCGCTGGCCCTCGATGTCGGGGTCGGGAACGTGCCTGGCGAACCACTGCGGGTGGTACCAGATCCTGGAGCCGATGATCGCCATGAGGGCCGGCACCAGCGTTTGCCGGACCACGAAGGCGTCCAGGAACACACCGACGGCGAAGCTGAAGCCGATCGCCTTGATGGTCGGATTATTGGTGAACATGAAGGCCACGAAGATGGAGAACATGATCAGGGCCGCGGCGGTGACGACGCGGGCCGACTTCCCGGCGCCTCGCTCCGCGGCGCGACGGGCGTCGCCGTTCTTGGTGTACTCCTCCTTGATCCGCGAGACGACGAACACCTCGTAGTCGCTGGACAGGCCGAAGATGATGGCCAGCATGATGATCGGCAGGAAGCTGATGGTCTCGGTCGGGGTGATGCCGAAGATGTGCTGGCCCCAGCCCCACTGGAACATCGCGACCTGCGCGCCGAGCGCCGCGGCCATCGAGAGCAGGAAGCCGGCGATGGACTTGATCGGCACCAGGATCGTCCGGAAGGCGAACGTCAGCAAGATGAACGCCAGGCCGACCACGACCAGCAGGAAGATCGGCAGCGCGCTCGACAGCTTGGCCGAGACATCGATGTCGGACGCCGTCGTGCCGCCGACCAGGATGTGCGTGCCGGTGCTGCCCTCGATCGAAGCCCGGTCGCCGCGGATCGTATTCACCAAGGTGGCGGTGGCCGGGTCGTTCGGCCCGGACTTCGGGATCACCTTGATCAGTGAGATGCCGTCGCTCGTGGTCACGGGAGTCACCTTGGCGACGTCAGGCAGCTTTGTCAGCGCCGCCGCGACCTGACTGGTGGCCGCGGGGCTGCGCACGTCCTGGCCGACGATCAGGAGCGCGCCGTTGAAGCCGGCGCCGAAGCCCTCAGTGGTGAGGTCGTAGGCTTGGCGGTCGGTGCTGCTCGCGGGGTCCGAGCTCGCGCCGGGCAGGCCGAGCTGCAGCGACAGCGCGGGGATGGCGAGCACGCCCAGGAGGACGATTCCGCCGATCAGCACGGGCCACCGGCGGCGCACGACGAACCTCGCCCAGCGGGCGCCGGCCGGGCTGTCCGGGTCAGCGGCGGACCGGCGAGCCACCCGCTCGGCCCGCGCGCCCAGCCGCGGCAGCCGGGTGAACGTAGCGACTTTCATGCCCGCGAAGCCGAGCAGCGCGGGCACCAGCGTCAGCGCGATCAGCAGCGCGATGGCCACGGATGACGCGGCGGCCAGGCCCATGACGGTCAGGAACGGGATACCGACGACGGTCAGCCCGCACAAAGCGATGATCACCGTCAGGCCGGCGAAGACGACGGCGCTGCCGGCCGTACCCACCGCGAGCGGGATCGACTCTTCCGGCGTCATGCCGTTGAGCAGGTTAGTTCGGTGCCGCGACAAGATGAACACGCCGTAGTCGATGCCGCAGGACAGGCCGAGCATCAGCGCGACCGTGGTCGACGCCGAGGCGATTGTCACCGCTGCGGCGACGGCGGTGACGCCCATCAGCGTGGTGATCACACCGAGGAGCGCGCCGAGGATGGGCATCCCGGCGGCCGCGAAGGCGCCGAAGGTGATCATCAAGATGAAGAAGGCGACGATGATGCCGATCAGTTCGGGCGTCTCGGAGATCTTGAACCGCCAGCCCGGGTAGACGCTGCCGTTGTACACCACCCGCAGGCCGGCCGCCTGCGCCGGTTTCATCGCGGCCGTGACGGCGTTAAGGCTGGCGTCGGTCACGCCGGTGGCCGGCACCGACCACTGCACCGTGCCGAGCGCGATCGTGCCGCCCGGCGATATCAGCTTGCTCTGGAATGGAGTGGTGACGGCGGAGACCTGGCGGATCGACTTGAGGCTGGCCATGGCGGATTCGATCGCCGCCCTTTCGGCCGCGTCGGTGACCTTCGCCGTGCTCGTTCCCGTGGCTCTGCTGGTTCCCGTGACCGTAGCGGCCGCGGAGTCGAAGACGATCGTCGTCGCGCCGCCGCTGAAGGCGGGCAATTTGGTCGTGAGGACTGCCGCCGCGTTCTGCGACTCGGTGCCGGGGATGCTGAAGGTGTCGTTGGTCTTCCCGCCGCTAAGCTGGGCTGCGGAAATAGCCGCAATGGCCACCAGTAGCCATACCGCCAGGACCAGCCGTCGCCGCCGGAACGCAAAGTGGGCGAGTCGGTACAAGTACGTCGACATGGTGAGATCCCCACAGTTCGGATGTGGCCCGTCGCCGCGGCTCGGATACGGGGGCCCGGATTCCGACGCTAAGGCATTCACTAGCCGTTCGTCAAGTGAATCACTAGCCGTTTGTATGGTGAATCACTTGTCGTTCAGCTAGTGACTCACCAGCCATCGGCTTGTACACTGTGATCCGGATTCACACATGAGGAGTCAGCTATGGTGACGCCGGTCAGGGGTATGTCCGCCCGCGCCGCGCAGGCCGAGCGGACCAGGCAGCAGATCCTGGAGACCGCGCAGCGGCTGTTTACCGACCTCGGCTACGACGCCACCTCGCTGCAGATGATCGCCGACGAGATGGGGCTAACCAAGGCCGCCGTCTATTACCACTTCCGGGCCAAGAGCGACATCCTGCACGCGGCGCTGCGGCCCGGAATCCAGCGGCTCGAGGCCCTGCTCGACGAAGCGGCCGCGATACGCGGGCGGCGGGCCCGGATCGACCACCTCGTAGAGGGCTTCGTCGACTTTCTCGTGCAGCACCGCCTCTACGCGGCGATGGTATCCACCGATCCCGCTGCGAAGCACGACAAAATGGACGGCGACAAGGACAACCTGGCCCAGCGTGGCCTCATCTTGTTCTACGGCGACAACCCCACCGGTGCCGAGCGGCTCGCCTTCAGCTTGCTGTTCTTGATCCCCCAGTGCCTGCACGACCTGGCCGACCTGAGCGACGAGGAACTGCGCGAAGCCCTGCGGGCGACGATCCTGCGCATGTTGCGGATTTCGTAGCGGGAGGCGAACCGGGGTCGCATCGATGAGGCCGTGCTTATGCGCACCTCGGCGACTCGCTACGGCTGCCCCGGCGACTCGGCCAGGCCAGCCCAGGGCAGGGCGCTACCGTGAGTGCTGCTGGCGGCGCTGCTGTCTTGAGCGGCGCTGGCGTTGGTGGCTAGCCGGCTAAGCAGGTCGCTGAGGCGGTCCAGGTCGGCGTCGGCGAGCCCGGCCCGGAGCCTGGCGTCGAAGGCCACTGCCGCCTGCTGCATGCGCAAGAACGCGGCTTCGCCTGCCTCGGTCAGCTCGACCGCGTGGATCCGCCGGTTCGCGGTGTCCCGGGTCCGGGTGACCAGGCCGCGGGACTCCATGGCGTTGAGGTGGTGCGTCAGGGTGGCTTCGCGGACCCCGACAGCCTCGGCCAGCTCACGCTGGTTGCCCGGCGTGCGGATCTTCAGGTTGAGCAGGATCAGCCAGGTGGGGAGGGTACCGTCCGCGGCGTCCAGGGCGTCGTCGAACGCGCGGCTGACGGTGCGGGCCGCCTGACCGAGACGGAGGCCAATGGGGACGCGAAACGCTTCCTGCATACAAGTCAGCTTAGCGTAAAACGTAGATAGCTAATCATTTGATATCTAATTCTTAATGCCAAGACGACAAGGCTCGGGGACGAGCCTCGGAAGGTGACCTCGCGTGAGATAAAAGGTAACGTGAAAGCGGAACCGTCCAATGACAGAACGCAAGCCGCCGGAGATCAGCTTCACCTCGTGGATTGACCGGCAGATCAACGAGGCGACGGAGCGGGGTGCCTTCGATAACCTGCCCGGCGCGGGTAAGCCGCTTCCTGACCGGGCAGGAGCTGACAGTCAAGCCTGGTCGCGGGACTACCTAGGCCGCGAGGGCGTTTCGGCTGAGGATCTCTTGCCGACCCCGCTCAGGCTCCGCAAGGAGATCGAACGGCTGACCGCGACGGTGCAGGAGCTGTCCTCGGAGCAGCAGGTGCGCGACTTGATCGCGGGGCTCAACCAGCGGATCATGGAATGGCGCCGGATCCCGCAGGGGCCGCAAGTGTTCCTGCCGCGGGTGGATGAGGAAACGGTGGTCAGGCAATGGCGCGAGGGGCGGTCCGGGATAGCGCCGCGGTCATCCCCGGCGCCGGTCCGCCCGGACCGGAAGAGCACCCCGCGCTCTCGGTGGTGGCATCGCCGCGGCCGCGGCGGGTCCATGCGGTCATCCCGCTAGTTCCCGCCGATCCTTGTCCGTCAGGTGTCCTCTCAGGTAATTACGCCGAGACGGCGTTCTTGTTCTCGGCCAGGCGGCGCATGGCGTTCAGGGTGGCCGCGACGGCCTTGAGGTAGTCGCCGGTCATCGAGTCGGCATACTCCTGCTCGGCGGCAGACCCGCCTTCGACGCCGGTGACGACGAGGGCGAAGCTGAACCGCAGCCTGAGATCATCGTCCGGGCCTTCGATCTCGTTGGTGCCGCTCTCTATCTCGTTGACAATCGTGCCGAGCACCGGGCCTGCGATGCGGGTAAACGTCACCCGGTGCGGCTTTTCCAGGGTGATCCGCTCGGTGAAGCGCGCACCGCGGAAGTCGATATCGCGGTCGAAGACGGTGTCGCCGTACCGCTGGGTAACCTCGCAGAACGTCATGCTGGGCACGAACGGCAGCGCGTTGTCGGCCTTGAGCACCAGGCCATCCCAGACGGCGCCGCGGTCCAGCCGCGGCTCACCAGGCACGTTGACGGGCAGCTGGTGGGTGACGAAGATCATGATGCTTCCTCCGCTGAATCGATCACGGTATTCTCCAGGGCGCCGAGGCCGTCGATGCTGACCCGGACCACATCTCCCCCGCGCAGGTACAGGCCCCGGCCCGCGCCGACGCCGGACGGCGTGCCGGTGGCGATGACGTCGCCCGGCTCGAGCGTGACGACCTCGCTGGCCGCCGCGATCAGCTCGGCGACCGTGCAGACCATGTCCGCGGTGGACTCGTCCTGCTGCAGCTCGTCGTTAACCCACAGCCGCAGCCGCAGGTCCTGCGGATCGGGGACCATGAACGCGGGCGTGATGCCCGGCCCGAGCGGCAGCGAGCCTTCCATCGACTTGGCCGCGAACCAGTCGTAGCTGAAGGCGTCGGCCGGGACAATGTCCCGCTTGTGATAGCCGCGGGCGGTCACGTCGTTGGACACGCAGTAGCCGGCCACGTGAGCCAGGGCCCGTTCGGCCGGGATGTTCTTGCCTGTGATCCCGATGACGACGGCCAGCTCGGCTTCCCAGTCGTACCTGGCCCGGGCCGGGTCCTGAATCAGGATCGGGTCCCTGGGACCGATCACCGAGGTGGTGGGCGCCTTGAGGAAGAAGAACGGGCGCCAGCCCTGCGCGGGGATCTCGCCGCCCATCTCCCGCATGTGCTTGCGGTAGTTAACGCCGGCGCAGATCACCTTGCGCGGCCACCGCAGCGGCGCGAGCAGGCCGTCGTAGTCCACGGCGGGGGCGGTGCCGGTGTCCAGCTCGCGGAGCACGGCCTCGGCGGCCTGCCAGTCGCGGATGAGCTCGAACCCGCTGGCCCAGCGCTTGAGGTCCGTCGGGGCGAGGAGGGTCCCGTCCTCGCGGAGCACGCCCAGGCCGGTGCTGCCCTCGGCGGTGTAGGTGGCCAGGGACCAGCTCATGGTGACTCCCCCAGAGCGGAAACGCCGGATATCTGGTCATAGACGCTGGCGATGTCGAGGTCGGCCCACCCGTCGGCGAGCGCCTTGTCGAAGACCTCCTTGGCCGCGGCGAACACCGGAGCGGACAGGCCGGTCTGGTCGGCGTGCGACTTGATCTGCTCCAGGATGGGATGCAGGGTGCGGATCGGGCCGGGGGCGGGAGACCAGGCGCGGGCGGCCATCAGGGGGCCGCGCTGCTTCCAGATGGCGGAGCTGGCGATGGAGCCCTCCAGCGTCTTCTGGACAAGTTCGAGGTCCAGGCCGCTACGCTCGGCCAGTGCCATTGCCTCGGCGGCGGCCACTGTATGCACCGCCAGGAGCAGGTTGGCGACGTACTTCATCCGGGCGCCGGTGCCGAACGTGCCGGTGTAGACCCACGGGCCAGACACGGCGTCCAGCACCGCGCTGACCGCGCTGACGCTGACCGGGTCACCGGAGGCGAACGTGGTCGCCAGCCGGGGCGCGACCATCCCCGGGCTGCCGATGACGGGGCAGTCGAGCAGGTCACCGCCCTGCGCCGCGACCGCGTCGCGCAGGCGGCCCTTACGTTCCACGTCGACGGTGCTCATCTCGATGTGGATGGTGCCTGGGCGCAGCGCGCGCAGGGTGCCGGCCGGACCGCTGATGACCTCCTCGACGTCTCCGGCACCGGGCAGAATCGACAGCAGCACGTCGGATACGGCCGCGACTTCGGCCGCGCTGCCCACGACGGTGCCGCCGGCCTGCGTCAGCTCAGCTGAACCACTGCGGCGGTAACCAGTGACGGTGAAGCCGCGCTCCATCAGGTTCCGGGCTATCGGCAGGCCCATTTTGCCGAGGCCGATCACGCCGACTCGGTCCATGCCTTCTCCTATCGGCGGCTAACGCCATTCACGGTTTAAACTGTATGCAGTCTAGGGATCGGGTACAAGACTGCCCGACTCGAAACTGTATGCAGTTTACTATCTTACTCCTTGACACCGAGGCGGTACGGGAGTCTCCCAGGGCAAGCTGAGCGCGGACCGGCTCCCGCCGCCACGCCGCGGCACCGTGACGACCAGAGACGCGCGGCTGGGCCGGGGAACACCCACAACGACTTGGTCTACCTACGGAATGAGCGCGCCCCCGTCGTAGTCGCGCTTCCCAGCAGATTGCGTGTGGTCAGGTAAACTGTATGCAGTTGTGTCACATCCTCGCCGGCCTGCGTCAGATTAAAGAGAATGCCGCCCATGCCTCGTGTCGTGCAGATACCTGATATCCGCAAGGTTGATCTGCCCGAAGCCAGGCAGGCCATCCCGCACGTGCACGCTTATCTGCGGGAATGCATCCTGGACGGGACACTGCGCCCCGGCACCAAGCTGTCGCAGGTGAGCCTGGCCGCCCAGCTCGGCATCAGCCGCACCCCGCTGCGGGAGGTGCTGCGGATGCTGCAGGAAGAGGGCCTGGTCGAGATCGAGCCAAACCAGCGGACCCGGGTCGCGGGCCTGGATCCGCAGGAGCTCGACGACGTCTACGCGAGCCGGATCCTGCTGGAGACGCTAGCCCTGTCGATGACCATCGGGCATTTCGGGGCCCAGGCGCGGGCTGAGGCCAAGCAGATGCTGACCGCGATGCGGCGGGCGGCCAAGAGCGGGGACTTCGACGCCTGGTTCGCCGCGCACACTGACTACCACCGGGTGTGCAGCACGGCGGCGGGCGAGGCGATGCAGCGGCAGCTGCGGGCTTTCGCGGACCGGACGACCCGGTACATCCGGATCTACCAGCTATCTGAGCCGAACAGCTGGCAGGCCGCCGGAGACGTCGAGCACGCCGCGATCCTGCAGGCGCTGATCGCGGGCGACGAGCAGGGCGCGCTGACCGAGATGGCCCACCACCTGGCTCGCACGGCACTGCGGGTGCTGACCGACTGCGCCCCGGAGTACGAACCGGTGGCGGTGCCGCACGCGGTGGCGCTTATCGACCGTCATCCCCCCGCGGCGCTGCGCCTGACCGGGGCTAGCTGACCGGGGCAAGGACCGGTCGTCGACCCGGCGCCAGGGTGGTCAGGAGGCGGCGACCTTCGCGGGCCTGACCTGAGGCTGGGTCACCGGACGGGTGGTGGGGCCGAGCCACATGTCGATCGAACCCGGCTCGGCCGGGTCGAACGTGCGCGGCACCCAGGTCGCGTCGTCGTCGATCCGGCGCACACCGTAGGAGTACTCGTAGGTGAACCCTTCCGGGCCCAGGAAATACAAGAAGATCGCGGTGGACTGCGGGTGCCGGCCCGGGCCCATCTCGATCTCGACGTCATGCTCGACCAGGAAGTGCCAGTTCCTGAACAGGTCGTCGATGGTGGCCACCTGGAAGTTCATATGGCACAGGCCCGGCTCGTCGCCGCGGAAGACGGCGAGCTTGTGGTGCACCGGATCGATGCGCATCAGGCAGGCGGCATCCCCCAGCCAGTCCGAGACCCGGGCGTTGAAGCGGGTACTCCAGAACCGGTAGGCCTCGTGCACGTCAGGTGCGTCCAGGCACAGATGGCCGAACTCGGTGATCCCGGCGCCGCGGCTGAAGCCCACCGGCCGGGCGATGCTCTCCTGCTGGTTCACCAGCTCCAGCCGGTTGCCGAACGGGTCGTCGAAGGCGATGAACTCGCGCACCCGCCGGGACCTGGCTTCGTCCGCCGAGCCGCGATGCACAGTGATGCCGGACCGCTCGAGCTCGGTCTCGGCGGCGTCGAGCGCGTCCGAATTGGCCACGGCGAAACCCGAGGAGATGACCCCGGAGGGGCCCTCGACCAGCGCCAGGCAGTGGTGCCGGTGGTCAGCGCGCAGGTGCGCGACACCCACTTCGGTGGGCGCCACCAGCTCCAAGCCGACGATGCTGGTGGCGAAGCGGGTCGCGGCGTCCAGGTCAGCGACGCCGGACCTGACGTAGGCGATATCGGTGAGCGTGATCATCCGGTTGCGTCCAGGTTCCGGCTCAGGCGTAGACGGGAGTCACGTCGATGTAGATCTGCCAGTCGCGCACCAGGTCGCCGTCGAAGACCAGGATGTCGGCGTTCGGCACGATGACCGACTTTCCGTCCTTGCGGAGGTACTCCACGTCGATCTGAGCGATCACCGTCTCACCGGATTCGTACACGTTCAGGATGTGGTGGGTGAGGCCGTCGATGCTGGAGAAAAAACCCGCGACAGCCTCTTTCACGGCCGCACGCCCGGTGACCGGATCAGCGTTTCCGAAGCGGAACGTCACGTCGGGGGTGAGGTGGGCGACGAACTTCTCTGGGTCGAACGCGTCGATGTCGGCGAAAATCGCGGGTACGTCCCGGCTCATGATGCACTCCTTCGTCGGGGTGGGTCAGTGACCTAAACTGCATGCAGTTTAAACACGTGGCTGGGCGTCTGGGAAGGGAATGTCGGGGTGATTCCGGCGGCGGGGGCGGGGCGGTCAGGCCGCTTCGCGTTGCGGACGTCGCCTTATGGCGCGCCGTCGGCGACGAACTGCTCCCCCGGCTCTGGCAGCACCTGCGCCGGGGTGACCGTCAGGGGCCGCTTAACCCGCTTCCCGCGAGCGAGGTAAAGGGTCAGACCAAGGATGGTGATCATCGGCAGCCACCAGCTCCACGGGTTTCGCCACCCGATCTGGGCCAAGAACGTGAGCGCGATGGCGGCGATTGCGGCGCCGAGCAGGCGCGACCAGCGGCTCGACGCCACGATCAGCGCCAGCGCCAGCGGCGGCCACAGGTAATAGGCCACCATCACGGGCTCGAACACCGAGCGCAGCGCCAGGGCCACGGCGGCCCACCACAGCAGCTCCTGGAGCATCTGCATAGTCCACCTGGTATCCGCGCCCGCCGCCTGGCGTAGCCGCCCGGCGGCCAGCCCGCAGCCGCAGGCCACCGCGATGGCCAGGATCCTGGCGGGCCCGGCGGCCACCTGGCCGCCCGCCAGGTGCGGAGCGAGGTAGATCCACGGGGTGGGATGGTCGATCACCGGGGAATTGGGCTGGCTGGTCACCGCGTGCAGGGTCGCGGTCCAGTTCGCGATGGCCGCGACGGCCAGCAGCAGCACGCTGGGAGCCGCCGCCCGGGCGAGCAAGCCGAGGCGCCGCCCGGGCCCGAGGCTCATGACCAAGACGGGAAGCGCGAGCAGGACGAGCGGCTGGACCGCCACCGCCGCCCCGGCCAGCCAGCCGGAGCGGCTGGTTCTCGCTTCGGACAGGGCCAGGATGGCGTAGAGCAGCAGGCCGGTCGCCACCGCGTCTTCCGGGTGGCCCCACCGGATCGTGACGCTCCACAGGGCGGTCGCGCTCGCAGCCGCGAGCAAGAACCGCTTCGGCCTGGTCGCGCCGAGGCGTTCGGCGATGGCGTCGGCGGCGAACAGGGCCACCGCCGAGATGGCGACCTGATACGGCCCGATGATCAGCCAGGTACCCGGGAAGGCGCCGAGTGCGCCCGGCGCCCGCAGCGGCAGCCCCGCCACGTCGATGAGCGCGACGACCGGGATTCCGATGACGGCCGATCCCGGCAGCGAGACCAGCTGGGTGGGCGCGGTGTACAGGGCGCCCAGATTCAGGTGCAGGAGCCGCTGGGCCGCGATCAAGGTTCCCCACAGGTCATCGGGAAGGGCCCAGGCCGTTTTTCCGTAGTAGCGGGGTCCCCAGATCGTGCCTGCCATCCCGAGGACGATCAGGCCGATGGCGCCCAGCAGCGGAAACAGCCGCCGGAGCAGCCACGCTGGTCTCGCGGTGAGGCCCGGGGCGCTCGCGGCGGGGCTGGTATTCACGCCGGGATGGAATTCACGCGTCGCGCCACCGCAGAATCAGCCCGCCGGCCAGTAGCGCGGCCGCGGCCCAGGCCGCCAGCACGCCGAGTCCGCCCCACGGGCTGATGGCCAGGCTGGGCAGGCCGATCGTGTGCTGGATGGTGAGCCCGGCGCTCATCGGCGCGTATCGCTCGAGCCGGTGGGACCAGACCGGGTTGGTCACGACACCGAGGATAATCGGAGAAAGGTAGAGCAGCCCGAGGACGACGCCGATGGCGGCGGCGGAGTCCCGGACGAGCGCGGCGATGCCCAGGCTGAGCAGGGCGATCAGGACCAGGTAAAGGACCGATCCGGCGGCGGCGCGCAGCGTCGGCCCGGCCGCCAGCGACTCAAGCGGAAAGCCGCGCGCGGCGGTGAAGCCGTGGCCGGGCAGAAGGATCCGCCCGGCCAGCACCGACCCGCCCACGGCGATAGCCCCGGCGGCCAGCACCAGGCCGGCCACCAGGACCGCCTTGGCGGCCAGGACGGCGGACCGGCGCGGCATCGCCGCCAGCGTGATGCGGATCAAGCCGGTGCTGTACTCGCCGCTGATCGCCAGCACGGCCAAGATGGCGACGATCGCCTGACCGGCCTGGATCCCGGTCAGGCTGAGCTCAGTGGTGTCAACTGGGCAGGCGGTGCCGGACGGGCATCGGACCGCGATCGTCGCGGCGATGCTGACCGCCACGGTCACGGCGATGGTGCTGGCCAGCAGCCAGGCCGGGCCCGCCACCGTGCGGAGCTTGGTCCATTCCGCGTGCAATGCTTCCGGCAGGCCCGCCATATCCAGGTGCCGGGTCGCGGACACGCTTGGCGGCCCGACGGGCACGGCCTGGCTCATACGTCCCTCCGGCGGAGCAGGACAACGGCCAGGCCCAAGGCGAGCACGGCGTAAGCGCACAATACGGCGAACCCGGCCCATGGTGCCAGCGGGAAGAAACCGGTACTGGGCGAGTAGCTGGCGGTGACCTGCTGGTACTGCGGCATGGCCTGCTGGACGGCGAAGGCGGCGGCCGGGGTGATCCGCAGCAGCCAGTCCGAGGCGCCGACCGGCAGGACGGAGGCGGCCCCCAGGATGTACGGCAGGACGATCACCACGATGACCAGGGTGACCGCGGCGGCGCTGCGGCGCAGCACGGTCCCGAGGGCGACGGCGAGGACCGCGGCCACGGCGATTAGCGCCGCGGTGCCGACGACCATGCGCAGCTCGGTCGGCCACGGCACCGGGTACACGTACGAGCCCCGGGCATGCGCGAGCTGGGCACCGAAGATCACTACGGCAGCGGCGGCGGCCAGCCCGGCCACGAAGCTGACCGAGCCGATCACGATGGCCTTGGCGGCCAGTACCCGGGCTCGCCGCGGGCTCGCGGTCAGCGTGACGCGGATCAGCCCCCGCCGGTACTCGGCGGCGATGAACATGGTCGCGACCACGATCACCGCGATCAGCCCGGCGAATGTGCCGATGAGGTGCTGCGTGACGGTGGTGCCGGGATTCCCGCCCTGCCCGGACACGACCGGCGCGATGTCGCCGGACCCGGTCACCGTGAAGCGGCCACTGACCTGGTGATACCCGCCAACTCCCGAACCTTCGGCGGCGTCGATAGTGTCGCCGGTCCACGCGCCGGCCGGCCAGCGGCCGGCCCGGCTGACGTGATCGAAGACGGCGGTGTCCTGGCTGGGGGCGATCATCCCGCTTCCGCCGCCGCCGAAGCTCTCCGTGACCGACTGCCACGCGGGGGACGTAGCGAACATCCCGGCCTGGACGCTCGACGGCAGCCCGGCCAGGTGAACGGTACCCACCAGGGTCCAGTGCGTGCCGTCGGCCGAGTCGGCGCCGGTGATGGTGCCGCCGGAGCGGGTCAGCCGCAGCCAGCGCGAGGCGGCCGGGGCAACGGCGCCTGGCTGGCCTGCCGTGTCGCTGGTGTAGTTGTCCTGTAGGCGCACCCCGTGATCTGACGTCACCATCATCGCGGCGTACGCCGATCCCGGTGTCGTGCCGTCTTTGATGATGATCCCGGCCTTGGCCCACGGCACCAGGCCGGGACGCGTATCTACCGGACCCTGAGCAGCGGGGTTCGCCGACGGCAGCAGGCCGGTCAGCGAGGTGATCCGGACGGTGATACTGCCGTTGCCTGCGAGCGGCTGGCGCACAAAATAGAAGCTGTCGGTCACGGGCTCGCCGCCTGGCCCCACCGGGTACAGGGTCCCACCGCAAGCGTGGCTGGTCTGGCCCGGGGCGCCGCTCGCGCTCTGGCACGAGCTGCTGCCGGCCCCGGCGGCGAACAGCCCGAGCCCGACCGTCACCAGGACCGCGACCATCATGCCGACGACCCAGCCGCGCACGGTCCGGAACTTGGTCCACTCCGCATGCAGGAGCGGCGCGAAGCGGTCACGCCCGGTCGGCTGGTGCGGCTGGTGCGGGGTCACGGTGCTGGCGGTCATCGCGCGGCCTCCTCGGTGCTGGCCTCGACCGGGCAGGCCTCGACCGGGCTGGCCTCGACCGGGCTGGCCTCGACCGGGCTGGCCTCGACCGGGCTGGCCTCGACCGGGCTGGCCTCGACCGGGCTGGCCTCGACCGGGCTGGCGGCGCG
>JALYVS010000095.1:13914-16166 GCA_030853115.1 Actinomycetota bacterium
AAATTCGACCGCGTGCCGGGTGAGCTCCATGTAGGCCTCTTCAAGCGTCGCGCGATGTGCCGATACCTCCGAGAACGGCACCCCGCTCTCGCCGAGCAGCGTCACGATCTTCTCGGCCGCCAGCCCGGAGATGGTGAGCGTGTCCCGGTCGTTGGCGGCGGTGCTGGCCCCTGAGTGGGCCAGCACCGCCATCGCCTCCGACCGGGCGGTGGTGCGCAGCGTGACCCGGCCGCTGGAAGCGGTCGCGATGAGGTCCGCCACGCTGGTATCGGCGATGACCCGCCCGCGGCCAACCACCACCAGATGGTCCGCGGCGTCCTGCAGCTCGCTCATCAGGTGGCTGGACACCAGTACCGCACGGCCCTGGGCGGCCAGCGACCGCAAGAAACCCCGGGCCCACACGATGCCTTCGGGATCCAGGCCGTTAAACGGCTCATCGAGCATGAGCACCGGCGGATCGCCGAGCAACGCGGCGGCGATGCCGAGTCGCTGCCGCATGCCCAGGGAATAGCCGCCCGCCTTGCGCCGGATCGCCGACCCCAGGCCGGCCTGCTCGACCACTTCATCGACCCGGCTGGCCCCCAGGCCCTGCGAATGGGCCAGCCACAGCAGGTGATTACGAGCGGACCGGCTCGGCTGCAGCGCGCCGGCATCCAGCAGCGAGCCGACGTGGCTGAGCGGATGCCGCAGGCTCGCATACGGCAGGCCGCCGATCAGCGCGCTGCCCGCGTCGGCGGAGTCAAGGCCGAGGATGACCCGCATGGTGGTGGATTTCCCGGCGCCGTTCGGGCCGACGAAACCAGTCACCAGGCCTGGGCCGACGGTGAAGGACATCCCGTCCAGCGCCAGCATCGACCCGAATCGCTTGCGCAGCCCGCTGACTTCGATAGTTGCTTCCATAGCAGTTAAGGCTAGGGACAGCCGGGTAGCGCGGTCATCACGCTGGGGAGCGCTCTTCGCCATCACCGGCAGGAGGGACGTCGGCCGTGCATCCCCCGCAGGAGGGACGCCGCCCTCCCCGGCCGGGTGACGCCATCTCCTGGCTGAGCGGCGACAATGAACACGTGGGCACAGCTGGTTACTGGCGCAGCGAATGGACGCAGTGGGGACGGCGGATCGCCGCGGTCCCGCACCCGGCCGCGGTCGGCGGAACCGTGCTCGGGCTAGCAGCGGCGACCGAGGCACTGGTGCGGGGAGTGGACACCCGAATCGGTGCGCTCAGCCTGGTCGCCGTGTTCCTCTTGGCCTTGTCCACCACGGCACCCCTGGCGTTCCTCGGCCCGGCCGCGGCCGCCGTGGCCATCAGCGCGGCGAGCGTGCTGTCGCTCACGGTCTTCCACATGCTGACGGTGGCGGGCCTGTGCGCGCAGCTCATCGCCGTTTACCAGCTGGGCATGAGGGCCGGCGCACCCCTGAAGAGCAGCGGTCAGCGCGATGAGACGCCGCCGGGTAAAGCACAATTCCTGGCGCCTGGCCTGGCGGCGCCGTTCGTGGTGATCGCGCTGGCCGGGACCGGTTCGGTGGATTCTGAAGAAGGCGTACTGATCGTGCTGCTGGCCGCGCTGGCCCCGGCGGCGGCCCTGTCCGGGATCGCGCGGCGGGCGCGCCTGCAGGCGCAAGCGCAGAGCGCCGCCCGGCAGGTCATCGCCGACTCCCTGTTCGAGCACATGGCCCGCGGGGAGCGGGCCCGGATCGCCCGGGAGTTGCATGATGTAGTGGCTCACCATATATCGATGATCGCCGTCCAGGCCGAGACGGCGCGGCTGGCCACCCCCGGGATGCCGCCGGCCGGCGCTGCTCGGCTGCTGGAGATCGGCAATACCGCGCGGGCAGGCCTGACCGAGATGCGGAGGCTGCTCGGCGTGCTGCGCGAGGACGCCCGCGCCACCAGCCCCGGCCAACCCGGCGCGGACCGGCTTGACGCGGACCGGCGTCCCCAGCCGGGGCTGAAGGAACTCAACGAGCTGATCGATGAAGCCAGGGATGCCTCCGGCACCGGCGCCAGGTTCATCATTTCAGGACCGCCAGTCACCCTTGATCCCGGCGTCGAGCTGGCCGCTTACCGCATCGTGCAGGAGGCCCTGACCAACGCCCGACGGCACGCCCCGGGTGCCGCCGTCGACGTGGAACTGCGCTTCACCGACGACGCGCTGCGGCTGCGCATCCGGGACAACGGGCCCGGTCCGTCGCGGGGAATCAACGGGTCCGCGGGCCCGGTCGCGGCGGAGGCCACGGGCGGCCACGGGCTGCCC
>JALYVS010000466.1 GCA_030853115.1 Actinomycetota bacterium
GAGCCCCCCGAGACCCCCCCGGCAACTCAGTGCGCGGCTTCGGCCCAGCTGCGGTCAGTGCGCGGCTTCGGCCCAGCTGCGGCCGGTGCCGACTGAGACGTCGAGCGGGACGCGGAGGGAGGCGGCGCCTTCCATGGCGGCGCAGACCAGGTCGCGCGCCTGGTCGAGTTCACCGGGGGCCACTTCGATGATGAGCTCGTCGTGAACCTGGAGCAGCATCCGGGACTGCAGGCCGGCCGCGGCCAGGGAGCCGTGCACGGCCAGCATGGCCACCTTGATCACGTCCGCGGCGGAACCCTGGATGGGGGCGTTCAGGGCCATGCGCTCGGCCATCTCGCGGCGCTGCCGGTTGTCCGAGGTCAGGTCGGGCAGGTAGCGGCGCCGGCCCATCATGGTGGCGGTGTACCCGTCCATCCGGGCCCGGTCCACCACCTCGTGCAGGTAGTCCCGGACCCCGCCGAACTCCTTGAAGTAATCGTCCATCAGCCCGCGGGCCTCCTCCGGGGTGATGCGCAGCTGCTGGGCCAGCCCGTAAGCGGACAAGCCGTAAGCCAGGCCGTAATTCATCGCCTTGATCTTGGCCCGCAGCTCCGGGCTGACCTCGGTGGTCGGGACGCCGAATACCCGCGATGCGGTCGCGGCGTGGAAGTCGTGCCCCGACTCGAACGCCGCGATCAGCGCCGCGTCCTCGGACAGATGGGCCATGATCCGCAGCTCGATCTGGCTGTAGTCCGCGCTCAGCAGGCTCGCGAAGCCCGTGCCGACGACGAAGCCCTCGCGGATGCGCCGGCCGAGCTCGCTGCGGATGGGGATGTTCTGCAGGTTCGGGTCGGTGGACGACAGGCGGCCGGTAGCCGCGACCGTCTGGTTGAACGTGGTGTGGATCCGGCTGTCCTGGCCGGCCATCGGGATCAGCGAGTCCACGATCGACATCAGCTTGGCCACGTCCCGGTGCCGCAGCAGATGCTCGAGCACCGGATGCCCGGTCTGGGCGAGCAGGTGCGTCAGCGCCTCGGAGTCGGTGGTGTAGCCGGTCTTGATCCGCTTGGTCTTGGGCAGGCCGAGCTCGGTGAACAGCAGCTCCTGCAGCTGCTTGGGCGAACCGAGGTTGAACTCGTGCCCGGCGACCGCGTAGGCAGCCTGCTCGGCGGCCTTCGCCTCGTCGTGCAGCATCGAGGACATGCCCGCGAAATGTTCCACGTCGGCGCCGATGCCGGTCTGCTCCATCCGGGCCAGCACCGAGACCAGCGGCAGTTCGAGCTCGCGCAGCAGCGTGGTCGCCTCACGGCGCTCTAGGTCCTCGTCCAGGGCGGCGGCCAGCTCCAAGGTGGCCTGCGCCTTCAGCACCAGGCCGGCCGCCGCGTCGCGCTCACCCGAGCCGTCCAGCGTGAGCTGGCCGGCTTCAGTGGCTTCGGGCAGCTGCTTGCCCAGGTAGCGCAGGGCCAGGTCGGTCAGGTCGAAGGTGCGCTGACCGGGCAGCGCCAGGTAGGCGGCGAGCGCCGTGTCGCAGGCCACCCCGGCGATGGGCAGGCCGCGAGCCGCGAACGCGTGCACCGGGCCCTTGGCGTCGTGCAGCACCTTGGGGTGCGCGGGGTCGGCCAGCCACCGGGCCAGGGCCCGCTCGTCGGCTTCGGTCAGCCCGGTCGGATCGAGGTAGGCGCCGTGCCCGTCGGGTGCGGCGATCGCCACCCCGGTCAGATTCCCCGTGCCGCGTCCCCAGGTCCCCGTGACGGATAGCCCGGCTCGTTCGGCCGAAAGATGGGAGGTCAGCCAGGGGCCGGCCTCGTCCGGTCCGAGCAGGACGGTCAGCACCTCGAACTCCGCTTTTTCCGGGTGCGGCGTGCCCGGCGTGCCGAGCGGGAAGTCGGGGTCGGAGCCGGTCGCTCCCATCAGGCCGTGCGGCAGGGTCTGGTAGAGGCGCTCGCGGAGCACCCGGAACTGGAGCGTGTCGAAGAGCTGGTGGATCGTCTCCCGGTCCCAGGCCACCGGCAGCAGGTCACCGGGGACGGCGCCGACCGTCTCGGCGGCCATGTCGGTGAGCAGCGCGGTGAGCTGGCGGTTGCGCAGCACGCTGCCGAGGTGCTCGCGCAGCGCGTCGCCGGCCTTGCCCTTGACCTCGTCCACCCGGTCCACCAGCGCGGCCAGCGAGCCAAACTCGCTGATCCACTTGGTCGCGGTCTTCTCCCCCACCCCGGGGATGCCGGGCAGGTTGTCGCTCGGATCGCCGCGGACCGCGGCGAAGTCGGGGTACTGCGCGGGGGTGAGCCCGTACTTCTCGGTCACCGAGGCCGGAGTGAAACGGGTCATGTCGGTGATGCCCCGGCGGGTCATCAGCACCGTCACCCGGTCCGAGACCAGCTGGAGGACGTCGCGGTCGCCGCTGACGATGAGGACGTCCATGCCTTGCGCCGAGGCCTGCGTGGCCAGCGTGGCGATGACGTCGTCGGCCTCGTAACCCGCCGCCGACAGCCGCCTGATGCCGAGCGCGTCAAGCACCTCGAAGATCAGGCTGAGCTGGCTGCGGAAGTCATCGGGGGTCTCGCGGCGGTTTGCCTTGTACTCGACGTACTGCTCGTGCCTAAACGTTGGCTCGCCGCGGTCGAACGCGACCGCGACGTGGGTCGGCTTCTCGTCCCGCAGCACGTTGATCAGCATCGCGGTGAAGCCGTAGACCGCGTTGGTGGGCTGCCCCGTGGTGGTGGAGAAATTCTCGATCGGCAAGGCGAAGAAGGCCCGGTAGGCCAGCGAATGACCGTCAAGCAGCAGGAGCCGGTTCGCAGATTCTGGTCGTTGGGTCGCCACCCATCGATCCTATGGTCCGAACGGGCCGCGGTGTTCCCCGTCCGCCACCCGCATGTCGCGGATGGCGGACGGGAGCGGGGTTGTTATGAGCTGAACGCGAAGATGGTCGTGGAGTTGACCGTCTGGCCTGCCTTCAGCTCGGTGGAGGGGAAGTTGGGCTGGTTGGGCGAGTTCGGGAAGTGCTGGGTCTCGAAGGTGTAGGCCTGGCCCTGGCGGTAAGCGTGGCCGCTGATGCCCACCAGCGTTCCGGTCAGGAAGTTGCTGGTATAGAACTGGACGCCGGGCTGGTCCGTCCACACCGTGAGCTCACGGCCGCTGGCCGGGTCTAGCGCCTTGGCGGCGAGGTTGAGCCCGAGCGGACCGTAGTGGCCCGGGTTCAGTACCCAGTTGTGGTCGTAGCCCTGCGCTTCCAGGAGCTGGTTGAAGCCCGGAGAGTTGTCCGGTGCGCTGACGTCTTCGATCCGGGCACCCATCGGGAAGAAGCGGGTGAAGTCGAACGGCGTGCCGAATACCGACGCGTTGTAGCCGAGCGGGATCGAGGTGGTGTCGGTCGGCGTGTACTTGTTCGCGTTGATCTTGATGAGCTGGTGGTAGGCCGAGCCCGGGAAGGAGCTCTCGCCGGCCAGGTTGAAGTAGCTGTGGTTGGTCAGGTTGAGGATCGTGTTGAGGTTCTTGGACTCGTTGGTGGTCGTGTAGTGCAGGACCAGTTGATTCTGGTTGTTCAGCGAGTAGGTCAGCACAACCTTGATCGCGGCTGGGTAGCCGGTGCAGCCGTTCGGGCAGCCGGGGGAACCAGCCTTGGCGCCCTCGTCACCGTTCGGGCTGTTCAGCGTGAGCTGGACGCCGACGGAGCCGTTACCTTTGACCGCCTGACTGCCCCAGATGTGGTTGCCGAAGCCGACGATCCCGCCGTGCAGGGCGTTCGGCCCGTTGTTGACGGGGAGGGTGTAGGTGACCTTCCCCTGGCCCGGCTGGTTCAGGCTGAAGGTGCCCTTGGCGATCCGGTTGGCGTACCGGCCGACGGTCTCGCCGAAGTACACGCCGGTGGTCGGGGCCACCGCCGGGCTGTCGAACTTGACGTAGTCTGCCAGGGTCTTGAAGCCGAGCGTCACGTCGGCCCTTTGGCCGTTCTTACCCGGCACCCAGATGTCCTGGACGATCCCGCCGTAGGTGAGGATCTGGACCTTCATGCCCCTGGCGTTCCTGAGCGTGTAACGGAACACGGCGGTGTTCTTGCCGGTGTACGGCTCGACGGTGGAGCCGAAGTACTGCTTGCTGATGGACAGGCCTCCGCTGCCGCCGGCCCGGGCGGCGGGCGTGCTGGTCGCCGCCGAGGCCTGAGCGGCCGCCAGGGACCCGCCGACGGCTATCGCCACCATGGCGGCCAGCCCGAGGGTGGCCGGCCCGCGAAGACGCCGCTGTCTTCCCATTCTGCGCATGCTGCGCTCCTTTCAGGAGGGTTTCAAGGAGATTGTGAGCGCTAACACGGCCAAAGTCACGCGTTA
Source organism: Actinomycetota bacterium (assembly GCA_030853115.1). Classification (GTDB taxonomy): domain Bacteria; phylum Actinomycetota; class Actinomycetes; order Streptosporangiales; family Streptosporangiaceae; genus Palsa-504. The sequence goes on from JALYVS010000466.1 coordinate 4,308, forward strand.
TCGCCCAAAAATGTGACGGGATCCGGGGCGGGCCGGAACGCACGTGCGTCCGCTGGGCCTTTGCGCCGGTCCGGGCCTGCGCGTGGGAGCCTTGTCATGGGCCACGGCGATGAGGAGGCAAGGGATGGACACCGAGATCCTGGAGTCGATGATGGCGCTGACGGTCGCCGCCGGCACGCTGGCTGGCAGCATGGGCATCAAGATCGTGTCGGCGTCCGGGACCGAGGTCGTGGCGACGATGCCGGTGGCCGGGAACACCCAGCCGTTCGGCCTGCTGCACGGGGGCGCCTCGTGCGTGCTGGCCGAGACCGCGGGGTCGCTGGCCGCGGCCCTGCACGCGGGCC
>JALYVS010000467.1 GCA_030853115.1 Actinomycetota bacterium
GCCGCCGAGCGGGGCGCCCGCCTGGTCGCCTCCGACATCCGCCCGGCGCGGGCCAAGAGAGTCCGGGACGCGATCCAGCGCGCCAGCCTGCCTGTCAGCGACCCGCAGGCCCCCGGGGCCCAGGCCGCGTCCGAGGTCAGCGTGATCGCCGCCGACGGGCGCCGCGTCCCGTGGCCGCCAGGGACATTTGACCGGGTGCTGGCCGACGTCCCGTGTTCCGGTCTCGGCTCGCTGCGGCGGCGCCCCGAAGCCAGGTGGCGCAAGACCCCGGCCGACGTCGAAGCGCTGGCGGCCCTGCAGCGCGAGCTGCTCGATGCGGCGATGGACTCCGTCCGGCCCGGCGGCGTGGTCGCCTACGTGACCTGCTCCCCGCACCGGGCCGAGACCTGCGACGTCGTCGCCTCCGTCGTGGGCCGCCGCGGTGACATCACCGTCCTGGACGCGCCCGCGGTTCTCGCCGAGGTCCCCGGTCTGCGCGTCCCGGAGCCCCTGGGCTCCCACGATTCCGGCTCCTCCCGGTTCGCCCAGTTCTGGCCCCACCGGCACGGCACCGACGCGATCTTCCTCGCCCTGCTACGCCGAAACTGAGCCGCGCCACTCCCGCTGGGCGCGCCTAAGCTCCGGTGAGCGCCTTCCTCGATCCCACGCGGCGGTTTCCGATGTCGGCTCGCTGCCCGTGCGCGTAACCGTCACGGTAACCCCGGCCGCTGTAGGTGATGCGGGTCTGGCGGGTCACCGGGTAGGCCTGTTCAAGTTCACGGCGGACGACGACAGCCCGGTCGGCGAGGACGAGGGCGGTGCTCGGGCCGGAGTGGGTTTCTCCGTCTGCGCTCGCCGCCGCGCGTTCCTCGGCGGACTTGACGCGGGTGATGACCGCGGAGACAAAGCCGAGCAGCCAGCTCCGCCGCCAGGCCCGGGTGCTGTGGACCCCGGCGGGAACCGCGGCCGCGGTCAGGCCGTGAGCCATCTGAAGCAGCAGCGAGGTGTAGAGGATATCGGCTCGCTCGAGGTCAGAGGCGTAGCCGAAGATATGGATACGCGCGCCCGGCCGGGTGGTGCTGAGCAAGACGCACTGGCAGCGCATGGCCCCGGCCAGCCCGGCCAGCAGGTGGGCCCGGACCTGCGCCCACGGGTTGTCGATGTCGATGACCCGGTTGCCCGGCCGGTCGGTGTCCGGCTGGGTCGCGGCCAGCCGCGCCCGGTCAATTCCGTAACGGGTCATCAGCTCCGCGGCCTTGGCGGTGAGCGCCTCGGCCTCCGGCGGGGTCACGCCCTCCGCTTCAGCCTTCGCCAGCAGCTTACGTACCCGGTCAAGCAGGGCACTTGACGGTTCTGATCGCATCAGCAACCTCCAGGTCGGTACCTATTCGAACCTAGTATCGAACTGTAGACCCGGGGTACGACATTTCCGCCACCCCGCCCAGCACTCTACACTCGGGCTTACTATGACCGTTCAGATCTCGCCGAGCATCTTGTCCGCGGACTTTGCCCGGCTCGCCGACGAGGCCGCCGCGGTGGCCGGGTCCGCCGACTGGCTGCACGTCGACGTCATGGATAACCATTTCGTGCCGAACCTTACCGTCGGCCTCCCCGTCGTCCAGGCGCTGCTCAAGCACGCCACGCTGCCGCTGGATTGCCACCTGATGATCGAGGACCCGGACCGCTGGGCGCCGCAGTACGCCGAGGCCGGCGCGCGGAACGTGACGATCCACGCCGAGGCGGTGCATGCCCCGGTGCGGACCCTGCGGGCGATCCGGGCCGCGGGCGCCCGCGCGGGACTGGCCGTCAACCCGGGCACCGCCGTAGAGCCGTACCAGGACCTGCTGCCCGAGGTCGATATGCTGCTGCTGATGACGGTGGAGCCGGGTTTCGGCGGCCAGCCCTTCCTGGACATGGTGCTTCCGAAGCTGCGCCGCGCCCGCTCGCTGGTGGCGGCCCGGGACGCCGCGATCTGGCTGCAGGTCGACGGCGGGGTCAGCGCGGAGACCATCGAACGTTGCGCGGACGCGGGCGCGGACGTATTCGTGGCCGGTTCGGCCGTTTACGATGCCGATGACCCCGGCCACGCCATCCAGGCTCTGCGCGCCCAGGCCCAACGCGCCACCGCACACGCGGCCTGGACCCGTTAGCACATGGGGTCCGCCGTAATTTACTAATATCTGCACGGCGGTACCGCGGGCGCAATACCAGCTGCCGTCTTTTACTTGTTATGCCTTGATAAACCCCTCGTCCGGTGGCTTACCAGGGCCGGTAGCAATGCCACCTCGGTCCGAGCGTGCGCTTCCCGGCAATACCTGCGGAAGCAGGCGTGCTGGCCTGCCCTCTACTGCCGCACTTCGCCATGTGCCAGCCACTTGAGCGCACATATAAGCGCGGTAGACGCAGCTGTCTATAGGCAGGCTATAGGTACGTTTCGCGCGAATGGGGAGAATGCAACCGTGCGTTTTGAATATGATGTCACCGATGCGCTGGTGATCGTCTAGTGCGCGTGCTCCTGACGACCCCTCCTGGTTTCAGCGGGTTCAACGCGTCGCTGACGCTGGCCGCGGGCCTGCGGGCCGCCGGGCACGAGGTGGCGTACGCGACCGCGCCGTCATTCGCCAGCCGGATCGCCGGCGCGGGCTACCTGGCGTTCGGCGCCGGGCTCGACTACGACCTCAGCGTGCCGGAGAGCATCCCGAGGATCCACCAGGCGACCGGCCATGGCGCCGCACTCGCGGTCTTCGCCGAGCTGGCCCGGCGCGGCATGGTCGAGGACCTGGAGACGCTCATCGGCCGGTGGCATCCGGACCTGATGATCCGCAGCTACCTGGAGTTCGGCGCCTGGATCGCGGCGGAGCGGTGCGGCATCCCGCTGGCCTGGGCTAGCCCGGGCGGTCTGGACCTGCCCGCCGTGCTACTCGCGTCCTTCACCGGCGACATCTTGACCAGGGAGCTGCCGGGCCGCTACGGACTTCCCACCGATCCTGGCCTGAGCCGGCTTTACAGCTATCCGTACCTGAATACGATGCCCGCCGAGGTGACCCCGCCGGGATTTCCGCTTCCGCCGCTGACGTTCAGGTACCGGGATCGCGCGTTCGACCCGATCACTGCGGACAGCCTGCCGGACTGGGTCGGCGAGCTAGGGGACCGGCCTGTCGTCCATGCCTCGCTCGGCACCGTGTTCAGCGGCACCGGCGAGGGTAAGCGGCTGCACGAGGTGGTGCTAGAGGCGCTGAGCGAGGAGCCGGTCGACCTGATACTGGCCATAGGACCCAAAAGCGACCCGGAGGACTACGGCCGCCAGCCGCCCAACGTGCGGATCGTCCGGCATATCGCGGAGCACCGGGCGTTCCTGGACCACTGCGACGTGCTGGTCACCCACGGCGGAGCGGCGACGTCACTGCTGGCTATCGCGGCCGGGGCGCCGGCCTGCTTCCTGCCGCTGCACGCCGACCAGCCGATCCTCGCGAAGCGGCTGACCGATCTGGGTGCGGGCCTGATTGCCGGCAGCGGACCGGATGACCGTCGCCCCTTCCCGGCTGTGGATATAGCCAGCCTGCGCCCGCAGGACGTGCGGGAAAGCGTCCAGCGGCTGCTCACCGAACGCTCCTTCACCCTCGCGATGAGGAGGCTGAGCCGTCAAGGCCGGGCCCTCCCGCCGGTGGCGGAGGCGGTCAGCTGGCTGGAGCGCACGACGGAAAGGACATCATGATCATGCCCGATGACCGGGGTGTCAGACCGCCGCATCGGTCGGTGCGGCTACCTCGCCGGTGGCGGCGCCTGCGCTGCGGGCCTCTTCCTCCGCGGCGCGCGCGGTGCTCTCCATGGCCCGGCGCGTGCCGCGTTCCATGAAGACTTCCATCTGCTGGTCACTCAACGGAGCGGAAGGCGTCATCTCGAAATCAGCGACGCACCGTATCTCGCTGGCCTCCGCAGAGCCTGTGTACTGCCAGAAGGCGTATGAGTAGGCGAAGTTCTCGTTCCCCCACCGCCTGGCGTGTGCGGTTTTGTTAGCGACATCGGTGTTGCGCTCGGCGCAATAGGACCAGGAGTGGCCGTTATGGTCCGGTGCGGTGGTAATGCGATACGTGATCCGGTTATTTTCAGGATCCCATGCGATGACCTCATGACCGGGTGCATGCCGGTCGCCCGTTCCGGCCGAGGCATCTGGATTTTCCGCCTCGGCGGCGATCCGCCACGTCACTTCGAGCGGCGCGGAAATCTTAACCCGGACGTCAATATGTCCCGCCATGATGCCTTCCTTGCCGGGCTCGGCACTATACCCGGCTCTTCATAAGCAATCCTCTGGTGACTGGTGTCAATGATCTGCTAGGCGGCGGCTGGATACAAGCAGCGGCGGCGGACTACCGCACTTGTTTACCTCCCGCAATGAAGCACATAAGGATGTGCGGAAGTCGTCTTCCCGGGCTGCCGTGCGTCCGGTCCGCACGAAGTCTTTGCTCCGGATGAGGAGCAGGGCACACACCGCGCCGGCCAGCGCGAGAGCTCCGGTGACGTACAGCAGGTCGTTGATCCCGGCCGCGGCCGCGGACCGGATCGCCGCCACCAGCTGCCCGCGGGCGCCCGGCGGAGTGCTCGCCAGCAGCCGGCCGATCTCGCCC
>JALYVS010000468.1 GCA_030853115.1 Actinomycetota bacterium
AGAGGTGCACCTGCCTCAGCTTGATCGCGATCCTAGACAAATCGCATTCTGGCTGTTCAGGTGCACCTCGCTCTCGTTTGAGCCGTTCACACCCGGCGTGTCGCCAATCCCGGTGAAAGACGGAGGCTGGGGTTGGGTAGCCGGTCAGGTCGTCCCGGTCCAGTGCTGTGGCGGCTTGTCGGCGGACCAGCCTGGCAAGGTCGGTATGCGGGCGCAGGCCGGTTAGCTTCAGCAGGCGGGCGGGGTCTGCCAGCGTCGCGTCGGGGTCATCGTGATCCGCGGGCTCCAGGTCCATCGCGACGGCTTGGCCGAGGGCGGTACCGACGGCTTCGAGCATCTCCTCCAGCGTGTGCGCCGTTCCGGTGCCGATGTTGACGATGCCACTCACCCGGTGCTCGGCCAGCGCGAGCATGGCCGCGCAGACGTCACGGACATCGGTGATGTCCCGGCTGCGCTCCAGGCTCCCGTAGACCCGGGCTGGCCGACCTGCGGCGACGTCCGTAATCCAGCGCGACAGCGCCATGTCCGGGCGCTGGCCTTCGCCTGCCACCGTGAACAGCCTGGCCACGACCACCGCCCCGCCGACCGCCGCGCGGGCGCCGCACAGTCGCTCAGCCTCCACCTTGCTGGTGGCGTAGCCGCCGCGCGGGCGCACGGGCTGGTCCTCCCGACAGGCCATGCCGTCGGAGCCTCCGTACACCGACGAGGACGAGGCGAGCACGACCATCGTGTCAGGCGGGGTGCTCTCCAGGACCCGCCTGGCGGCCAGCACATTGTCACGGTGGCGCCCCCAGGCCACGTCCGGGCTGCGGTCTCGTACCCCGGGGCAGCCTGCCAGGTGCAGCACCATGTCGGCATCGCGGAGCGCGGCATCAACGGCATCGTCCGGCAGGCCAAGCTCGGCTTTCACGCACGTCAGGCCCGGGAGGGCCGGCTGATCACGGCGGTCGATCGCCACCACGCCCCGTCCGGCCTCGCGCAGGAAGCCGACCAGGTTCGAGCCAATGAAGCCCGCGGCCCCTGTCACGACTATTGCCATCGCGTCTTGCCTCCGTCCGTGCCGGGACAGAGCGGATGGAGCCATCAAGACCGAGGCGCCGCCCAGTCGCGCAGCGTCACCTCGCCCTTATTGACTTGCCAACGACGCAAGGCAATCATTATCCAAACAGTCCGACAGTAGCATGGCGGTTGCTTAATGCGAGATCCTGACAGGTTGTCGAATCCCAGGTATTTCCCGCGTCGCCCTGAGATCGAATGCTGGCCCGGGGTCAGCACGAATCCGCCTCGATTTTCTAGCCGCACAAGCCTTGGGACTGAGACTTGCGCGCAAGGCATGACTCCGGCACATGACGGCTCTCAGCGAAGTACGCGCGGGCGCATCTGGCGTGCCTTGATGCAGCGGCTATCACGACTCCCCGGCCGAGTCGGCCAGAAAGCAACATAAAGGCACACGGCGCCTCTCTGATCAGTACCTGCTCGACGCCCGTCACGCGGATTCCCTTGCCGCCTCGCGAGGCACCGCCGACGGCGACCTGCCGTCCGTTCTAGGGCTGTGCCCGCGCGTTGCCTTCACGCGCTGGCTGGAGCAGTCCAGCGCGGTACAGGCTCGTGGCGATCAGGCGGACGTCACCGCTGGCCCTCTTGGGGGTGATCCCGAGCCGCCGGGCCTCGCTGACCTCGGCGGCTTCCAGGTTCCCGTGCTCGGCTACCGACCGGAGGATGGCTAGGCACGCGTGGTTGTATCTGTCGTGCATGCCTCCGGTACGCTCGTCGGCGATGGCCAGGCAGCCGAACCCGTTGTCGGCCCACACGACATAGCCGGGGACCTCCAGCCGCATACCCGGATCACGGTCCGTGAGGTGGTCGAAGCCCTGGTCCGGGTGGGCGGCGTGCCAGGCCATCAGGCGGTCTTCGTAGCCCTCTTGCAGGTCCTCGTTCACGGCCTGCGCCCATACGCAGTCTCGGCAGGCGACTGCCGCCAGCCCGCCGAGTTGGGGACCACGGCTGCCGTCGATGAACGGGCGGTGCGGTGCGCCTGTCATGCTGCTTACCGTAATCCGTCGGCTGCGCACGGCCAAGACCAGCCGCCTCCCGCAACTTCCGCAGCATCCTCGACAACGGCGGGCGGGCGAGACAGGGACTCCGCCTCCGCTGCGGCAGTACCGCCGTGCGGCGTAAAGCCTTTGACAGCGGGGGTGCCAAAGCGGCCGAGGCGCGGCTGGACGAAGACTTCATGACCTCGATCGATGACGTGCTTGGCGACATCATCGAGCGCGACCCGGTAAAGGTCGGCCGGTCATACGACGTCATGGCGCGCTGGCGTGCGCCGGAGACAGCCTGATCCGGCCGGAACGGGGCAGGAGCGGGCACAATCGGCGTATGCCCGCTCCCTTCGTCCGCCCCGCCGCCCCTGCGGACTCCGGTGCCATCGGCCTGGTCCACGTCCGGTCATGGCAGTCTGCCTACCGGGGCAAGATTCCCCAGGACTACCTCGACGGTCTCGACCCGGCCCATCGCGCGCAGGTGTGGCGGAGCGTGCTGGAGCAGGCCCGGCCGTCACGGGGCGGCGTCCTTGTCGCGGTGGCGGAGGGCGGCGGCATCGCTGGCTTCGCGTCGTTCTGCCCATCCCGGGACGGCGATACCGACCCTTGGGTGACGGGCGAGGTGTTCGCCATCTACGCGGACCCGGACCGCCTGGGGAACGGGCGCCGGGCGCGCCCTGATGGGCAGCGCGGTCGCGGAACTGGCCCGCCTGGGCTACGCCGACGTGATCTTGTGGGTGCTGGACGGCAACGACCGGGCACGCCGGTTCTACGCCCTCGCCGGGTGGGCGGAAGACGGCGCGCACAAGACCGACGGGAGCCGCGGCTTCGACATCACCGAGGTCCGCTACCGCACGGCACTCCGGCATCGCGCCTGACCGCACCATCCCCGGCCGGCAGGTCGGAGCAGGCACAGCGGCGCCGCCGGGGCGGCGCGTAAAGCAATTGACGGCACCAGTCTCGCGCCGCGACGATGACGGCATGGACGCGGTGACAGAGGCCAACCGGGCGGCATGGGGGGCGGCGTCGCGCAAGCACCTGCGCGAGTACGACGACTTGCTCGCACAGGCCGCCGCCGGGACCTCGCTGAACGCCGTCGAGCGCGGCCTCCTGGCGGGCATCCTGGACGACGCCCCCGAGGTCGTGCACCTGCAGTGTGGCCACGGCCTGGAGGACGCCGCGCTCGTGCAGGCCGGCGCGAAGTCGGTGACCGGGGTCGATTACAGTGCCGTCGCCGCCGGGGCCGCGCAGCGGCGGGCCGGCGAGCTGGGCCTGGCCTGCCGGTACGTGGTGGGCACGGTGCCCGGCGTCCCGCTCGCAGACGGGATCGCGGATCTCGTGTACACGGGCAAGGGCGCGCTGATCTGGATGCCGGACATCGGCGCGTGGGCGCGCGAGGCGGCCCGGCTGCTGCGCCCCGGCGGGCACCTGTTCGTCTACGAGGGGCACCCGGCGGTCCCGCTGTGGACCTGGGATGAGGACCAGCCGGGAATCCGGGGTGACCGCGGCTACTTCGCCCGGAGCCACGTCAACGACACCTTCCCCGCCCGCGGGGCTGTCGAGTGGCAGCACACCCTCGGCCAGGTCGTCACCGCCGTGATCACCGCGGGCATGGAACTGCTGTCGCTCGCCGAGTACCCGGAGCCTTTCTGGATGCCCGGCGGGGTCCGCGCGGCGGCCTGGAACGGGCGGCTGCCCAACGCTTACAGCCTGCTCGCCCATCGCGCGGCCGGCACCGCCGGATCGTGAGGACGTTCATCTTCCTCGCTGGGGCTCCCGGTGCCGGCAAGTCGACGGTCGCGGCCACCTTCCAGCGTCGGCTCGGCACGCCGCTGGGTCGCGGAGTCCCAGGCGCTGAACACCAGCGGCGGGACCCGACGCCCGCCGGGCGCCAGCGCGGTCTCCGGCAAGGGCTGCAACCGCGTTCGCGGGCAAGGCCAAGGCGCCCCCGGCCCTCCAGGCCCGCGTCGCGCGTGATAAGCGACGGTTAGCGGACCACCGCCTGGCGACGGCCGGGACCGGCGGAAAGGCGGCCCCAGGTACATCAGAGGTACACGAAGGACCAAAAAAGGTACAAGTCAGGTACATCGGACTCCCGTAACAACCGGCTAATTTTGCCCCTCTGGTACCTGATTTCGGGCCTGGAGGTGAAAAAGGGCCTCAAAAACCCGATTTCTATATATGGAGGGAGTTCCGTCCCGGCCAGCCCGGGGCGCGCCTCCCTTGTTGCCGGCGGCACGGTGGGCCGCCGGCGGGGTCAGGGCCGGTCGTGCGTTCTGGAGGCGACCAGGGGTGAAGGACTCAGCGTTCACCGGGGCAGTCCCGCCCCGGCACGGCGGCGACCGCGCAAGGCAGGACCGGGGCGGGGACGGCCCGCCGGGCCGTCCGGGACGGCCCGGACGGCCGGACGGCTGGTGAGCGCGGGCCGCCGGCTGCTCGCGGTCACCGACGCGCTGCCGGTCACCGTGCTCGCGGTGATCGCCGGGGTCGGGTCGTTCACCCACATCCGCGACACCGCCGCCCAGCACGGCCAGGGCGGCCCGATGTCCTGGGCGGTGGCG
>JALYVS010000469.1 GCA_030853115.1 Actinomycetota bacterium
CCGCCGACCTGTCCGTCCCGCCGACCTGTCCCGTCCCGCCGCTCGCCATTTCCGCCCCGCCGGAGGCACCCTCGGTATGGCTATCTCATGATCATGGCCAGAAATGGGTAAATGTTGCCCAAAACTGGCCACGATCATGACAGCTGTCCGAAATGTCTTAATGTGAGATCGTAACATAAATGTACATATTGGGATAATGCTGCCCTGCAGGGCGGCAGCTGACGTAGTCCACGGCGCAGCCGCCATCCGTGTCGCCCGCGATGCCGCTCCCGCCCCGCAATGAGCACCCTGACCAGCAGCAGAGCCCGAAAATCGGGCACTATGCGCTCCCGAAGGTTCCTGGCCTTGCGCTACCGTAAATAGCAGCGGACGATCACGATCGCCAGCACACGTACCCTCGGCACTCACCCGCATCACCTGCCGGTCGCATGGTGCACGATCTGACCGCCGCCCAGGCAAGAGCCCGAGACTTGGTTCCTGAAGTCAAAGGCCGAGGCCCCCGGGTTCCGAGGCCCCCGGGTTCCGAGGCCCCCGGGTTCCTGGAGTCGGAGGCCGAGGGCCCAGGCGGCCCAGCGGCGGGGGAGTCCGTGTCGATGGTGTTTCACATTCGTTGCCGTTTAGTGACTTGTTAGCGCTAACATCATCAGACGTGTTCCCGCCTGGAATGACCTGATAACCATGATCTGGATGGTGTCGTAGTTGCCTGAGGTGCCCGCAGGACAAGAATCGGTAGGCCATAAGGAATGACCGGAGAAAACCGTCCGGCCCGGGTGGTGAGGGAGGATACGGCAACTGAGGATCACGCCAGCGATTACCCCTTTTGTGCGGCGGCCTTGGATGTGCTCGTGCTAAGGCTGATATCAAAACGGGCTCACTTCACAATCGGGCCTGCGTGGAGCCTTGACAGGTGATCGTCAACAGCCTTAGCGTCAACGGCGGATCGCCAGGTTGTACCGAATACCAGTCGCATTACGACAACGGTGCGGTTACGCCAGGCGAGCAGTCGGGGCATACATACGACTAAAAGCATTTTTACGTTATCTCTCTCGCGACGAAGTCGACGGGACTCGCCGCGCAGGCTGCGGGCTTGGCTCGGGAGAGTAGCCCGTCCCGGGAAAAATTCCATGGAGGTCCTTAGATGAGGAAAAAGATAGACCCGGTAGTCGACGAAGCGATTGAGACCCTGAACATGAAGGACGGGCCTTCTCGTCGTCGGCTGCTTGAGGGGGCTGGCCTATTCAGCGCGACGGCGGCCGCCTCGGCGCTTATCGCCGCGTGCAGCAGCTCATCCTCTAGCTCGGCGGGCACGTCTAGCACGGCGGGAGCGGCGAAATCGGCCGCGGGCAACTTCCCGACCACGCCCAAGTGGCAGTTCACCTTCGTCAACCACGTGACGGACAACGCGTTCTTCACGCCGACCCAGTACGGCTTCGCGGACGCGGCCGCCATCCTCGGCCTCCCGGTCCCGCACTGGACCGGTGCCCTGTCCACCCAGCCGACGGTGCCGACCATGCTGTCGGCCTTCAACGCCGCGGTCACCGCCGGCTCGCCCGGCATCGCCACCACCGTGGTCGCGGCCACCTCGTTCGTCAGCCCGATCAACAGCGCGCTGGCCGCGGGCGTCCCCGTGATCACTTACAACGCGAACGGTTCAACCGCCAGCCCCACGAACGGCCTCGCCTACGTCGGCCAGGATCTGTTCGTGTCCGGCCAGGAGGTGGGGACGCGGCTCGCGTCGCTGATGAAAAAGGGCGACACGGCGGTCGGCTTTATCGCCCAGCCTGGCTCGCTGAACATTCAGCCGCGCATGGACGGCGCGGTCGCGGCGCTGCAGGCCGCGGGCATGACCGTCATGTTCGGTAATAAGGGCGTGGACGCGGGTGCCTCGGCCACCCAGGAAGCCAGCGTGGTCCCTGAGTTCCTCCAGTCCCACGGGTCCAAGATCCAGGGCGTCTTCGCCGTCGACGGCGGCGACACCGCCCTGCTCGGCACCTCGCTGCAGAAGAATAGCCTGGTGGGCAAGGTTGCCGCCGGCGGCTTCGACCTGGAGCCGCAGACGCTGACCGCGATCGCGGCGGGCCAGACCAGCTTTACCATCGACCAGTCGCCTTATCAGCAGGGCTTCCTGCCCGTGGTGTACCTCTACTTGTGGCAGCTCTCCGGCGGCCTGGTGTCGCCGCCTCCCACGGACACCGGCGTGAAGTTCGTCACCAAGGCCAACGTGGGCCCGTACACCGCGACTCCGACCCGGTTCGAGGGCTCCACCAAGGGGCAGGCGTACATCAAGCACACCGGCGCGATCTCGGTCTGACCGGCTGGCTGCGCGACACTGGGATGTGCAGGTCCGCGGCGGTTCACCGGGAAGATATACGGTGAATCGCCGCGGCACCTGGGTATGACTGCCTCGACACAGCATCGGGTGAAGTAGCACGATTGGGATGAGCGATGTGAGTGACACTGCCGAACGCAGCCCGGAGATCATCGGCGACGCATCCAACGGGCCGAACCGGAGTCCCAGCGTCTTCAACCGTGCCAGCGCTCTGTTCCTGAATCAGCGCGAAGCCAGCATCACCCTCATCGCCGTGGTGGTGTTCATCTACTTCGCGGCGACGACCACCCAGTTCTTCAGCCACGGCAGCTTCGTCAACATCGCCCAGTACATGGGCCCGTACGTGGTCATCGGCATTGGCCTGGTGCTGCTCATGGTCTGCGGCGAGATCGACCTGTCGGTCGGGTTCGTCTGGACGCTGTCGCCGTTCGTCATGCACTTCTTCGTCGACTCCGGGCTCCCGGCCCTGCTGGCCATCGTGGTCACGGTGCTGCTGTTGTCGCTGATCGGGCTGCTCAACGGCGTGGTCACCACCGTATTCGGTGTTCCGTCGCTGATCACCACGCTCGGCAGCGGCTACCTGGTCTACGGGTACACGCTGACGATCTCCTCCGCGCAGCAGATCAACCTGCCGGCCAAGGCGGTGGGCATCGGCCACTGGTTCGGCAGCGAAGCCTGGTCGGAGATCATCTGGGCGAGCGTTCTCGTCCTGCTGTTTCACATTCTGCTGACCAGGACCCGGTGGGGCCTTTACACCGTCTCGGTCGGCGGCAACCTGCTCGGCGCGAAGGAATCCGGCATCAAGGTCAATAAGATCAAGATCGGTAACTTCATGATGACGAGCTCGCTCGGGGCGTTCGCCGGGATCCTGGAAGCCTTCAAGACCGACATTATCGACCCGAGCGCAGGTCAGCTCGCGGTGGTGCTGGTGGCTCTGGCCGGGGCGGTCATCGGCGGCACGGCCATGCTCGGCGGGGTCGGCACGATGATCGGGATGTGGGTCGGCGTGCTGGTGCTCGGCGAACTGCAGGACGGCTTCAACCTGCGCGGCATCAGCTCGTACAAGTACCTGATGATCCTGGGCGCCGCGATCCTCGCCTTTATGGTCGTCAACACTTACCTCTCGCGACTGCGAAGTTCGGGTCGGCTGCGGTCCAGGTCATGACGCGGCGGATGAGACCAACCCGGGACCGATTCAGCACGGAGGCAGCGAAATGAGTACTCAGCCCGCCGAACATTTCACCCAGCCGACTGACAACGACATCTTGCGGGTGGAGCACATCTCCAAGCGCTACGGCGCGGTGACCGCGCTGGTCGACGTCAGCCTCCGGCTGGAGCGCGGCGAGGTGCTCGGCCTGATCGGCGACAACGGGGCCGGCAAGTCCACCTTGATCAAGACCCTCTGCGGCTTTCAGCAGCCCACCAGCGGGCGGATCATCCTGAACGGCGAGGCGGTCACGTTCTCCTCGGTAACGGACGCTCGCGCGCGGGGCGTCGACGTGGTCTACCAGGACCTCGCCCTGGTCAATCAGCTCACCGTATACCACAACATGTTCCTCAACCGGGAGCCGGTGCGCTGGCCGCTGCTGCGCAACAGGTACATGCGGCAGCAAGCGCAGAAGCATCTCGACTCGATGGGGATCAAGACCCTGAAGTCGGTGGACGTCGAGGTGGCCAGCTTGTCCGGCGGCCAGCGGCAGGCCATCGCGGTGGCCCGCTCGGTGTTCTCCGACGCGAAGGTCCTGCTGCTCGACGAGCCGCTGGCCGCGATGGGCGTCAAGGAAGGCGCGATGATCCTCGACATCGTGCGCGAGGTCAAGGAGCGGGGCATCTCCGTCATCATCATCGCGCACAACTACGGCCAGGTGCTCGAGGTGTGCGACCGGGTGAACCTGCTGCAGGGCGGCAAGATCACCTATGACAAGTACGCCCGGGACACCTCGGTCGCGGAGCTGACCAACATGGTGGTCGCGGAGTACCGCAGGGCGCTGGAAGAGCGCCACAGCGCCGCCGCGTCCTAGGGCCAGGCGAAGTCACCGATCCTGACGCGCCGGGCCACGCACCATAGCGCGTCGGGCATGATGGGGGATCATGGGGTCCATGTCGATGTCACGCCCGCGGGCCCGGACGCCGGACCACCAGGATCGGCGAGGCGGCCAGGATCGGCGAGGCGGCCAGGATCGGCGAGGCGGCCAGGACCGGCGAGGCGGCCAGGACCGCTGGTGGCGTCACGATCGCCGGGGCCGCCGGAGCGTGGCGG
>JALYVS010000470.1 GCA_030853115.1 Actinomycetota bacterium
GCGCGGGACGCGGGGCTGCAGCTAGGTGCGGTAGTGGCGCGGGTCACTCAGCCGTACCAAGTCAGAGGCGCCCGCGCGCCTGGCTCGGCTATCCGGCAGGACGCCGCCTGGGTCGAGATCGTGACCGTGCTTCGTGCCCTGGCCCCCGGCGTCCCGCTCGTCCAGGGCGGCCGGAGTAACGGCGCGCGGGTGGCCTGCCGCACCGCTGCCGCGGTTGGGGCTCGCGCCGTAATCGCGCTGGCGTTTCCGCTGCACCCCCCGCAGCGGACGACCCGGGTGGCGGAACTGCATGCGGCGCGGGCGGCCGGCGCCGTCGTACTGGTGATCAACGGCGAGCGTGACCCGTTCGGGATCCCGGATGCCGGGGACGCGGATCGGGTGGTCGTCGTGCCGCGAGAGACACATGCGCTGAAAGGTCATCGCGCGGACATCATCGGCGCCGTCGCCGAGTGGCTGCCGAGGGTCCTCCAAGACGGGTTACCCCGCGGCCTGGCCCAGGGATAGATGGCATAAAAAAGGGGTCGCCGGACTGAGCATCCGGTGCCGACCCCGCGGGATATCGCCGCTGACGGGTCAGGCCGCTGGGGCTTGCCCCCGGTGCTCTGACATCACGCCGATCGGACGGTCGAAGGCCGCGAGATCGGTGGGACGGTGCGGCGCGATGCACGCGCCGTTAGGCAGAAGTTCCCCGGTGTCGTCAAAGATCACCACTCCATTGCAGAGCAGGCTCCAGCCCTGCTCCGGGTGGCTGACAACGGTATGCGCTGCTTCGCGATCCGGCGCCGATGGCTCCGGGCAAGGCGGCGAGTGCGGGCACATATCAGTGCCTCCTGGCAGTTTCATCGTGTGCATTCATGGTTGTTTTCTTCATTCATCTTCAGCATCGGTGCCAGTGTGCCGCAGCTCACGCGGTCGCGGATATGGCCCGAGCTGATCGTTTTCCCGTCGGCCATCTGTAGCTTCCCGCTAGTTTCGTTCTGGCGCTCTGTGACTACTTCTTGCAACTACCTGGGTCCCCCGGCCGCCGCGCTGCGAAAATTGGCCTAGACCAACTGTGCCGCTTTCCATCCTACGCTGCAAGCGACACGCTCAACTCCGCAGCATCGGCTACCCGGCCTGGACGGCCCCCAGCCGCTCATTCGCAGTTGGATACCCCCATTACTGGAGACGTCGAGCCCTCCCCGATGGTTCACGCCAGATCAGGGAAATCCGTCCGGGTACCCCGGCCGGAGCCGGTCAGACGCGAGGCGCGGTGCCGGTCAGAGGGCCTTGGTCACCGGGGAGGCCAGGGAGCTGTATTCGAACGGCACGTCCGGGATGCCGTTGAGACGGTGCGTCTCCCGTAGCGTGAGCAAGTGCTCGGCTACGGCCGTGAGCGCGTGCACTTTCGGCGTGGCCTTCGCCTTGCGCCGGTAAATGCGGTCGTCGTAACCGAGCGCGCCGATCTCCGCCCGCTGCGCGGCGTAAGCGGCCTGCATCGCCTCGGTCAGCGCGGCGTCCAGGTCCTGCGCGAGGCGATGCACCTCGCGGTCGGGGGCCCGCCGGGCCTGCGCCTTTCTGAGCTGGCTTTCCGCCTCGCGGGCCGCGTCGAGGAGCTCTCCGCGCCGCTTGGCGAGCGCGACATCGGCCTGGTACTGCTGCTCTGCCTCGCTGCTTGGCTTCTGCCGTTTCATGACCCCATAGATTACGCGCGCCGCCGGTGCGGTCGCACGCCGGGCTGATCCCGCCGGGCAGGTCCTGGGATCAGGAGTAGTCACGGAAGGCGGCCCAAGATCGCGCCCAGGTCGATTTAAGGCCGGTGGCGATAAAGATCTGCACCCCTTGCTCGTCGTCGCTGACACCGAGGCCGTTCCAGAACGTGCCGGCCAGGCGAACATGGGCGAATTCGCGGCGCAGCAACGCCGGGTCTACGTTCACCGCGACGGCCGCGGAGTCGGCGTCGGGCGGCGGCCCCCAGAGCCAGAAATTGTTGGCGCCGCTGTAGGCCTGCGGCAGGCTGAGCCCGGGACCGTAGCGGGCCACGGCGCCGGCCTCGCCGTAGTTCCCGGTCAGGATCGTCGTCTGGCTCCGCTGCGCGGCCGGCAGCGCGTCGTATTCGTGCGCGACGAGGGTCACCAGCTTCGGCCAGGCAATTGTCTCGGCGAGATCATAGTTGATCTTCTGCAGCGGTACCGTGTGCAGCGCGCGGGCCGGCAGGACCGAGAGGCTGATGGGTGCGGCGACCACCGCGCCCGCCAGCATGGCCGCGCTGAGCACGGCGGCCGGCCTGAGGCCGCGGCGCCGATCCTCGCGGGTCTGCGGCCGGCGGCCCTGCAACCAGCGCTCGAGCGGAACCGAGCCGGCCGCGAGCAGGAACGTGTATGCGCCTCCTGGGTAGTAGGCCTTGCCGCCAAGGACGAACTGCAGCGTGATCACGATGAGGCAGGCCATCGCGACCGGCCGGAAACGCCGGGCCGCGGGGTTGCGCAACGCCCAGCTAGCGCCGGCCACCCAGACCGGAGTCAGCACCGGGCCGGTAAAGAAGACCTGCGCGGGCCAGTAGAGAATCCGGTTCTGCCCGGCCGAGCTCTGCAGCGCCCGGAAGACATCCAGGTTCGGCCAGCCGTGCGCGGCCTGCCAGATCAGATCCGGCGCGGCCAGCGCCGCGGCGAGCGCGGCGCCGAGCAGCAGATAGCGGCTGCGCAGCAGCTGACGGGCGTCGGTGACGCAGAACCCGATGCCCAGCGCGGCCACCAGGAAGGCGATGTTCCACTTGGCCTCGCTGGCGACCCCGGCGCAGCCCCCGATGGCAATCCACCAGCGCGGATCCTGGCTCACCAGGAGCTTCAAGACCAGCAAGAACGTGACCGCCCAAAACACCAGATCGGGTGTCGTGGTGGTCAGCTCGTGCATCGCGCCCAGGTACTCCGCGCAGGTCGCGACGGCGAGCGCGGCGAGCAGCTGGCCGGTCCGGCCCGCGCCGAGAAGCCTGCTCATCCCGGCCGTCACGATGACGAGCGCGGCCAGCGCGAGCCCAGGCACGATCCGGAACCCGACCAGGGTGTTGCCGGTCACGGTAGCCGAGACACGGGCCAGCAGCGGGGTCAGCGGCGGCTGGTCGACGTAGCCGAAGGCCAGGTGATGCCCGGCGGCGAGGAAGTAGAACTCGTCGCGGACGTAGCCGTACCGCGCGCTGACCGCCATCTCGGCGCCGAACGCCGCCACCGCGATCAGGGCGATCCCGGGCCAGGTCCGGCCGGCCGAACCGGGAACTGGGGGCGGCCGGACGCCGCGGGTGCCGGGCGGGCCGGCGAATCGTGCTGAGATGCGATGGCCTGGGCGGCCCGCGGTGGTGATGTTCATAGGAACATCGTGACGATGTAGAACACCCGGCACATCGAGCCCACGGGGGATCCAGCGGCTCGCCTGCACGGGGGATAAAGCGGCCCGCCCGCGGTCACATCTCCGCCGGAGGTCGCAGTGGCCGCATCCCCCGGCCGGGTGATCTGCCGGGCACCGGCCCGGCCGTACGATCGGGTCGTGAACAGGACGGCGTCCCAGCTGGCCGCGCTCCCTCAGTCGCTGACCCTGCGGGTGGCGGCCCTGCCGGCGCGGCGTCAGGAGCTTGTCCAGGATCTGGGGCTCGGGATCGCGCTCGCCGCGGTCAACGTGGTCTCGCTGCTGCCCTACCGCGGGCAGCTGCATCCCCTCCTGCTCGCGCTCGCCCTGGTGGCTGGCCAGGGTGTGTTCCTCAGCTGGCGGCGGCGCTGGCCGCTTCTGGTCGTGCTGGCCATCGGCGGCGTGCGCGATGCTTATGACCAGCTCGGATTTGGTTTCGCCCCGCTGCCGCTCGGCCCCGCGATTGCCTTCTACACCGTGATGGACCGCAGCGGCCCGGTGCTGCGCTGGCTCACTCTCGCCGGGGTCAGCGCCGGGGTCGCGGTGGCCCAGGTCGCGCCCGGCCATCACGAGCCGTACGACGCCATCTTCCAGACGATGATCTTCCTGACCGCCGGAGCGGCGGGCATGCTCAGCCGGGCTAAGCGGGCCACCGTCCAGGCGGCGGAAAGCCGGGCCACCCGCGCCGAAGCCGAAGTCGACGCTCAAGTCGCCCAGGCGGCCATGCGGGAACGCACCCGGATCGCCCGCGAGCTGCATGACGTGGTAGCGCACCACGTCAGCCTGATCGCGGTCCAGTCCGAGGCGGCGACGTCGCTGCTTCCCGGCCGGCCCGCCGAGGCGCGGCGTTCGGTCGAGGTCATCGGCGATACGGCCCGGCAGGCCCTCACCGAACTGCGCAGGCTCCTCGGCGTCCTGCGCAGCCCCTCCGAGCGCCTGGAGACCGCGCCTTCTGCCTCGCTCGGAGCGCTCGGCGACGTGCTCGAGCAGGTCCGCAAGGCCGGGCTGCCGGTCGATCTCGAGATCGTCGGCACGCCGTCCGCGCTCGCGCCCGGAATTGACCTGACCGCCTACCGGATCATCCAGGAGGCGCTGACGAACACGATCAGGCATGCCCGGGCCAGCCAGGCGGCCGTCACGCTGGCCTACGAGCCCGGGTACATCACGGTGAGCATCACCGATTCGGGCCGGCGCAACGGACGCTCCGCG
>JALYVS010000471.1 GCA_030853115.1 Actinomycetota bacterium
GCCATAGAGCGTGTTGCGGGTGCGGATCTTGCCTGCGGCCGCGGCGGAGAGCCATGCGTCGGCGTGCCCGGGGCCCATGAGCTCGCCAGCCGTCATCTGAATGGTGCCGGCGGCCTGCTGGGCGTGCTGCAGGTACTCGTCGAGGAAATGCCGGCGGATCCGCCGGGTGGTGCTGCTGAACTGGCGGCTGGCCAGGTGGCGGACGAAGTCGTCGACCGCGACGCTGGCCAGCGTGCGCGCGTCCGGGACTGGCATGTACGTAGTTTACCTGTTCACGGTGATAACAGCAAGAAGCATGCGGAACAAAGAGGACGGATTGCCAGCTGCTGATGCGTTGTGGTCCGTGTTGAATCGGTATGTTTCGGTTCGGTTCGGATTGATACGTCCCGGACGCTCCTCTCCCCCGATGGATGGGTTCTTCTGTTTGTCAGCTGCTTCTTGCTGTTATCGGCTTTGGGCAGAAGGAACGGCACACTGCATCTTCTCCTGCCTTTATCCGGCCTGCCGCGCAGCAGCGCGGGCCTGCTCCATCTGGTCGACGCTGATCGGCCCGGTCACCGGCAGGCCTGCGGCTATCCACGCCTCCTGGGCGCGTGCCGTGTCGCCACCTGCCTCCTGGAGCACAATCTTCTTCGCCGTGGTGTTGGGCACGGCCCCGTCGACGCCAAGATCCATCAGGTGAGCCAGCATCCGGACCGACTGGTTCCGCTGCCCGGTCTTGCGTTCGTTGTACCGGTAGACCAGCACCCAGCGTCCTTCCAGGGAACGGGCCCGCTCGATCAGCGCATGTCCGCGGTCAGTGTCCTGCTGCTCGGTGCGGATCGGCTCGCTCTCGCCCGACGGCAGGCGCAACGTGAGCAGCCCACGGCGGCTCGATTCCTCGATCTCGACCCTCTCCAGGAGCGCGACGAAGGTCCGCGCTGACTCCAGCCGCTCGATGTCCTGCCTCGCCTGCTGGGCAATCAGGTGCAGGTCTACGGTCAGGCCATGCACCCGGCGGCCCCAGGCCGCCTCTGCGCCAGGAGGACACGGTCCCGCCGCCTGAGCCGCCGCGATAACCAGGCTGTAGTGGCTGTTTTCCACGGTGCCCATTATCGCCTGCGGGTCTGACGTTGACGGGGGCCCAGCTAGGGGTGCAGCCCAAGTAAGCCCAAAACGGCGGTCACCAACAAGGTCGAGGCCTACAGAGGCGGTCAGGTCCGAGCTCCCCCTGGCCTGACCGGTACCCGTGACCGCCGCACCGTTCAGCAAACTGAACGGCACACGGCGCCTCATCGCACCGTTGTTACCGACAGCCCTGCTCGGGGGCGGAGAGCGTGGCCAGGTAAGCGGCCGACGCGGCGGCCAGACATGCGAGTGAGGTATGGCTGCCTCACGTGTTGCACTCCGTTACCGCGGGCCGCCGCGCCGCTTGACTAGAGCACGACCATTTGTATCTTTGTCGTATGAGTATAGATAAAGCAATCAGCCGCCAGGCGGGTGGCAGTGCTGGCGCTTCCGTGCCTGGCGCGGGCGGCGGGGGAAAGGCCCCGCCCCGCCCCGGGCCGCGCGGGCCGGGGTCGCCGATCGAGTTCCGGCTGGACGCGGCCTCGGGGGTGCCGACCTACCTGCAGCTTGTGCACCAGGTGGAGCACGCGATGCGGCTGGGCTACCTCACGCCGGGCGACCAGCTGCCGAAAGTCAGGGACGTGGTGGCCACGCTGGCGATCAACCCGAACACCGTGCTGAAGGCCTACAAGGAGCTGGAGACCAAGGGCCTCACCGCCGGGCGGCCCGGCCAGGGCACGTTCATCGAGGCGACGCTCAGCCAGGTCGCGCTCCCCGAGCTGACCACCCTGCGCCGCTCCGTGGCGGTCTGGCTGGCAGCCGCCGACACGGCGGGACTTGACGAGGACGGGATGGTCGCGCTGTTCACCGGCGCGCTGCGGGATTTCTATAAGCGCCGCGCCGGCCAGCCTGACCGTGCCGGCGCGGCAGGCGGCGAAACGGAGGGCGTCGCATGAGCACCAGCATCATCGAGACCAGCGGCCTGGGCAAGCGATACGGCGGCACCTGGGCGCTGCGCGAGTGCACGCTCGCGATCCCGGGCGGGCACGTGGCCGCGCTGGTCGGCCCGAACGGCGCGGGCAAGACCACCCTGCTCAACCTGGCGGTCGGCCTGGCAAGCCCGACCGCGGGCGGTGTCACCGTGCTCGGCGGCCGGCCGCCCGGGTCGCCCGCCGCGCTCGACGGCATCGCGTTCGTCGCCCAGGACACGCCGCTGTACAAGAACCTGTCGGCCGCCGACATGCTGCACCTGACCCGCAACCTGAACCGCCGTTTCGACCAGCACTATGCGGAAACCCGGCTGGGCGAGCTCGGCATCCCGCTGGGGCGGAAGGCCGGGAAGCTGTCCGGCGGCCAGCGGGCGCAGCTCGCGCTGACCCTGGCGCTGGCCCGCCGGCCGCGGCTCCTTGTCCTCGACGAGCCGGTGGCGATGCTGGACCCGGTCGCGCGGCACGACTTCATGGCCACGGTGCTGACGGCGATGGTCGACGACGGCGTGTCGGTGGGGCTGTCCTCGCACGTGCTCGCCGATCTCGAGCGGGTGGCCGACTACCTCATCGTGGTGTCGCGGGGCGGGGTGCGGGTGGCCGGGGAGGTCGAGGACCTGCTCGCCAGCCACCGCCTGCTGACCGGCCCGGCCGCCGAGGCCGACAGGTACGCGCAGCGCCCGGTGGTGCATGCCCGCCGTGCCGGGGCCCAGGCCCACCTGCTGGTCCGGGCCACCGCCGACGACCCGGTCCCGCCGGGATGGGAGGCGCACCCGGTCGGCCTGGAGGAACTCGCCCTGGCCTACCTGCGCGAGCCCGGCGCCGCGGCGCTGCCCGGCCCGGCCCGCGCCCGGGACACCAAGCAGGCAGCCCAGCAGACAGGAGTGACGCGATGACCGCACTGACCGTCCCCGCCCGCCCGGAGGAGGACGCGAGCCTGCGGCCGGTGCCGTGGCGGCGGATGGCCTGGGTCACCTGGCGGCAGCACCGGGCGGCGCTGGCCGGCGTGGCCGTGTTCCTCGGCGCGCTGGCGGTGTGCCTGTGGCTCGCCGGCCTTAAAACGCACCACGCCTACGCTGCCACGGTCGCCGCCTGCCGCCCGGTAGCCTCAGCCGCCTGCAGTGACATGAGCACCCGCTTCATTGGCACGAACGGCTTCTTGTCGAATGGCCTCATCTTGCAGGCGGTGCCCGCGCTGATCGGGGCGTTCGCCGGGGCGCCGGTGCTGGCCCGGGAGCTGGAGACAGGCACCTTCCGGTATGCCTGGACCCAGGGCTTCGGCCGGTGGCAGTGGACGCTCGCCAAGCTGGTGCCGCTTGCGGTCGCGGTGGCCGCCGCTGCCGGAGCCTTCAGCGTGCTGTTGTCCTGGTACTACCAGCCGTACTTCGCCACGGGCAACCAGGCCCTGGGCCTTTCCGAGGTGACCCCGTTCTTTCCCGGCTTGTTCGACCTGCGCGGGGTCGCGTTCGCCGCCTGGACGCTGGCCGCCTTCGCGATCGGCGCCCTGGCCGGCATGCTCATCCGCCGGGTCGTCCCCGCGATTGCCGCTACCCTGGCCGTCTACGCCGGGCTCGCCCTCGCGGCCGGGGGGTTGCTGCGCCAGCACTACCTGACGCCGCTGGTCACCAGCAGCCCGAACGTGCCCGGTTCCGCGTGGATCTTCAGCCAGTGGTGGACCAAGGGCGGCAAGTTCGCCTTCGCTGGTCCCCCCGACGGCTTCCTCAACCGCTTCTGCTCGTCCCTTCCATCGGGGCCGTTCGGCAAGCCGGCGTCGCAAGCCTTCTCCCAGTGCCTCTCCCAGCACGGCTACACGCAATGGACCAGCTACCAGCCGGCCAGCCGGTTCTGGCCATTCCAGTGGATCGAGGGCGGCTGGCTGCTCGCGCTGTCGGTGCTCCTGATCGCCGCGACCGTCTGGCTGGTTCGCCGCCGCGCCGCCTGATGCGTCCCGCCATGCGGCCCGCGTCGTCCAGGTCGCCGTCGCGTGCTGCGGCTGTGAGAATAGAGGCGTGCCACCCCGGGAGCGCGGCCTGACCCGTGCTGCGACTGACCTGGTGTCCTGAGCGCCGATCTGTCGGCTGCGATTCCGGGATGGCGCTAAGAGCGCCGGGCCTGGCAGGCCGTGTCCCGATAGGGGCCTTCGCTGCCGTGGCACCATCACAGTCCTGACCGTCCGGCCGGGCCCGGCGCCTGTCACCTGACCCCTCGCCACAAGGAGCCAGACGCTCATGACCAGCATGCCTGATGCTGTCCTGCCTGTCGATTCCCCTGATCAGAACCTGGAGGTGGTGCTCGGCGCGGACACGCACCGCGACATCCACGTGGCCGCTGTCGTCACCGCGGCCGGGGCGATGCTCGAGTCCAGGGCGTTTCCCGCCATTGCCGACGGGTACCGCCGCATGCTCACCTGGGCGCGGTCGCACGGCACGGTGCGCCGCGCCGGCATCGAGTGCACCGGCTCCTACGGCCAGGCACTGACCCGGTACCTGCTCGGCGAGAACATCGAGGTCACCGAGGTCGACCAGCCGGACAAGAGCACCCGGCGGCGGCGAGG
>JALYVS010000096.1:0-14759 GCA_030853115.1 Actinomycetota bacterium
GCCCGGATGCGCGCCGACCGCGAGGTCGGCGATGACGCCGATGTCCATCCCAGCCTGGCGGGCGGCGCGCTGCGCCGCGGCCGCCTGCTCGGCCACCAGCCACTGCACCCAGGCGTGGAACTTCACCCGGTCCGCCCGCGCCCGGCTCAGCTCCGCCACCCCCGCCGACCCGGGATCGGTCAGCGCGGATGGCCACGACCGCCAGTCCGGGCCGTGCACCTCGGCGATCGTGCACCAGGTGGCCCAGTCCTGCGTGGCCCGGCGGTCGCGGCCGAGGAAGGCGTCCAGCTCCGCCCGGCGGCGGCCGCTGAGCGGCACCGCGCGGATCATCTCCAGCGCCGCCCGCTTGGCGGCCCAGACGGCGTCCCTGTCGATGAGGGCCGCCGTCGTGCTGGCGGTGCGCAACGGCGCGGCCAGCGCGTCGATCCGCGCGCGGTCGCCCGCGCTGAGCCCGGCGTATTCGGGTATGTCCTCGATGCGCAGGTACAGCGGACTCACCTGGCGCCGGGTCATCGGCAGGTAGGGGGAGGGGCTGACCGGTGGCCGCGGCTCCGCCGCGTGCAGCGGGTTGACCAGGACGAAGTCCGCGCCGAGCGCACCGCTCCAGGTGGCAAGCTCGGCGAGGTCGCGCAGATCGCCATGACCCCAGGATGTGCGCGAGCGCACCGAGTAGAGCTGGACCGTGAAGCCCCAAGCGCGGTTGGCCGGGAACGGCGCCACCGCCTCGTTCCTGCCCGCACCGGGGGTTCCGTTAGCTCGGAGTGTCCCGCTGGCTCGGAGTGTCCCGCTGGCTCCGGCGGCGTTGGTTCCGGGGGGGTCTCCCAGGGCGCCGAGCACCGCCGCTAGCGTCTCGTCGGCCACCTCGACCCGACGCCCCTGCCAGTCCTGGTACGAGACCGCCACGCCGTGCTGCTGTGCTCTGCGCGTAAGTTCTGCCCGTGCTGTCATCGCACCAGTGTGCCCGAACGGGCTAGCAGAACCGGCGTACGGGCCAGGGATGCAACCCGAGACCCGTCGTTGGGGTCTTAACCGCAAAAGGACACCGCAAACAGCGGATCCGTTGCCTAGGACGGCCGACCATGACGCACCTGTTTACCCTCTCCCGTACCGCCCGCCGGGTTATCGCGACGATCGCCGCCGCCTCGGTCGCCGGGCTGGTCATCACCACCGCCGCGACAGCCGCCAGTTCGCCAGGCACCGCGCTCGCGTCAGGCACCGCGCTCGCGTCGGATACCGCGCGCGTCCCGGTGGTCGCCGTCCCCGCGTGCCAGCCGGGCCAGCTCGGCGCCTGGATCGCGATCGAGCAGGGTAACGGGGCCGCGGGAAGCATCTACTATCCGTTGCAGTTTACCAACCTCAGCGGCCGTGCCTGCGCGATGCGCGGTTTCCCCGGGGTTTCGGCCATCAGCCGCGGCGGACACCAGCTCGGCCGCCCGGCCGGCTGGGATCGGGCGGCCCCGGCCCGCACGGTCATCCTGGCCCCCGGCGCGACGGCGCACACCATACTGCGGTGGAGCGACGCCACGGTAACTTCGGCACCCGGGTGCGATCCGGTATTCACCGCAGTCGAGCTGCGCGTCTACCCGCCAGGTCAGTACGGCGCCACTTACGCGGCCTTTGACCTGGAGGCATGCTCGCAGGCCGGCCCCGTCTACATGAGCGTCGAGCCCATCAGGGCCGGTGCCGGCACGATAAACGGCTGACCCGGGTCCGGGCCGCGGTCAGCCCGCCGCGGGCTCCAGCACGAAGACCGGGATCTCCCGTTCGGTCTTCTGCTGGTAGTCCGCGTAACTCGGGTACACCGCGACCGCCCGCTCCCACCACTGCGCCCGCTCCGGCCCGCTGACCTCGCGGGCGATCATGTCCTGCTTGTGCGGGCCATCCTGAAGTTCCACCAGCGGGTTCGCGCGGACGTTGTGGTACCACAGCGGATGTTCCGGGGCGCCGCCCTTCGACGCCACCATGGCGTACTTGCCATCGTGTTCCACCCGCATCACCGGGGTCTTGCGGACTTTGCCGCTGCTGGCCCCGAGATTGGTGATGACCACGACCGGGATGCCGGTGCTGGCCAGCGTCGTCCCTGCGGTCCCGCCCGAGCTCTCGTACAGCTCGACTTGCTCTCGCACCCACGCCTGGGCGCTCGGCTCGTATTCTCCTTGAACAGGCATGCCGCTAGTTAACACCAAGAGCTGGCGGTGCCCCTTTGCAGGGCGCCTGTTTCAGGTCCTGCAGAAAAGCCGGAATACCAGCCGTGTCAGTACCGTAACGCCCGTTACTGACATCAATGCGAGCGTTAACTCCTCGTTGTCGGGACGGGGAGATTTGAACTCCCGATCTCTTGACCCCCAGTCAAGCGCCTTAACCAAGCTGGGCCACGTCCCGCCGCGCCACGGCGTTGCCTCCGGTAGCGCATACCCGCCACTCCAGCGGGCTCAGTTAGCTTAGCGCAACCGCCGCGCAGTGCGGAACGACGCCCGCCCGGCCCAGCCGCGCCGTGTTGCGCCGTGTTGCGCCGGCCGCGCTGTGGCGCACCGCTGACGCGTGATTCGCGTCGGAGGGGAAAGCTACGATGTGCCGGGCATGATGAGAACGTCTCGCTCGTTGTAGGAGCAGGCCGGGGTAAACCAGGTCGCACGCCGATGAAAGGGCTGGCAGTTGAGAGGACTCGGGGTTCGCCGGTCAGCCTCCTACGACGACGGCTTCGGGGCCGGCCGGGAGCAGCCGGCGAGCCGCGCGCGGGGCCGGGGGCGGCTCAGGCTCGCCAAAGTCGTGCTGGCCGCGGCCGTGCTCCTCGCGGTCGCGGGTGGCTTGCTTTTCGTGCTGACCCCCTCGGCCGGCCGGGCCACGGCGCTGACCCAGGCCCAGGCGGAGGAGCACCACATCGCCTACCCGGGCCCGCAGGTCCCGCAGTACTTCGCGGAGGCCCTGGTCGCGACCGAGGACCACCGTTTCAACACCGACCAGGGGGTCGATCCGTTCGCGATGGCCCGCGCGGCGGCCTCGTGGCTCACCGGCCGGCGGGACCAAGGCGGGAGCACCATCGACCAGCAGCTCGCCAAGAACCTGTACACCTCCGGTCACAGCGGTTTCAGCCAGGTACTGGAGCAGCTGGCGCTGGCCGTCAAGCTCAACATGACGTACCGCCGCGCGGAGATCCTGCAGATGTACGCGGAGGTCGCGTACTACGGTCACGGCTATTACGGCCTGGGCGCCGCCAGCTGCGGGTACTTCGGCCGGACACCTGCCGAGCTCAGCCTGGTGCAGGCGGCCATGCTGGCCGGCGTGGTAAACGCGCCGACCTTTGATGACCCGCTGGTTTACCCGGCGCAGGCGCGGGCGCGGCTGGTGCACGTGATCGGCCGGATGGCCGCGGTCGGATACCTGACGCCTACCTCGGAAGCCGCCGCGCTCAATGCTTCGCTGGACTTGTCGGCCGTCCGCGGCTGCCCGTAACGGGGCTGTCAGGCGCCGGAGGTCTCCGGCTGCAGGTGCTCGGCCGTCAGCGGTTCTCCGTCGGCCATCAGGAACACCCAGCGCCGGTAGCTGTACAACCGGAACACGGTGGCCGCCGCGACGCCCAGGATGTTCGCCGCGTTGTAGGAGAACGTGCCCTTCAGCCCGAGCCCGTACCGTGTCACCCCCACGAACGTGAGCTGGACAACGAGCCCGATGACGTTGAGGACGAAAAACAAGATGGACTCACGGCGCAGCTGGCCGCCATTACGGTGCCGGAACGCCCACAGCTTGTTGCCGACGAAGGCGAAGATGGTGGACACGATGGTGGCGACCGTCACCGAGCTGAGCTCGTCGAAGCCCGCCCCCGATCGAAGCGCGTTGGCGCCGCCGATGGTGATAAGAAACGCGAGGATGCCGACGGTGCCGAACTTAGCCGCCTCGTGTATCAGCACCCTAAAGCGGATGTAACCATCGCGGATGAAATCCACTCGTTTTGTCCTTCGCTGGTCCATCCCGGATAGACCAGACCCTACCGTGCTACCTGGTGGGGGAGCGGTAGCAGCGGGTAAACCGTTCGGAGAATGTCACACCCTCCCGGTAGCGTGGATGAGATGTCCGGAAGTGCTGACGATGACGTGCTCGTACGCGCACGCGGCCTGACCAAGCGGTTCGGGAGCTTCACCGCGGTGGACGGGATCGATTTTGACCTGTACCGGGGGGAGGCGTTCGGTTTCCTCGGGCCGAACGGCGCGGGTAAGTCCTCGACCATGCGGATGATCGGCTGCGTGTCGCCGCCGACCGGCGGGGAGCTGACCATCCTCGGCCTCAACCCGGTCCGGGACGGATCCGCGATCCGGGCCCGGCTCGGCGTCGTACCGCAGGAGGACACCCTTGACGTCGAACTGACGGTCCGGGAAAACCTGCTGGTCTACGGCAGGTACTTCGGCCTGCCCCGCCGCGTCATCAGGGAGCGGACGACAGCGCTGCTGGAATTCGTCCAGCTCGCGGACCGGGCCAAGGACAAGGTGGACCCGCTGTCCGGTGGCCTGAAGCGGCGCCTGACGATCGCCCGCTCGCTCATCAACGAGCCCGAGATCCTCATCCTCGACGAGCCGACCACCGGCTTGGACCCGCAGGCCAGGCACGTGGTGTGGGACCGGTTGTTCCGGCTCAAGCAACGCGGCGTCACGCTGATCCTGACCACCCACTACATGGACGAGGCCGAGCAGCTGTGCGACCGGCTGGTGGTGATGGATCACGGCAAGTTCGCGGCCGAGGGCTCGCCCCGTGAACTAATCGCCCGCTACTGCTCAGCCGAGGTCCTCGAGGTGCGCTTCGACCCTGAGCTGCACGATGCGGCCGCGGACAAGCTCAAAGATTTTCCCGCCGAGCGGGCCGAGGTCCTCGCTGACCGGATACTCCTGTACGTCAGCGACGGGGATGCGGCGCTGGCCGCTGTCCGGGACAGCGGACTGGAGCCGCTCACCTCCCTGGTGCGCCGCGGCACGCTCGAGGACGTCTTCCTCCGGCTGACCGGCCGCAGGCTGGAGGACTGATGGCAGTACTGGCCCCGGGGGACGACCCCCCGGTGACCCCCCGCACGGGGGGGCTGCCCGCCCCCCCGTACTCCCCTGGGCGGGGGGATTTCACGCTGTCCTTCCGGGCGTTCTTGTGCTGGCTCACGGTGTACCGCCGCACCTGGCGGTCCAGTATCTGGTCCAGCGTGCTCGGCCCGCTGTTCTACCTGGGCGCGATGGGCTTCGGGCTCGGCTCACTGGTGGACAAGCACGGGACGGCGAGCCTCGGCGGGGTGAGCTACCTGGCCTTCGTCGCCCCGGCCATCCTGGCGGTGAGTGCGATGAACACCGCGATCGGCGAGGCGAGCTATCCCGTGTTCGGCTCGATCAAGTGGAACCGGATCTATATCGGGGCGCAAGCCTCGCCGCTGCGGCCGCCCGATATCTTCCGCGGCCACCTGATGTTCATGACGATGCGGATCGCGATGAACTCCGCCGTCGTGATCGCGTTCATCGCCGCGTTCGGGGCCGCCAGGTCCCCCTGGGTGCTGCTGGCCTGGCCCGCCGCGATGCTGACCGGGGTGGCTTTCGCCGCCCCGGTCGCGGCCTGGGCCGTCACGGTCAAGACGGAGAACTCGTTCGCCTATCTGCTCCGGTTCGTCATGATGCCGCTGATGCTGTTCTCCGGCACCTTCTTCCCGCTATCCCAGCTGCCCGGGTGGCTGCGCCCGCTGGCCTACGCCACGCCGCTGTGGCACGGCGTAGCGCTATGCCGCGCGCTTAGCCTCGGGCGCGCTGACCTGCTGGGCGCGTTCGGTCACGTCACCTACCTGGTCACGCTGGCCGCCGTCGGGATCTGGGCCGGAGCCCGCACCTACCGCGGGCGGCTCTATGTCTGAGCGGGCCCTGGCCAGCTCAGCGGTGCGGATGCTGCCGCCGGCCGGCCGGCCGGGCCGGCTGCGACGCGCCGGCGCTGAGGCAGGCAGCCTGCGCCTGATCGAGCGGCACGCCCGCGTCTACCGCCGTACCTGGCTGGTGTTCGCGTCCGGGGTGTTCGAGCCGCTGTTCTACCTGCTGTCGGTAGGCCTGGGGCTGGGCGTGCTGGTCGGCAAGGTGCCCGGTCCCGGCGGTCAGCTGATCCCGTACCGGGAATTCGTCGCGCCCGGCCTGCTCGCGGTGTCCTCGATGAACGGCGCGATGTACGACGCCACCTTCAACGTCTTCTTCCGGCTGAAGTACGCCAAGCTCTATGACGCCATCCTCGCCACGCCGATGCGGCCGGCTCAGGTGGCGCTCGGTGAGATCGGCTGGGCATTGATCCGCGGCACCATCTACGCCGTGGCGTTCACGCTGGTCATGCTGGCGCTAGGCCTGGTGCATTCCTGGTGGATCCTGCTGGCCGTCCCGGTGGCGGTGCTGATCGGTTTCGCGTTCGCCGCCGTCGGCATGACCGGGACCACCTATATGAAGAGCTGGCAGGATTTCGACTACGTGATCCTGGCGAGCATGCCGCTTTTCCTGTTCTCCGCGACGTTCTATCCGCTCAGCGTCTATCCCCGAACGGTCCAGGTGATCGTCGAGTGGACGCCGCTCTACCAGGGCGTCGTGCTACTGCGTGACCTGGCCCTGGGGGCGGTCGGCCCGGGCTTGCTGTGGCGGGCGGCCTACCTGGCCGTGCTCGGCCTAGCCGGCCTTTACGCCTCGGGGCGACGCATCGGAAGACTTCTGCTCGTCTGACCCGCGCCCCGCGACGGCTGAGCAGGTAGGCTGCGCGCAAATGCTGGAGGAGCAACACAGCCAGCCGGGTGCCGAACCGGTTTTGCGGGGGACCGCGGCGCGCACCGCGGTGCCCGGATCCGCGGTACCCGGCGCCTACCGGGATCCGGTCATCTGGGCGATCGCGCTCACCGTTTTCGGTGCCTACGGCGCGATATCGCTGTTCCGGCTGCTGCAGCTCAGCCCCACCTCGTGGGATCTGGGCATCTACACCGAGTACGTGAAGCAGTACGCCGACCTCCGGGCTCCGGTCGTGGACATCAGAGGTGCGGGCGTCAACCTGCTCGGCGACCATTTCCAGCCGATCCTCGCGGTCCTCGCGCCGTTCTTCCGGGTGTTCCCTTCGGCGGCGACGTTGCTGGTGGCCCAGGCGCTGCTGGCGGCGCTGTCCGTTTTCGGGGTCAGCCAGCTCGCGCGCGAGAAGCTCGGCGTCGGTCCCAGCCGTGCCATCGCGATCGCCTACGGGTTCTCCTGGGGCCTGCAGCAGATGATCGAGTTCGACTTCCACGAGATCGCGTTCGCGGTTCCGCTGCTGGCCTTCGCGCTGGCCGCGCTGGTGCGGGGTCACCTCAGAGCCGCTCTGTGGTGGGCCCTTCCGCTGGTCTTCGTCAAGGAGGATCAGGGCTTTACCGTGGCCGCGATCGGCCTTTACCTGATCGTCGCAGGACTGCGCGCGACCCCACCGGGACGCCTGGACGGGCCGGGGCATCAGGCGGTCAGCGCCGATCAGGACGGCCAGCGCCACATGAAAGCCGGCCTGATCCTGTTGAGCTGGGGCTTGGCCTGGTCTTTCCTGGCCATTGGCGTGATCATCCCGCACGTCAACCTGGCCCACCACTACGACTACTGGAGTGACGGCGGGGTCCTGGCACCCGGTGGCCACCTGACGGTGACCGGCCTGGTCAGGCAGCTCTTCTCCGGCTGGCCCGACAAGCTGCAGACGGTGGTGCTGCTGCTCCTGCCGACCGCGTTCATCGCGCTCCGGTCGCCGCTGGCGCTGATCGCCGTGCCGAGCCTGCTGCTGCGTTTTCTTTCCACCGACAGCAGCTTCTGGGGAACGCTCTGGCACTACAACGCAACCGTGATGCCGGTCCTGTTCGTCGCGGCCATCGACGCGCTGGCCAGGATCGGGGCCGCGATGGCCGCCGATAACCGGGCCGGCTCCGCGAGCTGGGCGAGCGGGCACCGGGGCCCGGCACCCGCGCTCCTGGCCGGGGCCAGGCACTACGGCGCGGCCATGATGCTCGCGATCGCCGTCACGCTGAGCTTCCACTTCCCGGTCAGCAACCTGTGGAACGCGCAGACGTACCGCATCAGCCCGCGCGTCGCGTCGGCCGAGGCGGCGATGGCCACGGTGCCCGATGGCACCACCGTGCAGACCACGCTTAATTTCCTGGCGCCGCTGGCCGCCCGTACCGACACCTTCTGGATCGGCAACTCCGGGAACCCCAGGACCCAGTACATCGTGTTCGACGGCCGGAACAGCGACTACTCCCCGGCGATCACCAATGTCCCCGCCTTTATCTCCCAGCTCTACCCGCATCACCAGTACACCCAGATCTTCGAGTCCGGCAACGTCTACGTTTTCCGCCTCAGCTGTTCAGAACGAGGTGGATGTCCCGGGTGATGCGGCCCGGAGCGGGAAACGCAAGATCCGAAGGGAGCCGCAGCGGACAAGCGTACTGGTGAGTAGATAGGCTGATAGCCGACCCTGTGGAAGCGACCTATGGGAGGTTCTGCTCCATGGACTTTGGCTATGACGCCAAGACGCTCGATATGCGCAAGCGGCTACTCGCCTTCATGGACGAGCGGGTCTACCCCGCCGAGGCGGTATTCGAGGAACAGGTAGCGGCCGCGGTTCAGCGGGGACACCCGTGGGGCCGGGTCCCGGTGACCGCTGAGCTCAAGGCCGAGGCGCGCAGTCGCGGGCTGTGGAACCTGTTCCTAACCGGCAAGTCGGCCCAGGCGGTCGCCAGCTTCAGCCCGGCCAGCCTGCCGGACCCGCCGCTGACGAACCTGCAGTACGCGCCACTGGCCGAGATCACCGGCTGGAGCCCCACGCTGGCCCCCGAGGCACTGAACTGCGCCGCGCCCGATACCGGCAACATGGAGGTGCTGTCGGAGTTCGGGTCACCGGAACAGCAGGACCGCTGGCTGCGCCCGCTGCTCGAGGGAACGATCAGGTCGGCGTTCTGCATGACCGAGCCCGACGTGGCCTCCAGCGACGCGACCAACATCGCCACCTCGATCACCCGCGACGGCGACGAATACGTCATCCGCGGCCGCAAATGGTGGTCCAGCGGGGCGATGGACTCAAACTGCCAGATTTTCATCGTGATGGGCGTCAGCAGCGATGCCACCGAAGGTCATGACCGTCACTCGATGATTCTCGTGCCGCGGGACACGCCCGGGGTGACAGCTAAGCGCGGCATGACCGTGTTCGGCTACACCGACGGCCCGCACGGCGGTCACGCCGAAGTCGTCTTCGACGACGTCCGGGTGCCCAGGGAGAACCTGATCGCGGGGGAAGGCAGCGGGTTCGCGATCGCGCAGGCCCGGCTGGGCCCCGGCCGGATTCACCACTGCATGCGGCTGATCGGCGCGGCCGAGCGCGCCCTTGAGCTGATGTGCCGACGAACCACCAGCCGCACCGCCTTTGGCAAGACCCTGGCCGAGCAGGGCGTAGTACAGGACTGGATCGCGGAGTCCCGGGTCCGAATCGAGCAGGCGCGGCTGCTGGTACTCAAGACGGCCTGGCTCATGGACACCGCGGGCAACAAGGGGGCGCACACCGAGATCCAGGCGATCAAGATCGTGACCCCCGCGATGGCCGAATGGGTGATCGACAAGGCAATCCAGGCCCACGGCGGCGGCGGGGTCAGCCAGGACTTCCCGCTGGCCCAGCTGTGGGTCAGCGCGCGCTCGCTCAGGTTCGCTGACGGCCCGGACGAGGTGCATAAGAGGTCCCTGGCCCGTCGTGAGCTGCGGAAGGCCACGACCTAGCCCCCGCGACCAAGCCCCGAGCTGAGAAACTTCCGCCGGCTCAAGCACCACGGCCCGTTCAGAAAAAATGAGGAGAAAACTCCGTGACAGACAGAATCGCGATCGTAACCGGCTCGGCCCGCGGCATTGGTGCCGCGACGGCGCGCAGGCTGGCTGCGGACGGGATGGCCGTGGCGGTCCTTGACCTGGACGAGGCCGCGTGCGCCGGAACGGTGAAGGAGATCGCCGACGCGGGCGGCCACGCGGTCGCGGTGGGCGCGGACGTCAGCAAGAGCGATCAGGTCGCCCAGGCGGTGCAGCGAGTGGCCGCCGAGCTGGGCGAGCCGACGGTGCTGGTCAACAACGCGGGGGTCCTCCGCGACAACCTGCTGTTCAAGATGACCGATGACGACTGGGACACGGTGCTCGGGGTGCACCTGCGCGGCGCCTTCCTGATGAGCCGGGCGGTGCAGAAGCACATGGTCGATCAACGTTTCGGGCGCATCGTCAACCTGTCGTCGTCCTCCGCGCTCGGAAACCGCGGGCAGGTCAACTACTCCGCCGCCAAGGCCGGCCTGCAGGGGTTCACCAAGACCCTGGCCATCGAGCTGGGGCAGTTCGGGGTCACCGCGAACGCGGTTGCCCCGGGTTTCATCGCCACCGACATGACGGCGACCACGGCGGCCCGGGTGGGCATGCCGTTCGAGGACTTCCAGCAGGCGGCCGCCCAGCGGATCCCGGTCCGCCGGGTCGGTCAGCCGGACGACGTGGCGCACACTATTTCGTTCCTGGTCAGCGAGGGCGCCGGCTTCGTCTCGGGCCAGGTCATCTACGTGGCGGGAGGGCCGCTGTGCTGACCGGGAACACTGTGCCAAGCGAGAACACTGTGCCAAGCGAAAACACTGTGCCGACGGACAACAGCCCGGAGGCGATGCGGGAACGGGTCCGCGCCTTCCTCGCCGAGCACGACCCGGCGCAGGCGGGGAAGCAGGATTTCCTCGACGCGCGGTTCGACGCGGGCCTGGCCTGGGTGCACTACCCCGAGGGGCTCGGCGGGCTCGGCGTGTCCCGCACCCTGCAGGCCGTCGTCGACGCCGAGTTCGCGGCGGCGGGCGCACCAGCCAACGACCCCGAGCGCAACGGGATCGGGCTAGGCATGGCCGCCCCCACCATCCTCGCGTACGGCAACGACGAGCAGCGCAAACGCTGGCTGCGCAAACTCTGGACCGCTGAGGAGATCTGGTGCCAGCTGTTCAGCGAGCCCGGCGCGGGCAGTGACCTGGCCGCGCTGGCCACCCGCGCGGTCGCCGACGGCGAGGACTGGATCGTCTCCGGGCAGAAGGTGTGGACCTCCCAGGCGCACCAGGCCAGGCGCGCGTTGCTCGTCACCCGCACCGATCCCGACGTGCCCAAGCACCAGGGCCTCACTTACTTCTCGGTGGACATGACCGCGCCCGGCGTCGACGTCAGGCCACTGCGCCAGCTCACCGGCGAGGCCGAGTTCAACGAGGTGTTCCTGACCGACGTCCGGATCCCCGATGCGGACCGGATCGGCCAGGTGGGCGAGGGCTGGAAGGTAGCCAACGCCACGCTGATGAGCGAACGGGTGAGCATCGGCGCATCGCGGGCCGCGCCGCGGGAGAGCGGCATGATCGAGCCCGTCGTCAGGACCTGGCGCTCGCGCTCTGAGCTGCGCACGCCGGGGATGCACGACCGGCTGCTGCGGCTGTGGACCGAGGCCGAGGTGGCCCGGCTGGCGGCGGAACGGCTGCGCCAGCAGCTCGCCGCGGGCCAGCCCGGACCCGAAGGCTCCGCCGCCAAGCTGGTCTTCGCCCGGCTCAACCAGGAGATATCCGCGCTTGACGTGGAGCTCGCCGGAAGCGACGGCCTGCGCTACGACGACTGGGCCATGCGCCGCCCCGAGCACGCCAACTTCTACGGCCGCGGCCCCGGCTACCGCTACCTGCGCGCCCGCGGTAACTCCATCGAAGGCGGCACCTCAGAAATCCTGCGCAACATCATCGCCGAGCGGGTCCTCGGCCTGCCGTCCGAGCCCCGTGTCGACAAAGACGTCCCGTGGAAGGATCTGCCCCGATGAATGAGGCGCTGCCCGATCTCCTTCCTTCCGAGGCCGAACGGGCCCTGGCTGATAGCCTGAGCTCGCTGCTCGCCGACCGCGGTGGCCTGGACAAGGCGCTGGCCCGCGTCGAGTCCGGCCAGACCTACGACGAAGGCTTGTGGCAGAGCATCGCCGCCGACCTGGGGTGTGCGGGGCTGCTGATACCGGAAGGTCATGGCGGGGCCGGCGCCTCCTACCGGGAGGCGGCTGGCACCGCGGAGGCGCTGGCCGCGTTCGTCGCCCCGGTGCCTTTCCTGGGCAGTGCCGTGGTAGCCACCGCCGCCCTGCTGAGCGTGACCGCTGGTGCCACCGAGAGTTCTGCCCCGGCGCGGGCCGTGGCGGACCTGCTCGGCCGGATGGCAGACGGCAGCGTCACGGCGGCGCTGACGATCTCGTTCGCCACCGCGCCAGGCGCCGGTTACCCGAACTCGGTCCGGCTGGCCGGAACCCGGCCCGGTGACGCGGCGGGCGGCATAGCCCGGCTGCGCGGCATGGTCACCGGGGTGGCCGACGCGCTGCCGGCCGGCGTGCTGCTCGTACCGGCCGACGGCGTGCCGCATGCGCTGTACCTGGTCGACATGGCCGCCCCTGGAGTAGCCAAACGGCCGGTGACCTCACTCGACATGACCAGGCAGCTGTGCGACCTGTCGTTCGACGACGCGCCAGGCACGCTGATCGCGTCCGGGCCGGTCGCCTCGCGGGCGCTGCAGGCGGCGCTGGCCGCCGGCGCGGGGATCCTGGCCTCGGAGCAGGTCGGGCTGGCCCAGCGCTGCCTGGACATGACGGTCGCCTACGTCAAGGACCGCCGTCAGTTCGCCCGGCCGGTCGGCTCCTTCCAGGCGCTCAAGCACCGGCTGGCCGACCTGTGGGTGGCGCTCACGCAGGCGCGCGCGGCGTCCAGGTACGCGGCGGCGTGCCTGGCCACCGATGACCCGGACACAAAGGTCGCGGTGGCGCTGGCCCAGGCCTACTGTTCGGAGGTGGCGGTGCTCGCGGCCCAAGAATGCGTGCAGCTGCACGGCGGTATCGGCTTCACCTGGGAACACCCCGCGCACTTGTACCTGAAACGGGCGAAAGCCGACTCGATTGCCTTCGGCACCGCGGACGCGCACCGCGCCGCGCTGGCGTCCCTCGTCAACCTGCCGGCCCGGTGACCGGCGACCCGGCGGTGACCGGCGCCGCCGCCCTCGATGAGGTCGAGCTGCGACGCCGGGTCGCTCGCCTCTCGGTGGAGCAGAAGATCCGGCTGCTGACCGGAGCGGACTTCTGGGCGCTCTATCCCGAGCCGGACGCCGGGTTGCGACGGGTGGTGCTCTCGGACGGCCCGGCCGGGGTGCGCGGTGAGACCTGGGACGAGCGCGACACGTCCGCGAACGTCCCGTCGCCGACAGCGCTGGCCGCGACCTGGGATTGCGAGCTGGTCGAGGGAATCGGCAGGCTGCTGGCGCACGAGGCCAGGAGCAAGGGCGTCGACGTGCTGCTCGCTCCCACCGTGAACCTGCACCGGAGCCCCTACGGCGGCAGGCACTTCGAGTGCTTCTCCGAGGACCCGCTGCTCACCGCGCGGATCGGGATCGCCTACGTGCGAGGCCTGCAGCGAGCAGGCGTCGGGGGATGCGTCAAGCACTACGTTGGCAACGACTCCGAGACCGAGCGGATGACGGTCGACGTCCAGATCGACGACCGGACGCTGCGCGAGCTTTACCTGGCGCCGTTCGAGGCCATCGTGCGGGAGGCCGGAGTGTGGGCCGTGATGGCCTCCTACAACGAGGTCAACGGGTTTACGATGACCGAGAGCCCGCTGCTGCGCGACATCTTGCACGGCGAATGGGATTTCGACGGGCTGGTGGTGTCGGACTGGACGGCTACCCGCTCCACCGTGGCCGCTGCCAACGCGGCTCTCGACCTGGCCATGCCGGGGCCGGCCAGCCAGTTCGGCCCGTGGGGCGATGCGCTCGTCGTGGCCGTGGCGGACGGCCTCGTCGACGAGGCCGTCCTTGACGATAAGGTGCTGCGGATCCTTCGGCTGGCCGCCCGGGTCGGTGGCCTGGCTGACTTCCCGGTGAGCCCCGCGTCCCACCACCCGGCCGCTCCGGTCCCCGCGGCCGCTCCGGCTGGTTACGAGGGGGCTGGTGACGAGGGGGCTGGTTACGGGCCGGCCGAGATCGCGCGGGATCTGCGAGCCGCGGCGGCGGCTTCGTTCGTGCTGGCCCGCCACGACGGCCTGCTTCCGCTGGACCGCGCCGGGCTCGGCCAGGTCGCCGTCATCGGGCCGAACGCCGAGCTCGCCAGGACCCTCGGCGGCGGCAGCGCTACCGTCTTCCCGCCCTACACGATCTCGCCGCTGGACGGCTTGCGGGCCGCCGGTCTCGACGTGAGGCACGCGCCGGGCACGCTCGGGCACCTGCGCACCTCGGCAGCCCGCGCGCCCTGGCTGCTGCGGCCTGATGGTTCCGGCCCGGGAACCGAGGTCCGGTTCTTCGCTCCTTCCGGTGAGCTGGCCGGATCGGAGCAGCGTGACAGCGCTGCGTTCCGCTGGATGAGCGGGTTCGGAGCGGCGGGCGCCGCGGAGTCGATCGCCCGGCTCGAGGTCAGCTGCGTGATCCGCGCCACCGAGGCGGGCCGCTATCAGCTCGGTGTCTCCGGTGTCGGGCGCTTCCGCCTGCTGGTCGACGGCGCGGAGGTTTTCGACGTCACGCTATCGCTGCCCGAGGGCGCCGACGTGGTCGAGGCGCTGATGGCGCCCCCGCAGCGGCTGGCCCCGGTGGAGCTGGCCGCCGGCCAGTCGGTCGAAGTGCTGCTCGAGCACGATGTGCACTCTTCGTCGATGGCCGACCTCGGTACGTTTCTCGAGCTCGGCTTGGAAGTACCGCACGGCAGCGATGATGAGGAGATCACCGTCGCGGTGT
>JALYVS010000096.1:14769-15998 GCA_030853115.1 Actinomycetota bacterium
ACGTGGCCGTGGTCGTGGTCGGCACTACCGCCGAGGTGGAGAGCGAAGGCTTCGACCGTCCGTCGCTGGCGCTGCCAGGACGCCAGGACGAACTGGTCCGCCGGGTCGCGGCGGCCAACCCGCGGACCGTGGTCGTGGTGAACTCCGGCGCGCCGGTGCTGCTGCCCTGGGCCGGTGATGTGGCCGCGGTGCTGCTGACCTGGTTCGGCGGCCAGGAGTTCGGGCATGCGCTGGCCGACGTCCTGCTCGGGGACACCGAGCCGGGCGGCCGGCTGCCCACCACGTGGCCGGCCAGCGAGGCCGGCCTGCTGTCCACCCGGCCGGCCGACGGCATCCTGGCCTACACCGAAGGCCTGTTCATCGGCTACCGCGGCTACGACCGTGACGGCCGGGCCCCGCTCTACCCGTTCGGACACGGCACCGGCTACACCACCTGGTCCTACGACTCCATCACGGCGGACGACGTCCCAGGTGAGCGCGACGGGTCGCGGGTGGCGGTCCGCGTGCAGGTGCGCAACACCGGGACGCGGCGCGGCCGCGAAGTCATCCAGGTGTACGCGTCCCGCCCGGACTCGGCGGTGGAACGCCCGGTCAAGTGGCTGGCCGGCTTCGCCGTCATGGCCGCAGCACCCGGCGAAACCGTCAGCGCCGAGATCAACGTCCCCGAACGCGTTTTCCAGCACTGGTCCGAGCAGGGCTGGGCCCTTGAGCCGGGCACGTTCGTGCTCTCGGCAGGCTCCTCATCGGCCGACCTCCCCCTGGCCAGCCGCGTCCAGCTCAAGTAGCCGGCGGCTCAGCACCGCGGTCTGGCCCGGAAAGTCGTGGCGCCCGGGCCGGTCAGCGGTCCCTGGACACCCCCCAGCGTCACGCCGTCAGCCCACCGGTACACCAGGATCCAGACATCGGCGGACCGGGGGCTGATCGGAAGATTGGACGCCACGATCGTGAGGTCGCCGGCCCGGTCCGCGGTCCCGTCCGCCAGGTCGGACGGCGTGACGTACTGACCTCCGCAGGTGCCCTCGAGCAGGCCGTAGCGCGCTCCGGGCTCGGCCCGGGAGTCGTCGACGTAGAGCCAGGTCAACGCCGCTTCCCCGGGCCGGGGCCGGACGGCCTGCGCGAGCACGGAGAGGGAGCCGCCGCCTGCGGCAGGCACACGGAACAGGGCGCTGCCGGATTCGACCGGCAACGCGGCCGGGGCCGCGGCCGGCGCGGGACGGCTGGCTGTCCGC
>JALYVS010000472.1 GCA_030853115.1 Actinomycetota bacterium
GGCCGGCACCGCCGTGGGCGTGACCATCTGCCTGGCCGCGCCGGTGAGCGGGAAGCTGCTGGCGGCCGGTACGGCCGTGGTCGCGGCCAGCGGCGCGGTCATCGCGTTCGGCGCGGTGGCCTACCTCCTGGACCGCGGGAACGGTGACCTCACGTCCGTCCTGGCCTGGCTGCGGCGGGTCGTCAGGCCAGGGGCTTAGCTGGTCAGGCCGGTCGCAGCGGGGCGCCCGCGCCGACTACGTCGTGGTCGGCCTCGGGATGGGTTTCCGCAGGCAGCCCGAACTGGTGTCATAGCCCCTGCCGCCGCAATCAGGAAGTAGCGCCGGCGGCCGGGTCGGTGGCAGGCTTGACTGCGAGCCCGCGCTGGTCCGGCGGCCACCTGAGCGGCGGCAGGAGGCGAGTTGGACCTCACGCCCCGTGGTGTCCGGGGCGATAACGAGCGAGCTTCCCCGTCGGCCCGTGATGTCCTAGCCGGCCCGCTGGCCCGTGATGTTGCCGTCGGCCCGCCAGCCGGTGATGTCCCCGCCGGCCCGTCCAGCCCGGCGCTTATCCGGCCGGGGTGGCTGCTAGGGGCGAGTGTGCTGGCCGGCGCGATCGGCGGCCTGACCAGCCTGGCCTACCTCGCGTTGCTGAGCGCGGCGAAGCTGCTGCTGTGGCCGGGCCGCACGCCCGCGCTGACGCATGGGGTCCTGCTGATCGCGGCCGGGGCGGTCATCAGCGTCGGGCTGAGCGTGCTAGGCGATCCCGGCCCGACCGGCGTGCTGATCGACAGCATTCACGCCACCGGAGGACCACCGGATCTGCGGCCCCTCAGGTCGCTGGTGCCGGTCTCCCTGCTGGGCATCGCCGTCGGCGGTGGTATCGGCCCGGAACCCCCTCTGATGCAGGTCACCGCCACGATCAGCACCTGGATCGGCCGTCGGCTGCGGGTCTCGCCCGCCGGGCTGCGGGTGCTCACGGTGACCGGCTTGGCCTCGGGGCTGACCGTCTTGTTCGCCGCGCCGCTGGGCGCCGCCGTCTTCGCGCTCGAAATCCTGCACCGCAAGGGCCTGGAGTACTACGAGGCGCTCCTGCCCGCCTGTGCCGGCTCGCTGGCCAGCTACGCCGTCGACGTGGCCATCACCGGCCGCGGCACGGTACCTTCCTGGCTGTTCCCCGGGGCCGCACACCACCTGACCCTGCCGGACCTGATGATCGGGGCCCTCGGCGGCGTGGCCGGAGCAGCGGTCGCCCACCTGTTCGCGTTCATGATCAGGACCTGCGCCCGGATCTCCGAACGGCTGCCGCCCTGGACCGGGCCGCCGGCCGCTGGCCTGGCCCTGGGCGCGCTGGGTCTGGCCGTGCCTTCCGGGCTCACCTACGGCGAAGCTCAGCTCACCACGCTGGTGGCCATGCCCGCCGTCGCGGCCACCGCCCTGCTGCTCGCCGCGGCCGGCCATCTCACCAGCGCCGCGATCACCCTGGCCGGCCGGTGGAAAGGCGGGATCATCATCCCGATGTTCTTTACCGGCTACTGCCTGGGCCGCGCCCTGGCCGAGATGAGCGGCCACCACGGCTACTACCTGGTCCTCGCCACCTCGATGATGGTCGCCTGCAACACCGGCATGACCAAGACCCCCCTCGGCTCGGCCCTGGTCGTCTCCGAGATGACGGCCGTGACCCTCGTCCCCCCGCTGGTCATAGCCGCCCTGGTGAGCCTGCTGCTCACCGCCCGCGTCGACTTCATCGGCGGGCAACGCCACCGGGACCAGCCCTCACCTCCGCCCCGCGACGGGCCGCCGGTGACTCAGCACCCCGCACCGAAGGCAGCACCCGGACCGGCTACGCCCGCTCCCCGCCCCGCGACGCCCTGATGAACGCCGAGCGGGCTGTGGCGCTGCCACCACGGCCCGTTCAGCTGACGGCGGTTGAAGTTTTAGGCTGCCCCTACGTAGGGCACGGCCTCGAGGATCTCGACTGTGCAGGGACGTCCGTTCGGCAGCGAGTAGGTGGCGCGCTCGCCGACCTTCTTGCCCGAGATCGCGGCACCGAGCGGCGAGCGGGGCGAGTAGACGTCGATGGGCGAGCCGCTCTCCTCGCGGGAGGCGAGCAGGAAGGTCACCTCGTCGTCGTCCTTGACGAACCGGATCGTCACCGTCATCCCCGGGCCGACCACCCCGTCGGTGCGCGGCGGGGCGCCGACGCGGGCGTTCTCCAGGATGTGCGCCAGCAGGATGATCCGCGCCTCAATCTGACCCTGCTCGTCCTTGGCCGCGTGATACCCGCCGTTTTCCTTCAGGTCTCCCTCGTCGCGGGCCGCCTCGATCTTCTTCGCGATATCGACGCGCCCAGGACCTGAAAGGTGGTCATGTTCAGCCTTGAGCCGGTCGTACGCCTCCTGGGTCAACCAGGTAACGATGTCGTCGCGCGTCTCAGTCACGGGCACTCCTTGGTACTGCGCAGGACTTCACGTCCGCGGGACCATAGCCGGTCCTCGGGGGATTAATCTTTCTGAGGCTAACTAGCGTCGGTGACTTGAGCCCGCTAGTCAAATGGGCGAACCGCGCAACCGGGCGGAACGGGGAATGTCACGCAGGTGAACGGGTGTTGCCCGCACTGAAGGTTTAACCGAGGGAGATCAGTGTTGCAAACCCAGGCTCGGCTGATGGCCGTGCACGCGCACCCCGACGACGAGTCGAGCAAGGGCGCCGCGACGATGGCACGCTATGTCCGCGAGGGTGCCCAGGTGCTGGTCGCCACGATGACCGGCGGGGAACGCGGTGACATCTTGAACCCGGCTATGGACCGCCCGGAGATCAAGGCCGACATCGCCAGCGTACGGCGGGCGGAGATGGCCCGGGCCAGGGAAATCCTCGGCGTCGAGCAGAGCTTCCTCGGCTTCACCGACTCGGGGCTGCCCGAGGGCGACCCGAAACCGCCGCTGCCCGAAGGCTGCTTCGCGCTCACGCCCGTGGCGCAGGCGGCCGGGCCGCTGGTACGGGCCATCCGCGAGTTCCGGCCGCACGTGATGCTTACCTACGACGAAAAAGGCGGCTACCCGCACCCTGACCACATCATGACCCACCAGGTCAGCGTGGCGGCCTTCGAAGCCGCCGCCGACCCGGACGCGTACCCGGAGTGCGGCGAGCCGTGGCAGCCGCTCAAGCTGTACTACTTCGTGTCCTTCCACCGCGCGAAGTTCGTCGCCCTGCACGAGGAAATGATCCGCCGCGGCCTGGAGTCGCCCTACACGAAAATTTTCGAGGAGTGGGCGGCCCGGGCGGCGGAGCGCGGCGACGACGAGCGCGAGTTTGAGATCACCACCAGGGTGCCGTGCGGTGACTTCTTCGAGGTCCGGGACCAGGCGCTCAAGGCCCACGCCACCCAGGTCGACCCGGCCGGCTTCTGGTTCCGCTGCCCGATCGAGGTCCAGCGCTCCGCCTGGCCGACGGAGGACTATCATTTGGCTAGGTCGGTGGTGGATAGTGAACTGCCCGAGGATGACCTGTTCGCGGGCATCCGGGAGAGGGTGAGCCTGTGACGTTCGGCGTTGTCGCGGCGGTCGCCGCGGCCTCTTCCTCCGTCAACAACGTTGAGCCTGGTGTGCTCGGCTTTCTCGTGGTCGCCGCTATGGGCGCGGCGCTGGTGTTCCTGCTCCGCTCGATGAACAAGCAGTTCCGGAAGATCACCCCGGACCCCTCAGGTGTCACCGGGGCCGGTCACCCCGAGGAAGCCGCCAGCGGTCCCGGCACGCCCGGCTAACTGACGGACGCAGTTCGCCGTGTCACCACCGTCCGCTCTTGTCCGCCGTAAACGTTCCCGGAAATGACGTGCCCCGGAGATAGGGTCGCTGGTAGGGCGCGGCGCCGTCTGGACCGAGGAGTGAGAAACGGGAAGGCGGCGCCTGAAGGCGCCCGGAAGCGCAAAGGCAGCGGAGCACGAGATGCGGGTCATCCACGGGATCTGGGCGCACGGGATGCTCTGCCTGTGGGCCGAGGACTCGCGGCTGCCCCCGGCGGCCGGATCCGGGCCAGGTCGCCCCGGCCCGCCGCGGGCCATCCAGCCGCATCCCTTCGCCTGCCCGGCCTCCGAGCTGGCTGACCTGCTCGCCGGGCTGGACTGGCCGGGCGCCGCCGCGGCCCGCAAGGCCGTCGATGCGGAGCTGACCCTGCAGCTGCCTTCGGCTGGCCGCGTGCCGCTGGCCTCCCCTGAACTGCTCCCCCCGGATCCGGTCCCTGCCGGTCAGGTCCCTGCCGGTCGGGTGCCTGCGGGTCGGGTGCCTGCGGGTCGGGTGCCTGCGGATCGGGTGCCTGCCGGTCGGGTGCCCGCGGGTCAGGTGCCTGCAGATGAGGTGCTTGCAGATGAGGTGCCTGCGGGTCGGGCCCGGCGGCGGCCGGCGGGCCGGATATCGCTGGCCAGCTGGCGGGTGCCGGCGCTTGCCTTCGACCCGGCGGCCGCGCTGGACGTACTGGCCAGGTTCAGCCATCTCGATGATCCGGCGGCCGCGGCGGCCGGATCGCTGCCGTACCTGGCGGCGGTGGCTCGGTTCGCCGCCGACCTGGCGGCTCGCGGCCGGGCGCTGCCGGTCCTGGCGGCCGAAGAC
>JALYVS010000473.1:0-2433 GCA_030853115.1 Actinomycetota bacterium
GGAGCCGGCGATCGCGGTCAGGCGGGCGAGGGTCTCGGCGTAGCCGGCCCGGGTCGTCGTGGCCTGGATGCCGTCGAGGTAGCGGTCGACGGCGTCCGCGACGCGGCCGCCGGGCGCGGCCGGGAACGGGACGACCGACACGG
This sequence comes from Actinomycetota bacterium, assembly GCA_030853115.1. Classification (GTDB taxonomy): domain Bacteria; phylum Actinomycetota; class Actinomycetes; order Streptosporangiales; family Streptosporangiaceae; genus Palsa-504. Next base: position 144 of record JALYVS010000473.1, read on the forward strand.
GGACCTCCGCGCTGATGTGACACATAACGCTACCGAGCCGGGTCCGGCCCGGCGTCCGGTGAGCAGGGCGGGCCTGCCGCCGCCAGGGCCAGTGTGACAGGTAATTCAAATTCTGTGTCACATATCCGCCGAGTCTGCCTGGGGCCGGCCAGGGTAAGCCCGAAAGGGGCATCGAGATGTTCTTGAGGCGACGGTCCAGGTCCGTCACTGCTGCCCAGTGCTGCGGATGAATAGCTGGCGCTGAGATCGCCCCCGACTGGCCAAGCCAGGGGCACGGCGGCGGCTACAGTGCCCTGCGTGACCACGAAGGCGCTGCGCTGCAACACCCGCCTCGAGCTGACGGTCGAGGAGTTCCTGCTGCTGGACCGGATGCCTAACGCCGGGCACGCGGTCCCGGCCCGGCTGCACTGCGAGATCGAGCACGAGCACCGCGGCGACCACTTCGCGTTCGCCCAGACCGGCGAGGGCGCCAGCAGTTCCAGCGCCGTGTGGTGGATGCGCTGGAACGCCGGCAGCCGGGACGTCGTCGAGCTGCCGTACTGCCTCGCTAAGGACCCCAGCTGCCCCGAGGACCAGGACGAGGACGACCCCATGTTCTGCGGGCTGCCGGAGGAGCACCGCGGCGCGCACGAGTGGGAGATGCGCAGCGACCTGGAGTTCACCCGCACCCTCAACGGCGTCAGCGAGCTGGGCAAGGACCGGCTGCGCGCCGTGCCGTCCGCCACGGGCCCGCAGTTGCGCATCCACCGCTACGAGGGAACCATCGCGGTGCGCTGGCCGGACTGGCCGCGGCGGCTGATGATCTGGCCGCCGGAGTACCCCGAGTACGACCTGGAGCGCCGCCCGGCCGCGCCGACCGAATGGAGCCGGCACCTGCGCGACGCGGACTTCGACGACCCGCAGTGGATCGACCCCGCCTTCCACCACCACCGCGACGAACTGCGCCGCGCAACGGCCGCCATCGGCAAGATGCTGGATGGCATCGAAGAACACCCGTGGCGCCGCTGACCCGTCGCAGCCGCCCGGCGCTCAGCGGTCACCGCCGACCAGCCGCTCTCCCGTGGCGCTCCGCAGGAAGTTCCGGCCGCTCGGCATCCTGGCCCTTATCGTGGTTCGGCCGCCCGTCGTAAAGGTCCTCGAGGTGGCAAGCACCTCAAGGTTGGCGGCAGACTAGTCCGCATGAGTGAGGAAGCTGGACCGGGACGGTATTTCGTGGGTACAACCCCTGACTTGCAGGATGCAAAACCACGGCAAGATGCCACGGTGAGAGATGCCTTCACCGGGGAAGCGACCGACTCAGTGATTCGCTGGAGTGAAGGTCGGCTTGAAACAGTTGACAGCGTGAGCGCCATCGAAGATCCCGGCGCTTTCCTCATCACGGCCCGGGCCCGTGAAATGCATGCGGTCCGCCTTTATCGGATGCACCTAACCGCAGAAGGCCATATAGCAGGATTGGACGACGTTACCTATCCTGTTAATCAGGCGGAAGAGATGGCTTTCCTGGCACGAACTGTCGCTTCACAGCACGGCGGGAAAGTCGTCTACACGGTGGTCGAACGTCTTGGCCACTCCCCGTCGAATCCGCCCCAGCCCGGGGCGCGCTTGACGCCTCGTACCACGCTCGTCTGCACAGTCCTCGGCACAGGTCAGGTGACACGCCACACCAGCCAGATACCTGGTGTCATCGACACACTCACATGGGACGCGCGTGGCCGAGTTCTCGCCTATACGCTACGCGCAGCCGACGGGAATACGCTGCGCACCGTAGACACCACGACCGCAGAAGATTGGGTAATCGACAGCCGCGTCATAGCAGCTGGAGCGAGCATATACGGAAACTACATCTGGTCGGTCATCAGCCCGAGTGGCCAGAGTATCTATGCTATCGCCGCGCGATCGGGCCCACAGGGATCTATGCTAATCGAGCTGCCCGTGATCCGCGGACGATCCCCCCGGATCCTGGCTCGGGAGCGCACGCACACATGGAACAGATTGTGCATTAACAGGGCAGGACATTACCTGTTGCTGTTCAGCAGCGATCGCATTCACCGCGTTAGTCTCCCTGCCGGTGAGGTCACGGAAGTTTCTGCCATGACGAGGCCGGTCGCCTGGGCGGCCTGGTAACTCGGCCTTTGCGGTCAAGCAGCAAGGTCTTCCCAGGGTAGGGGCGCGGATTTCTTCAGATGCCCGGGCTGGTCAAGGGTGAGATGCTTTCAACCTGACGGGGCGACGGGGACGCGGAGCTTGCCGGTCATAAAGCGCTGGGTTATCGGCAAGTGCACCAGGGGGG
>JALYVS010000473.1:2443-4577 GCA_030853115.1 Actinomycetota bacterium
CCCCCCGGCTACTCGACGCTCTAGGCCCTGGGGCCTCATCACCTAAATCGGGACCTGCGGTGTAAACCGTTCGTTCTCGGCATTAGTGTCACATGCATAGAGAATTATGTGATGTCCGTTTGCTATGCCACCGGAGACATTGAGGCACAGGAAGAACTCCACCGAATAATACGCCGGCGTGATGATCAGGGTATTGGACGCTACGTACTGGAAATTGAATAGCTCATTTGCGGCCCATGTGCAGGGGTAGGCGAGGATGTGAGTCTTGCTGCTGTAATTCGCGCCCGAGACATCCAGGCAGACCTGCTTGTTGTCGTAGTATGCCCACAGGAAATACCCCTGCGTCCCGTTGGCCGACCCTGCCTGCTCGCACCAGATCTGATTCGCGGCGCTCCCGTTGTTGGGTTTTTCTGGCCATATGATTGGCCATGACGGCGGAACCTCGCCGTTAGCGTCTATGACCGAAGAATTGTAGTTGTTGGTGCCGGCATGATAAAAGTAATCCCTCGGGCCACACGTCGGCGCGGCTGCCGCTTTCCTGAGGCCGAGAGATTGCGTGGCTGATGCTGCCGCCGATGTAGAGATTACCCCCGGCAGCAGTATAATAATTCCGAGAGTGAGGAACGTTATCAGGCGGCTTCTCTTCCTCATTCTATTTCACCTAACTTCGGCCCCGGGAAAATCTGGTCAGAGCGTCGTGAGCGTCTGGCCACTCTTTAGTGACGCTTCCGCAGGAGGCGAGGTCTGTCCATACCGGGAAATTACGGTGTTTACACGTATGCTCACACTTGGTAACGTCTCGGTTGCGTCCTGTCCGCCCGGGCTGCATCCCGTTCGTGGGAGTTAACCGCTCCTGCCCGCGCAGGAGCAGCATGCGGCGAGGATCGATGATGGCGGGGCAGCGGGACATCTACCAGTCCGCCGTATCAGCATCCGCTGCGGCCATGTCCCTGACCGCCCGGCAGGCCGAGGTGCTGCTGCTGGCGGGGCGCGGCCTGTCCGGTAAGCAGATCGCCCGCCACCTGGGAATTTCCGCCCGCACCGTTGAAGATCACTTCAGCGCGCTGCGGCGGCGCACGGGGGCGCACAGCCAAGGCGAGCTAATCGCCTACTGGGCCGCCGCAGGACTGGTAAAGCCCGGGCTCGCCGTCCCGGAAACGGTCATTTCCGGGACGGCCGCCATGGCCGCCGGATCAGGCGGTGAAACCCGTCCCGGAAACCAGTCCCGCAACGGCGTGCCGCCCGACCAGTTAAGGGACGGAATACGGGACGATCAGCTCATGAGCATCCCGCCCGCCTTCGACAACAGCGTCCGGATCGGCTACGCCAGGGTCAGCACCCGCACCCAGGACCACCAGGCCCAGCTCGACGCCCTGGCCGCCGCGCACTGCCGCGAGATCGTGATCGAGACCGCCAGCACCCGAGACGCCCGGCCGAAACTGGACGCCACGCTGGCCGCGCTGCGCACGGGCGACACCCTGGTGATCTACAAGCCCGACCGGGTCGCGCGGTCGATGAAGGAGCTGCTGGTGCTGCTGGAAGACCAGCTACACGCCCGCGGCATCAACCTGCACATCCTGACCGGGATCTGCGCCGGGCTGCACCGCCCGGCCGGGGCCACCATCGCCGACAAGATGCTGTTCATGGTGGCCGCGATGGCCGCGGAGATGGAACGCGACCTGATCCGCGAGCGAAACCTTGACGGGCTGCGCGCCGCCCAGGCGCAGGGCCGCCGCGGCGGCCGCCCCGCCGCCGTCAGCGACGACATCCTGGCCATAGCCCGGGCCCGCCGCCAGCGCGGCGAATCAGTCACCGCCATCGCCCGCCACCTCGGCATCGGCCGCTCCACGCTCTACCGCGCCCTGGACCCCGGCCACGACAGCTCCACATCACCATCGGAAGCTCTACTTCCAGGCCCCTCGACCTCCATGTAGCGCCGGAACGGCCAGTCACGCTAAGCCACCATGGGCAGGCTCCTAAGCGTGACTTTCGTTCCGGCCGGCCCTACATCTGCCCCGTTTGACCCCGGCGGGAAGACCGCCACTGTCCACAGCCCCGGCCGCATCGCGGTGACCGGCATGGACACCGGCAATGCCGGCCCTGGCCGCCACGTAGCCACCCACGCAGTCTGGCC
>JALYVS010000474.1 GCA_030853115.1 Actinomycetota bacterium
GTTTCAGCATCCGGTGCTGCGGCCGGAGGCGACGGTCCTGGACAACGTCCTGCTCGGCGGCCATACCCAGCTTCGTGCCGGCGCGCTGGCCCATGCCTTCTGGCTGCGCGGCAGCCGCAAGGAGGAGCGCGAGCTGCGGGAACGGGCGCTGGAGCTGCTGAGCTGGCTGGAGATCGAGGAGCTGGCGGAGGCGGAGGTGGCCAGCCTCTCGTTCGGCACCCTCAAGCGGGTCGAGTTCACCCGCGCGCTGCTGGCGGAGCCTCGTCTGCTGCTGCTCGACGAGCTGGCCTCGGGACTGGTCCACGAGGAGGTCATGGCGCTGGCGGAGGTGATCGTGCGGGTGCGGCGGGAGCGTAACGTAGGAATCCTGCTCGTTGAGCACCACATGGGGTTGGTCTCCTCGATCTGCGACAAGGTCGTGGTACTGGTGCAGGGACGAAACCTGGCCGAGGGCTCCCGCGGGAGGCCGCCCAGAACCCGGCGGTCGTGGAGGCCTACCTTGGAGCGGCGGCGTGACGCTGCTCGAGATCTCCGCGCTGCACGCCGGGTACGGGCGGGCCGAGGTTCTGCACGGCATCGACCTCACCGTGGCCGAAGGCGGCGCCATGGCCGTGCTCGGGGCCAACGGCGCGGGAAAGACTACGCTCCTGCGAGCGATCAGCGCCGCGGTGATGCGCCGGGGTGTGATCCGGTTCGGCGGTAGCGACGTCAGCCGGATCTCCACCGACCGCGCGGCCCGGCTGGGAATCGCGCATGTGCCGCAGGGACGTGGGACGCTGGAGCGGCTGTCGGTGCGCGACAACCTGCTGGCGGGGGCACTGCTGCGCCGCGACCGCCGGGGGGTGCGCGAGGACCTGGAGCGCTGCCTGACTCTCTTCTCACCCCTACGGGAGCGTGTTCGGTCCGCCGCGGGCAACCTGTCGGGCGGTGAGCAGCAGATGCTCGCCATCAGCCGCGCGCTGATGAGCCGGCCGCGGCTACTGCTGCTGGACGAGCCGTCGCTGGGGCTCGCGCCCCGGGTGACCCTGGAGGTGTTTGAAGCGCTGCAGCAGTTGCGCTCGGAGTGGACGGTGGCGCTGCTGGTCGTCGAGCAGAACGCCGCGCGGGCGCTGGAGCTGGTCGATCAGGCCGCGGTGCTGGAAGCCGGCCGCGTCACCTTGCGGGGCAGCGCCTCCGAGGTGGCCGGTCACGACGAGGTACGACGCGCGTACCTCGTGATCTGAGGCCGGGCATGCCGCAGGTGGTCGACGGCATCACCACGGGCTCCATCTACGCGGCGCTGGCGCTCGTCTACCCCTCCACGGGCTTGGTGAACTTCGCCCAGGGACAGATGGCGGTCGTCTCGGTGTACATCGCCTGGTCTCTGACCTCCGCCGTTTGCCGGTGGGCGTGGCCGTCGCCGGCGCACTGGTGGCGTCGTTCATCCTCGGTGCCCTAACCGAGCGACTGCTCATGCGGCGCTTCGAAGGCTCCGAACCCCTAGTTCTAGTGCTGTAACTCGAAGGAAGGGCGGGCTGCCGCCGGCGCGGCCCGCTCACTTTCCGCGCGAACCAGGGCGCGCTCCGACGCCGATCGTGTTGCTCGTCCAGACGCTGGAGCAGGACTGTCACGGCCGTCCGTTTGCCTCACCACGGCTTAACCGCGCCATCGGCTCGACCATTCGGCGCGATGGATAGCCGGCAGGGAGCCGAGGACAGCAGCCGCTGCCTCGACCGGGGCGTAGTCGTTGCGATGAAGATCACACCTGCGTTCGGGCCTTAAAGCCACCCTCGGCGTCGTCCGCGCGCGTGTGCGAGAAGCCGTCGGCGCCGATGGTGACGTCGATCTCCCGGCTCTCGGTGCGCACCTGCATCGGCTGGGGGTTGCCGTCGAGGTCCAGCACCAGCGATCCCTCGCTGTACCAGCTCGGGACCACTGGGTTGCCCCACCAGTCGCGGCGCTGGTTGTCGTGCACATCCCAGATCACGACGGGGTTGTCAGGATCGCCGGTGTAATAGTCCTGGGTGTAGATCTCTATGCGGTGCCCGTCAGGGTCGCGCACGTACAGGTAGAAGGCGTTGGACACGCCGTGGCGGCCAGGGCCGCGCTCGATGCAGTCGGAGATCCGCAGCGCGCCGAGCTTGTCGCAGATGGCCAGGATGTTGTGTTTCTCGTGCGTCGAGAACGCGATGTGGTGCAGGCGCGGCCCGTCCCCGCCGGTCATCGCCGTGTCGTGGACGCTCGGCTTGCGGCGCAGCCAGGCGGCGTAGCAGGTGCCCGCACGATCCTGGACCGCCTCGGTCATCCGGAAGCCCAGGTCCTGATGATGACGGACGGCGCGCGGCACGTCAGGCGTCAGCTGGTTGAAGTGGTCGAGCCGCACCAGCACGCCCGGCGTGTAGAGGTCATAGTGCCACGCCAGCCTCTCGACGTGCTCAGTCTCATAGAAAAACTCGAGCGGGAACCCCAGCGGGTCCACGACGCGCACCGAGTCCCCGATTCCTCTGGTGAACCCCTCCCGACGGCGCTCGACCCGGCATGACAGCTCGCCGTAGAAGGCGTGAGCCCGGTCAAGGTCCTCAGGGGTGCGGATGCGGTAGGACAGGGCCGCCAATCCCGCGACGGATCCCCGGCGCAGCACCAGGTTGTGGTGGATGAACTCCTCCATGGTGCGGAGGTAGATGGTGTCCTCATTCTCCTCAGTGACGATCAGTCCAAGCACGTCGACGTAAAAACGCCGTGCTGCGGCCAGATCGGTGACCACCAGCTCGGCGTATGCGGCGCGCACGATGTCGGGCGCGGGTGCCGACGGTGTCGGCACCGGGTCGCTCGGCTGGATCGGGGACTCCGGCATCACGAAGAAGCCGGAGCTGGTGGCGGTAGGTCCAAGCATCACTGCTCTCTCTCGCTAAGCGTTGATTGCAGGTCGTCGGTGCCGGCGGCTACGCCTGCTCCGATTTTCCGAAGGATGGGTTGTGGACCTTGCCAAGCGTGATATGCACGGCCTGCTGGTCGGTGTAGAAGTCGATCGAGCGGTAGCCGCCTTCATGGCCCAGGCCGGAGGCCTTGACCCCGCCGAAGGGTGTGCGCAGGTCGCGCACGTTGTTGGAGTTCAGCCACACCATGCCTGCCTCGACCGACTGGGAGAAGGTGTGGGCCCGGTTGAGGTCGTTGGTCCAGATGTAGGCGGCCAGGCCGTACTTGACGCCATTGGCGAGTTCGAGCGCCTCCTGCTCGCTGTCGAAGGGGGTGATCGCCACCACCGGTCCGAAGATCTCCTCCTGGAAGATGCGCGTGTCTCGGGGCACGTCGGCGAACACGGTCGGCTCCACGAAGTTGCCGGTCGCGAACCCGGCTGGCCGCCCGCCGCCTGCCACCAGCCGCCCCTCACTCTTACCGAGCTCGACGTAGCTCATCACCTTCTCGTAGTGCTCAGGGTGCACCAGCGCCCCGACCTCAGTCGCCGGGTCGTGGGGGTAACCGACCACGACGCGCTTGGCCTGTGCGGCATAGCGCTCGACGAACTCGTCGTAGATCTCGCGCTGGACCAAGATCCGGCTGCCGGCGGTGCAGCGCTCGCCGTTCAGCGAGAACACGCCGAAGACCGTCGCGTCGATCGCCGCCTCTAGGTCGGCGTCGGCGAACACGACGGCCGGGGACTTGCCGCCCAGCTCCATCGACAGGCCCTTCAGGTAGGGCGCCGCATTGGCGAAGATGATCTGGCCGGTGCGGCTCTCGCCCGTGAATGAGATCAGCGGCACGTCCGGGTGCTTGACCAGGGCGTCGCCGGCCTCGTCGCCAAGTCCGTTGACCATGTTGAAGACACCGTTGGGCAGATCCGCCTCCTCGAAGATGCCGGCCCACAGGGACGCCGACAGCGGCGTGAATTCGGCCGGTTTGAGCACCACCGTGTTCCCGGTCGCGATCGCCGGAGCAAGCTTCCAGCTCTCGAGCATAAACGGCGTGTTCCAGGGGGTGATCAGGCCGGCGACGCCGACCGGCTTGCGGTTGACGTAGTTCATCTGGCGGCCCGGGACTTTGTAGCTGTCGTCGATTTGGGCGACGACCAGATCAGCGAAGAAGCGGAAGTTCTCAGCGGCGCGACGGGCCTGGCCGAGCGCCTGGGTGATCGGCAGGCCCGAGTCGAAGCTCTCGAGCTCAGCGAGGCGCTGGTCGCGCGACTCGACGATGTCAGCGATGCGGCTGAGTACACGCGCGCGCTCGCGCGGCAGCATCCGCGGCCACGGGCCTTCGGTATAGGCGCGGCGGGCGGCGGTGACCGCCAGGTCGATGTCCTCCTTTTCCCCGGCCGCGGCCTGCACGTACGTCTCGTTGGAGACCGGGTCCAGCACATCGAAGGCTTTGCCGGAGGCGGACTGCATGGGCTTGCCGTCGATGTAGTGCTGGATCCGCTTCGGGAGGTCGCTCGGGATGTGGTGGTTGACAGCCTGGGTTCTCATGCTCATGCGTTGACTGCTCCGATGTTGAACTCGTTCGCGACTTCTGTGAGGTACTTGCCTCCCTGCTCCAGAAGGATCTCGGCCTTGGCCTGGCCGGCGTCGCTCAGGGGGATCAACGGCGGCCGGA
>JALYVS010000006.1 GCA_030853115.1 Actinomycetota bacterium
CCTCCCGGCCCGCGCGGGCCCGGAGCGGCCTGCGGGGCGGCGACGACCGGCTCGGTGCCCCGCTGGGCGGCGAACCATAGCGTCCCGGCGACGCACAGCAGGGCCGCGACGCCGACACCTGAGGCCGGGAGGACCTCCGTGGCGAGCAGCGTCACGGCAGCGGGTCCGATCACGAAGCAGAGCTCATCGGCGACCGACTCGAAGCTGAAAGCGGCATGCAGCCGGGGCGAGCCCGCGAGCAGGACGCTCCAGCGGGTGCGGACCATCGTGCCCAGGGACGGCATGGCCGAGCCCGCTATCATTCCTGGCCCGAAGAACGCCCAGGTCGGCAGCCGCAGCTCCACGGCGACAATCAGCGCCGCCGTCGCCAGGGCGAACACCGTAAGCAAAGGCAGCAGCACCCGCCGCTGACCCAGTGAATCCGCCAGGCGCGCAACCCGCGGCGCGGAGACGGCATAGCCGAGGTAACCGGCCGCCGACACCGTTCCGGCCACGCCGTACCTGCCGGTGCCCGCCGCGATCAGCAGGACCGTGCCGAGCCCGAACATCGACATCGGCATCCGGCCGAGGGCAGCGGCGGCGGAAAAACGCCAGGCGCCGGGAATGCTGAAGATCTCCGCGTAGGGCTGCAGCGAACGGGTCAGCAGCCGGGAACGACGGGGGGCGGGGGAGCGGCGGGCGGTCGGGTTCGTGTCGTCGACCCTCGTCATCGGCCCCGTTGCCCCATGACCTTCACGATATAGGCCAGGGCAATGAGTTTTCTGCCGCGGAGCCGCCCGCCCGCCACAGGGAGGTCCGGCCACCCGGCGGCCCTGCCGTCCTGGTGCCCTGATTGGATGGGAGCATGCCGGCCTACGACGCGTTCCTGCTTGTCTCGTTCGGCGGCCCGGAGGGCCACGACGAGGTCATGCCGTTCCTGCAGAACGTCACCCGTGGCCGCGGCATCCCCCCGGAGCGGCTCGCGAGCGTGGCCGAGCACTACTATGCGGTCGGCGGGGTCAGCCCGATCAACCAGCAGTGCCGGGACATGCTGACCGCGGTCCGGGACGATTTCTCGGCCAGCGGCCTCTCGCTGCCCCTGTACTGGGGTAACCGGAACTGGTCGCCGTACCTGGCCGACACGGTGCGGGCCATGGCTGATGACGGCGTACGGCGAGCGGTCGCCTTCGTCACCTCCGCGTACAGCTCCAACTCAAGTTGCAGGCAGTACCTGGACGACATCGAGCGTGCCCGTGCGCAAGTGGGCCCCGGAGCCCCTGAGATCGACAAGATCAGGCGTTTCTTCAACCACCCGGGTTTCATCGAGCCGTTCGCCGAGAATGCGCTCGCGACGCTCGGTACCCTTCCCGCGGATGTGCGCGAGAACGCCCACCTCGTCTTCACCGCCCACAGCATCCCGGCGGCGATGGCGGATTCCAGCGGCCCCGGGGGAGGACGGTACGTCGCCGAGCTGACCGAGGCCGCCCGGCTTATTTCCGAACGGACCGACGGTGGCGGCCACCCATGGACGCTCGCCTACCAGAGCCGGAGCGGGCCGCCGTCCCAGCCCTGGCTGGAACCCGATGTCTGCGACCATCTCGGCGAGCTGGCGAAGTCAGGAACCGCGGCCGTGGTGGTGATCCCGGTCGGATTCGTGTCCGACCACATGGAGGTCCGGCACGACCTGGATGTCGAGGCCGCTGAGGCGGCTGAGGCGCTGGGACTCGCGTTCGCCCGGGCGGCCACCCCCGGCACCCGGCCCAGGTTCGCGTCGATGATCACCGAGCTGGTCCGGGAGCGCCTGGCCCTCCCGGCGGCCCCGCCCGCCGCGCTGGGAGAGATGCCCGCGCTGGGACGGCTCGCAGTGCCCACCCAGACCTGCCCAGCCGGCTGCTGCCGGTACACGCGTCCCGCCGGGCCCGCGGGGACGGCATCGCAATGACGGGGACCGGGGAAGAGATAAGTGCCGCGGCGCTGCTGCGGATCGCCGTGGACGCGGCCAGCGAGGCGGGCCGGCTGCTGGCCTCCTGGCGAGGCGACCTGCGTCCGGAAGTTATCGACACCAAGTCGAGCCCTACGGACGTGGTGACGGAGATGGACCGCCGGTCCGAAGCCCTGATCACCGGGTGGATCCGCGGCGTGCGGCCCGGCGATGCGGTTCTCGGCGAGGAGGGCGGCCAGACGGCGGGAACAGCCGTCCCCGACCGGGCTGGTGCAGGTCACGGTGATGGCCCCGTGGTTTCTGGCCGGGTTCGCTGGGTGGTAGACCCGCTCGATGGCACCGTCAACTACCTGTACGGCTTGCCCGACTGGGCCGTGTCCATCGCGGCGGAGGTGGACGGGACCGTGGTCGCCGGGGTGGTGGAGGTACCCCGCTTGGGCGAGACCTTCACGGCCGTGGCCGGCCAGGGCGCCCGGCTGCACCGTGGCGGTGCCGTCACCGCGCTGCGCTGCACATCGAGCGTGACCCTAGGCCAGGCACTGGTAGGGACCGGATTCGGGTACGCTTCGGGACGCCGCCAGGTCCAAGGTGAAGTAATCGCCGCGTTGCTGCCCCATGTGCGGGACATCCGGCGCGGTGGCTCCGCCGCCGTGGACCTGTGCTCGGTGGCGGCCGGGCGAATGGATGCATTTTTCGAACGCGGCCTGAATTACTGGGACTATGCGGCCGGCGGCCTCATCGCCCGTGAGGCAGGCGCGATGGTCGGCGGGCTCGCCGGCCGGACGGAAAGTACCTCTATGGCGGTAGCCGCGGGTCCGGAGCTTTATCGGCAGCTAGATTCTTTCCTGACCAGGCTGAATCCGGAACGGGACGCGCAGGCAGTCAAGAACGAGACGCGTTAGCGACCGCGAAGAGGGCTGGCCACCGTGGCCGAACGGGACGTGTCAGGAGTTATCGGCGTGCCGCGTGTGCGCCGGGCGCGAACGTGACAGAATTCCCCGCCGGAATCGGGCACAACTTCGGCCTTAAAAGCGTTACCACCGCGCAATGATTGCGCACTACGGATGAAGGGGGATGGAGTACTCAGATGGCTACCGACTACGACAGCCCGCGGAAGACGGACGACGACCTGACTGAAGACAGTCTTCAGGAGCTTCAGGCGCGCCGGATGGACAAGTCATCGAGCACCATCGATCTTGATCCTGACGACGTTGCCGAGTCTTTGGAGTTGCCGGGGGCTGACCTGTCGAACGAAGAACTCTCGTTCCGGGTGATCCCCCGTCAGGCCGATGAGTTCACGTGTTCCCGGTGTTTCCTTGTGCACCACCGGAGTCAGCTGGCGGAAGACCGCAATGGTCAGCTGGTCTGCCGGGAATGCGCGGCTTAGCTGTTCGCGGCGTTGACAGGCTCGCCGTCCGGGCCGCTGTACGTTCTACGTGCCGCAGCCCGGGTAGCGAGCAGTCTCGCTGCTTCGACAGTGATACCGGTCAGCATGGACCAGCCCAGTGCCTCGGTCAGCCCCACCTGCGGATCCTCGGGATGCGTAGGTGGTTCTTTTCCTGTCACCTTGGTCCAGACGATGGTGATCACCTTGCGCGCGATGAAGGCGGCGGCCATCGCCGCCGCGGCACTGATGACCTTGGTGCCGAGGTCCACTTTGTTGTCAGCCATCCCGCTCCTCCGTCTAGCCCCGTCCGCTGGCCTTACCCACTGGCCTCGTCCGCGTAATCATGCCACTGGTTCATGACCGCCTTGTGCCCGGCACCTTTCGATGACGGCGGCCAGCTCCGCCGGATGCCGGGTTCCGATGAGCCAGTAAGGCACGCTGGGGTCGGCCGCCGGGTTGACGCCCAGGTATACAGACGTCTTGAGATAGGGTCGCGAGTACAGGCGGGCGGCCGGATCCGCTCGCGGGCCGCGCAGCCGCGTGGACTGCTTCTCGTCGAGGCTGACTACCTCGGTGATGGCGGTCAGGGGCAGCACGGCGCCTCCGGCCCGCAGGACCCCGCCGCCGATCTCCAGCCGGCCCATACTCAGGGAGATCAGTATCGCGGCGCAGCCGGCGGCGAGCCCGGCCATGATGATAACGGGCCAGGGATTGGGCAGGCCGGCATAGATCGTGACGCCGAAAATGAGGACACATGGCACGGCCAGCAGCCACCAGGCAATCGGTACACGGAGCTGTTCGCGGTAATCACCCATGCAGTAGAGGGTAGTTGGTCAGATGCAGTCGTGACTGGGCGCGAGGGGGCCTCCGAAGATGAGCACTAGTCCCAGTGGCCTCGTCAGCGCCGGCGATGGCCATAACCGGCCAAACCAGGTCGGCGGCGGCGGCATAGTTCGCGCTGACAGCGGTAGCGAAGTGGTTATGACTGACGACGGGGATAAGGCCGGCGGCGCCTCGCAGACGGGCGTCGAAGCCGGGCCGGACCGTCGCCCCCCGGGTGACCCCGCCGGAGACGGCGCCGCGACGGAAGGGGACCGGATCGCCACCGGCGCGGGCGTGCTAGAGCAGATCGCCCGCGGTGAGGACGTACGAGAGCAAGATCGCGTCTACGCGGCCGGGCGTGTCCGGGCGGGCGCGCCGGAGCAAACCCCGGTGAGCATGCCGGAACGGCGCGCGAGCGGGCCGGAGTACAGTCGTGTTCCCAGCTGGCTGCAGACCGGGGCCGCATGGTCCTGGCGGCTGCTGCTTCTGGCCGTCGCCATCTACCTGATCGCGCGCATTCTTGGCATTTTGTACATCGTGGCCGTGCCGTGCATCGCGGCGCTCCTGCTCACCGCGTTGCTGCAGCCGCTGGCGGCCCGGCTGCGCCGCGCCGGGCTGCCGGGACTCGCTGCGACCTGGGCTACCCTGCTCATCGCCGCGGCGGTGCTCGGCGGCCTGGTCCTGCTCGTCACCAACCGGGTGTCCGCCGACTATCCGAGCCTGGTGGCCGAGGCCAAGCACACGACTACTCAAATCGAGTCGTTGCTGTCCGGGCCGCCCTTTCACGTCAAGAGCAGTAGCAGTGTCAAGGGCATCCTGAACAACATCCCCGGCTATCTCAGCAAGCACAAGTCGCTCGTCGAGGGCACCGTAGTCACCGGCGGCAAGATCGCGGCCGAGTTCTTCGGCGGCCTGGTGCTGATGCTTTTCGTGACGTTCTTCCTGATCAAAGACGGCGAGCGAATCTGGAACTGGCTGCTGGGCGCGATGCGAACCGAGACGGCACACCGCGTCGACCGCGCTGGGCACGCATCCTGGCTGGCGGTGGTGTACTACATGCGCGGCACGGTGGCGGTCGCCGCCATCCACGCCGTCGTGGTCGGCCTGACATTGTGGATCATGAAGGTCCCGCTGGCCTTCCCGCTCGCCGTCCTGGTCTTCCTGGCCGCGTTCGTGCCACTGGTGGGGCTGCTGGTAGCGGGGACGCTGGCCATTGTGGTGACGCTGGCCACCAAGGGCTGGATCGATGCCGTCGTCCTGCTCGGTGTCCTGATCATCGAAGATCAGCTGGAAGCCCACCTGCTCCAGCCGCAGGTGGTCGGCCGGGTAATACGACTCCATCCGCTTGCGGTGATCCTGTCGCTTGCGGTGGGCGGGGTACTGGCTGGCATCCCTGGTGCCGTCGTCGCCATCCCGGTGGTCGCGGTGATCACTCGGGCGCTGCCCGAGCTGCGGCGCAGCGAGCCCGGTCCAGACGATCCCGGCGGCCCATAGGATGCGACAGAGTCCGGATGTCGCACTATCCTCACCGTGCGTGCCAGCAGGAGGGAGTCTTCGTTGCCGCGCTCAGAACCAGACGTGCTGATCAAGCGTCTCGACCCAGGCGTCCCGCTGCCGTCGTACTCTCATCCAGGGGATGCGGGCGCCGACCTGGCCGCGGCCGAAGACGTCGAGCTGGGACCCGGTGAACGGGCGCTGGTCCGGACCGGGCTGGCGATCGCCCTGCCGGCCGGCTACGCGGCCTTTGTGCATCCCCGCTCCGGCCTGGCCGCGAAGCACGGAGTGACGCTCGTGAACGCGCCGGGGACCGTCGACGCGGGGTACCGCGGTGAGATCAAGGTAACCCTGCTGAACACCGACCGGGATCACGCGATCAGCTTCAGGCGAGGAGACCGGATCGCTCAGCTGGTCATCCAGCGGGTGGAACGGGCGGTGTTCCATGAGGTTGACGTGCTACCCGGATCGAGCCGGAGCGATGGCGGCTTCGGCTCGACTGGCGGGCATAACGGAAAGCGCTTTGGGCTGGTGCCCTGAGGGCGGCGGCCCCGGGGAAATGTCCTGAGGCTGGTGTCCCGAAGGAAGGCAAAGGCAAACCAAACGGGCCGCAGTGGTATCGCCCGGGTAAGAACGAGAAGGAGCGTGCGGAGTGTTTCGTCGGCGTCGTTCAGCAGGCGCGGGCCAAGACGAGCCTAGGGAGCCCGAGGACCTCGACCGGGGTCAGTCCGGGGACGAGCTCGATGACGACGAGCCGTTCGAGGACGAGTCAGCCGGCCCGCGGCCCGCGGCCATCCTGAGGGCTGCGGGTGGCCCCTGGGACTCAGAAGAGGCCTACCCCGATCAGGAACGGGTTGACCTCGGCAGCCTGCACGTAGCGGTTGGCCCCGAGCACGAGATCCAGCTAGTTATGGCCGAACAGCACGGCGCCTGGGTAACGGTCAGGTACGGGGAGAGCGAGTTGCAGATCCAGGCGTTCGCCGCGGCGCGCCGCGGCGCGCTGTGGGATGACGTCCGGTCCGAGATCGCCGCCGAGGTACTGACGGCGGGCGGGCGGAGCGAGGAATCGCAAGGGTCGTTCGGCATCGAGCTGATGGCTCAGGTGCCGGCGGAGCCCGGACAGCCAACCTCTGGCCTGCGGCTGGTCAGGTTTGTCGGAGTCGACGGGCCCCGCTGGTTTGTCCGCGGCCTGTTCACCGGCCCGGCCGCGGCTGGCGACGAGCGAGCTGATTTGCTGGAGGAAGTTTTCCGGGGCACGGTGGTCGTCCGCGGCGAGCACCCGGTACCCCCCCGGGAAATCCTCGAGCTCCGGTTGCCGCCTGAGGCACGGCAGGCGATCGAAGAGCAGGCCGCCGCGCAGCAGGACGAGGAGAACAAGTTCCGTACCGACCTGAACCCCTTCGACCGCGGCCCCGAATTCACCGAGACCCGCTAGCCCGCCGGCCGGCCCGGAACAGCTAGCTAGCACTGAGCAGACGGGCCAGTTCCTCCTCAACGTCCTCGCTGGTGACGAAAAACAGCTCGTCCCCGGCCTGGAGCGGATCGTCAGACTGCGGTACTAGGACCCGGCCCTCGCGCAGGATAGCGACGAGGGAGGTGTCCGTGGGCCACTCGATTCCGCCGACGCGCTGGCCGACCAGCGGGGCGTCGTCTGGCATGGTCAGCTCGACCAGGCTGGCCTCACTTTGCCCGAAGGTCATCAGCCGCACCAGGTCGCCGACGCTGACCGCCTCCTCTACCAGCGCGGACAGCAGTCTCGGCGTCGAGACCGCGACGTCTACGCCCCATGATTCGTTGTACAGCCACTCGTTGTCCGGGTGATTTACCCGCGCCACGACGCGCGGCACCCCGTACTCGGTCTTGGCGAGCAGCGACACCACCAGGTTCGCTTTGTCGTCCCCGGTGGCAGCGATCACCACCTGGCACCGCTGCAGCGCCGCATCGTCCAGCGAGCTGATCTCGCAGGCATCGGCCAGCAGCCATTCCGCCCGCGGGACGCTGTCCACCTTGATCGCCTTGGGCGAATGGTCGATCAGCAGCACCTCGTGACCGTTCTCGAGCAACTCGCCCGCAATGGACCGGCCGACGGCCCCGGCTCCCGCTATCGCTACCCTCATCAGTGCTCACTTCCCCGAGCCGCGAAGGCCGCGGCGATCCGGTCTAGGTCGGCCTCTTTGGCCACGACGTGCAGCACGTCCCCTTCCTGCATCACGGTCCCCGGCTCGGGCACGAACGCCTGGCCAAGCCGGTCCACGAAGGCGATCCTGGTCGTCGTGCTGGCCTCCAGTGCCTTGACCTGCTCGCCGATCCAGCGCGGGGAGAAGGCGATCTCGGCCAGCACGATCCTTCCGGTGGGGTCTCGCCAAAGTGGCTCACCACCCTCGGGGAGCAGCTTGCGCAGCATCTGGTCGGCGGTCCAGCGCACCGTGGCCACGGTGGGAATGCCGAGCCGCTCGTAGACTTCGGCCCGGCGCGGGTCGTAGATGCGTGCCGCCACCCGCGTCACCCCGAACGTCTCGCGGGCCACCCGGGCGGCGATGATGTTGGAATTGTCGCCGCTGCTGACGGCCGCGAAGGCGTCCGCCCGCTCGATGCCCGCATGGGTGAGAACCGCTCTGTCAAAGCCGATCCCGGTCACACGATCGCCCTTGAACGCCGAGCCGAGCCTGCGGAAGGCCTCCGGGTCCCTGTCGATGACCGAGACGGTGTTGTCCCGGTCCTCAAGGATGTGGGCGAGCGTCGACCCGACCCGTCCGCAGCCCATGATCACGATGTGCACGGCCGTCCCCTCCACGAATGTGCGGTCCCCTGATTCCAGGGAGCCTCGCCCAAGGTATGCCCTCACACGGCATCCTTCCCCGCCTGGGGGTGGAGGATTCCACCCAGGCGGGGAACGAACGCGAGTCGAGGTCGCGGTTCACCGGACCGCGCCTGGGCGCTGCGGGCTGGCAGTACCATTTCCTGGGCAGCGCGCGAACCGCCGGTCCCTGGACATACGAATACACTAGCGAACGTTTAGAAATTCTGGGGGAGGTGAAGCGGCGCTCCCTCTCCGGCCATCAGGCCGTGATCGCCTCGCCGCATTCATATGGATTATCAGGCTGGTCAGGTCGTCGAGCTAACGATGAGAGATGTGGCTCACGGCGGATGGTGCGTCGCACGGCCCGAGGACGGACCGGTCGTTTTCGTCCGGCATACGCTGCCCGGTGAGACCGTCCTCGCCCGGCTCACCGAGGTCACCTCCCGGCTCGCCCGGGCCGACGCGGTGGAGATCCTCAAGCCGTCCCCGGACCGGGTCCAGGCGCCCTGCCCGCACGCGCATCCCGGCGGCTGCGGCGGCTGTGACTGGCAGCACGTGACCCTGCCCGCACAGCGCTCGCTGAAGGCGGCCGTCGTCCGTCAGCAGCTGAAGCGGCTGGCCGGCATCGAGTGCGAGGTCACGGTCGAGGCCTTGCCGGGTGACGATGAGCCGCGCGACGAGCAGGCCCGCGACGAGCAGGCCCGCGACGAGCGGCCTGGTGACGAGCAGGCCGGACCGGCTCCGGCGGCAGGCACAGGGGCGGGCCTGGGCTGGCGCACACGGGTCCAATTCGCGGTCCGGCGGGACGGGGTCGCCGGACTGCGCGCGCACCGGTCGCATGACGTCATCCACGTGGACCGGTGCCTGATCGCGCATCCCGCCATTACCGATCTCGGCATCCCCGGCCGCCGGTGGCCCGGGGCATCCTCGGTCGAGGCGCTGGTCGCAGCGGAATCGGGCGAACGAGCGGTGATCCTCACGCCGGGCGGCCGCCCCGCCGGGAAGAGGGGAAAGCCTGGTCATCCGGTATCCCTAGACGGAATTACCGCGGAAGCCGTGCTACGCCGGTCCGGGTCCTCCAACCAGAGCCTGACTCCGCTGCGCGGTCACGCCTATCTAAGCCAGCGTGCCGCCGGGCTGGACTGGCGGGTCAGCGCGGGCGCGTTCTGGCAGGTCCATCCGGCCGCGGCCGATGTTCTGATCGAAGCCGTCGAGGCCGTGCTCGAGCCAGCGCCCGGTGACGTAGCGCTCGACCTGTACTGCGGCGCGGGGTTGTTCGCCGGATCGCTGGCCCGGGTGGTCGGGCCAAGCGGGACCGTGATCGGGGTCGAGGCCGACAGCGGGGCGGTCCGGGACGCCCGGCACAATCTGCGTGAATGGCCCTGGGCGAGGGTCCACAAGGGTGACGTGTCGGCGGTGCTGAGCCGCGGTGACGAGCCGGGTGTCTTGCCGCCGGCCCGCCTCGTGGTCGCCGACCCGCCTCGCGCCGGGTTGGCCCGAGAGGTCATCGACTACCTTGGCCAGGCCGCGAACGGAGCAGCCAGGTTCGCCTACGTGTCCTGCGACCCGGCAACCCTGGCCCGGGACCTAGGCCTGCTCATCGCGCGCGGCTGGACGCTCGACGGCCTGCGAGCGTTCGACGCGTTCCCGATGACCCATCATGTGGAATGCGTTGCTGCCCTGTCAGCGCCAGCTGCCTGGCTGACCACCTAATTCGGGATCACCCGCGATCCTCCGCCGGCGCCTGCCCCGGCAGGATTCCTGCGATCGTCTTGCCGCGGGCTGAGTGACGTACGGGGTCAGGCGTCCGGCTTGGCGGATTCGGCGCCGGTGACGTAATAGCCCAGCCCGGGAATGCGGGTCAGCAGGCCGTCCTCTTCCAGGGTGCGCAGCGCCTTGGCGCATGTCTGCCGTGCGTGCCCGTACTGCTGGCTAAGAGTGGTGATGGACGGCGTCGGCATACCGGGCGCGAGGGTCCCCTCGGCGATTTCCCGCCGCAGCCGCGCGGCTAGCCTCACGTAGGCTCTCGGGTCCGATTCGTCACTTATCGACACTCTCGTACCGTACTCGATTGGCAATATTGCCAATCGCAACGCTTCGACACTAGTCGAGATTAGACGAGGAGTCCAATAGTGCGTTAACGTCGGAAAACATCAACGCCGCCACGGCCGTGCGGAGCCAGATCCGAGGGCAGGTCATGATCTTTTACGCTTGGACCGCTATGAACGGCGGGAACCCAGAAGCATCGGTCGCCATGGGTATCACCGACGATCGCGCCAAGGCCATGCGAGCGGGGGAGGAGAGCCTGGGCTCAGGCCAGGCCACCGTGGTGATCATCGAGGCGGTGCGCCCGGCGATGGCCGCGCCTACCTTAGCGCCGTGCTACGCGCAGATCGGCGTGGGCTGGCTGGGGCGCCGCACCAGCGCGGGCGAGGTCGCCTGGGCCAGATTCTTTGTGCGGGGCGACCTGGGATGATTCGCCGGGCGGCGTGAGCCGCCGGCACTGTTCCAGGTAGCCCGGTGCGCTCTTGCGGCCTCGATGCCAGGGGGAGTACCGTTCACGGCCAGGTTCTCTACGTACCGGGCGTGGCCGCAGCGTCCCGCAGTACCACCTGCTGGGTGGGGTGGGGTGCGGCTGGTGCCGCAATATACGAACACGCTATCGGACAGCACTAACATTTTCGGGGGAGGTGGAGCGGCGTTTCCTCCCGGCCGAGGGCCGGGTCTCCACGCCGCGATCCAGATGAAACTCCGGATTTTCACCGAGCCGCAGCAAGGGGCCGACTACCAGACGCTGCGCAAGGTGGCGGTGGCCACCGAGGAACTCGGGTTCGACGCTTTCTTCCGTTCCGATCATTACCTGAAGATGGGAGACGGGACGGGGCTGCCCGGGCCTACTGACGCATGGGTCACGCTGGCCGGCCTGGCCGTCGAGACCAGCCGGATCCGGCTCGGGACGCTGATGAGCGCGGCAACCTTCCGGCTGCCCGGCCCGCTCGCCATTACCGTCGCCCAGGTCGACCAGATGAGCGGCGGTCGGGTCGAGCTGGGCCTGGGCACCGGCTGGTTCGATGACGAGCACACCGCCTACGGGATACCGTTCCCGCCGCTCGGCGAGCGCTTCGACCGTCTCGAGGAGCAGCTCGAGATCATCACCGGGCTCTGGGCAACCGCAGAAGGCGAGACGTTCTCTTTCGACGGCACGCATTACCGGCTGACCGATTCGCCTGCGCTGCCCAAATCCACCCAGCGCCCACGCCCGCCGGTGCTGATCGGCGGCACGGGACCCCGGCGCACGCCGCGGCTGGCTGCTAAGTTCGCCGACGAATACAACGCACAGTTCTGTTCCGTGCCGGACGCCGCGGCGGCGTTCGCGCGTACCCGCGAGGCCTGCGAGGGCATCGGGCGCTATCCGGATTCGATGACGTACTCGATCGCCCAGACGGTGTGCTGCGGCAAGGACGAAGCCGAGTTCCGCCGCCGGGCGGCCGCGATCGGCCGGGAGCCAGCTGACCTGCGGGACAACGCACTCGGCGGCACGCCGGGCGAGGTGGCGGCCAAAATCGGGGAGTTCGCCGAGATCGGGGCAGAGCGTGTCTACCTGCAGGTGCTCGACCTCGCAGACCTAGATCACCTGGAACTGATCGCTTCCGACGTGTCACCGCAGGTCCCGGCGTGACCCGGGGTGCACTGCCGGTGGCTCGCGCACCACGGCCGTTCGGGGAGAAACTCAGCTGAAAGCACGGCGGACGGCTGACCTGCCAGACCCGCTGACCGGAAGGAAGCCGTAGGTCCCCTGGTCGCGCAGTTCTGTGGCGGCCGCGACGAGCGCGCCCAGGGCCGCGTACGCGAACGATCCGCCCACCGAGACCCGGCTGACCCCGGCCGCGGCGAGCTCGGGCACGGCCGGGGCGCCTTCGATGGCCAGCACGTTGACCGGTCGGTCGACTTCCCTGATCACCTGTCGGATGTCCTTGAGACTGCGCAGGCCAGGAGCGTAGAGAACATCGGCGCCAGCCTCCTGGTAGGCCTGCAGCCTGGCGATCGTGTCGGCGAGGTCAGGGCGGCCGTGCAGGTAGTTCTCGGCGCGGGCGGTGAGCACGAAAGGCACCGGGCCCGCGTGCGCGGTTTCCGCCGCCGCGGCGACGCGTTTGGCAGCAAGCCCGGCGGCGTAGATGGGATCCTGGTCCCGCCCGGTGAAATCTTCCACCGAACCGCCCGCCAAACCGACTTCGATCGCCAGCGCGATGCTCTCCGCGACACCCGTCGGCTCGTCCGCGAAGGCGTTTTCCAGGTCGGCGGAAACGGGCAGGTCCGTGGCCGCGACGATCACCGCGGCGTGCACCAGCGCTTCCTCCCGGCTGACGGAGCCGTCGTTGCGGCCCAGGGAGGCTGCGAAGCCTGAGCTGGTCGTGGCCAGAGCCCGGAAGCCGAGTGAGGCCAGCAGCCGGGCGGAACCGAGATCCCAGGGGTTCGGCAATAGCAGCGGCTCGCCTGGCCGGTGCAAGGCTAGGAACTCCCGCGCTTTGTCCGCCTGAGTGCTCATCTACCCAACGTATCGCCGGAGGTACTACGACGGTCAACCTGCGGGCCGGTTATCACCTGAAGTGCCAGGTCGCGGCTTTTACGTGACACGCTAGCCTGATCGCGTTCCGACCGGCCGGTAACGCTGCGTGATAACGGTCGTAATGCTTACAGCTGGCCATATGGCTTGCGGGGGTGTATCCGCGATGCGATGGTTGAGCGGTGCGCCCCGATAACGCCACCGGCAGGTGGATGCGACTCGTCGTCATCCTGTCGGTAGCGGGCGCCGTGACGATCATGCTCGGTGTCATCATGGTCATCCGAGGGATCACTATGCGTCACCGGGTCGGCTATCCCGCAGGCGCTATGACCCGGCTGGGGCTGGAGGTAGGGGCCGCGGGTATCGCGTTCGGCCTGAGCGTGCTGCTGGTCTTCGCGTTCACCCGGGGTCACGGCCGAAGACGTCACCGGACGCCCAGGGTGCGCGATGGCAGCGCAGGTTCCGCGGACGGTCCCGGGAAACGTTCGGGCCGGCCGCACGTCCTCAAGCCGACCAGCGTGTATTCACCTGGCGGCCTGCTCGGCGGACCCAGGGATGCCCGTGGGTGGGAAGAACGGCGGCTTCCGGGAAACCCGCATGCCCCCGGAAACCCGCGTGCTCCCGGAGGCCCGCGTGCGTCGGGCAACCCAAGGACATTGAGGAGCCCGGGAACTTTCGGGCCATCGGAATACCTGAGAGCAGCACAGGCCTCGAGTGGTCAAGGGGGCGCCAGGGTCCAGGGTCTGTATGACGGCTTCGGTACCCGTGAGGGTTCTACCCGGGAGATGTCCGAGCCTCCGATGGCCAGCGGCGCACCCGAGGGCGGATGGAGCCAGCCCCGGCCCTGGCCAAGCCGCCCCGGGGCTCAGCCACGCCTCGCTCACCAGCCGGGAGTGAGCTCCGCCGGTCCTGGGCGGGATGTCCCCCCGCTGGGAGATGTCCAGCCGGCGCCCCCGGTGCCGCCCCGCGAGCGGATGCGTTCTGCCGAGGCCCCTCGTTCGTCTCCGCCCATCCCGCCCCGCAACGCCATGCCGCGCCAGGGAGTCTCCCCTCCGTCCTACGGGAATCCTCTGTCCCAGGGGCACTCTCCGTCCCACGGGCCACCAATGCCTCACGGGCCCACAGTGGCTCGCGGGCCTTCAGTGCCTCACGGGCCCACAGTGCCTTACAGGTCGGCTCCGTCCTATGGCGCCCCGTCGCCTCCTGGCGCGACGCCGTCTTATGGTCCGGCTGCCGCCCGTGGCCCCGCGTCGCTACACGAGGGTCCGCGGTCCGGTCCCGCCCTGCCACCCCGCGACGCCCTGTCACCCCGCGAAAATGTGCCACCCCGCGAAAATGTGCCACCCCGCGACGCCATGCCACCCCGCGAAGGCTTTCCGCCGGGCGGACCGATGCGCCCGGGTACTCCCATGCCGTCCCGCGAGCCGGCTAACCCTGGCCATGCGGGTTCGTCCGCTCGCGGCCCGGTGAGCGGAGCCGGACGCCATCCGGGTGGACCCGGCTATGCCACGCCCGGACGGCCCCGTCCCGAAGAGCCCGCCGAGCAGTTCGACGGCGGATACGCCTATGTGATCAGCGCGGCTGGCCACCCCGTTCCGGCGCAGAACGAGGCTCGTCCGGGCAACCCAGCGCCGCCGGCCGGCTCGGCGCGTCCGGCCGGGGAAGCACCAGCGGACGTGCCCCTCTACCGGGACACCAGCGAACCGCGGGATGGTACCGCCGCGGCGGCATCGGGGCAGCGACCTGATGACGGCGACGCCTCCTACTGGTACGACCTGTCCGACGCGGACAGCTCACCGGTACCGGCCCAGACGCGCGGCCCGTTCGAACCACTGGTGTCTTCCCGCGGAAGTGAGGACGGGCAGGACAGCGCAACCCATGGGCAGAGCGCGTCGCATCGACAGACGGACCCGCTTGAGCCGGTCAAGGACGTGTACCTGACCCCGGAAGCAGCCGGCGAGCAGAACGTCGACACGCACTTCGACCAGATGCTGGCTCAGCAGCGCGAGCTGATCAGCGGATACTTTAAGGGGTCCGGCGGAACGGATCCCGGCGCCGTCGGCACGCCGCAGGCCCCGGGCGGGCCCGGTGACGCCGGTAGCCAGGCGGAGGCCCCGTACGGGGCAAGCGTCATCGCCGAGCCGTAACCGCGGCCGGAGGCGTCACCGGCACGGGCAGCGAGGCTGAGGCCGGGCCGCAGACTCACCCGAGTGAGCCAAGCGCCTCAGCCAGCGGCCCGAGGGAATCTGGCTTTGCATGATGCGGCAGGCCTACAATGACTAGGTCCACGCCGGCGTCGCGGTAGGCGGCGGCATCCGCTACGGCCCGCTCGGTGCCTGCGCCCGGCTCCATGCGCAGGTTGACCGAGCAGGTGATCTCGCTCACGTCGCGCCCGAGGGCGGCGCAGTGCCCGGCGAGCACGTCCTTCAGCTCAAGCCAGTCTTCCGGGCTATCGACGAGGGCGTTCCACTGCTGCGCCCAGCGCGCCACGGTGCGCAGCGTGCGCTGCTTGCCGCGGCCGCCGATGGTGACCGGCGGATGGGGCCGCTGCACTGGCTTGGGCTCGCACCTGGCCTCAGTGAGCTGGACGTACTGGCCCTCGAACGTGGTCGTGGTCTGGCTCAGCAGGCTGACGATGGCCTCGACGCCCTCATCGAACCGGTCGAACCGCTCCCGCAGCGGGGGCAGCGTGATGCCGTAGGCGTCGCATTCCTGCTGGTTCCACCCGGCACCGAGGCCCAGTTCCAGCCGACCGCCGGAGATGATGTCGACAGTGGCAGCCATGTTGGCCAGCACCGCCGGATGGCGGTAGATCATGCCGGTCACCTGGCAGCCGATCCGGATCCGCCTGGTCGCCTGCGCCATCGCGGCCAGCATGGTCCAGGCCTCGAAGTTCGGGCCGGCCAGGTCGCCGCTCAGCGGGTAAAAATGATCCCAGTTCCACGCCGACTCGAAGACAGGGATCTCGTCCGCCGCGATCCACAGATCACGGATTTCTTCCCACATCTGGTGCTCGGGCCGTGTCTTGATGGCGAAGCGCATAGCAGTGCGTCCCTTCTTGACCGGACCGCAGGACAGTGCCCTCTAGCTTAGTCAAAAGGGAGGGCGGCCCGGGCCCGGCCCGCCAAGTACCTTGATGTCGAGATACTATAAGTTAGACGGTACGGTACGAGCGAGGAGGCTCAGCAACGATGACGGCGAATAGCTTCGGCAGCCGGGCGGCACTTGACGCGGCGGGTGAGCAGTACGAGATCTACCGGCTGGACGCCGTGGACGGATCGCACAGCCTCCCGTTCAGCCTGAAGATCTTGCTGGAGAACCTGCTCCGTAACGAGGACGGCGCCAATATCACCGAGGCGCACGTCCGCGCGCTAGCCCAGTGGGACCCGCGCTCCGAACCTGACACCGAGATCCAGTTCACCCCGGCCCGGGTCATTTTGCAGGACCTGACCGGCGTGCCGGCCGTAGTGGACCTAGCCGCGATGCGCGAGGCCATGCGAGCGCTGGGCGGTGACGCGACCAAGATCAACCCGCTCTGCCCGGCCGAGCTGGTCATCGACCATTCCGTGGTGGCGGACGTGTTCGGCCGCCCGGACGCGTTCGCCAGGAACGTGGAGATCGAGTTCGAACGCAACCATGAGCGATTCCAGTTCCTGCGCTGGGGCCAGGACGCGTTCAGCCAGTTCAAGGTGGTGCCGCCGGGTACCGGCATCGTGCATCAGGTCAACATTGAGTACCTGGCCCGGGTGGTGATGAACTCCGGCGGCGTCGCTTACCCCGACACCTGCGTGGGTACCGACTCGCACACCACCATGCAGAACGGTCTGGGGGTTCTCGGCTGGGGGGTCGGCGGCATCGAGGCCGAAGCCGCGATGCTTGGCCAGCCGATCTCCATGCTCATCCCCAAGGTGGTCGGGTTCCGCTTGTCCGGCGCCCTGCCGAGCGGCGCCACCGCCACCGACCTGGTGCTCACCATCACCGAGTTGCTGCGCAAGCACGGCGTAGTCGGCAAGTTCGTCGAGTTCTACGGCGACGGGGTGGCCGCGGTCCCGGTAGCCAACCGCGCGACCATCGGCAACATGTCGCCGGAGTTCGGCTCGACCTGCGCGATCTTCCCGATCGACCAGCACACGCTGGACTACCTCACGCTCACCGGCCGCTCGCGCGAGCAGCTCGGCCTGGTCGAGGCGTACGCCAAGGAGCAGGGGCTCTGGCACGACCCGCAGGCGCAGAACCACGACGTCAGGTACTCCGAAGAGCTCAGCCTCGACCTGTCCGCCGTAGTCCCGTCGATCGCCGGCCCGAAGCGCCCGCAGGACCGGATCGCGCTCGCCGACGCCAAGACGGCCTTCCGCGACGTCCTGCCCGGCTATGTCGACGAAGCTAGCCTGGACAACGGCCTGGACGGTACCTTCCCGGCCTCGGACCCGGTGGCCGCGGGCGACGGCACCAGGGCGTCCCGCCCGGCCCGGGTCACGCTGGAGGATGGCACCGA
Source organism: Actinomycetota bacterium (assembly GCA_030853115.1). Lineage (GTDB taxonomy): Bacteria > Actinomycetota > Actinomycetes > Streptosporangiales > Streptosporangiaceae > Palsa-504. Next base: position 17,484 of record JALYVS010000006.1, read on the forward strand.
GACCTCCGTCGACCACGGCAGCGTGGTCATCGCCGCGATCACCTCCTGCACGAACACGTCGAACCCTTCGGTCATGGTGGGTGCCGCGCTGCTGGCCAAGAACGCGGTCGAGCGGGGGCTGAACCGCAAGCCCTGGGTCAAGACCTCGCTGGCGCCGGGCTCCAAGGTGGTCATGGACTACTTCGAGCGGGCCGGCCTGGTGCCCTACCTGGACAAGCTCGGGTTCAACCTGGTCGGCTACGGCTGCACGACCTGCATCGGGAACTCCGGGCCGCTGCCGACGGCGATCAGCGAGGCGGTGAGCGAGAACGACCTGGCCGTGGCGGCCGTGCTGTCCGGGAACAGGAACTTCGAAGGCCGGATCAATCCGGACGTGAAGCTAAACTACCTGGCCTCCCCGCCGCTGGTGGTGGCCTACGCGCTGGCCGGGACGATGGACATCGACCTGAACCACGAGCCGCTCGGCTCCGACGCCGAAGGCAAGCCGGTCTACCTGGCCGATATCTGGCCGTCCTTTGAGGAGATCGCCGACGTCGTGCGGACCGCGGTGGCCCAGGAGATGTTCACCCGCGACTACGCCGACGTGTTCAAGGGCGACGATAACTGGCGCGGCCTGCAGATCCCGGACGGTGACACCTTCGACTGGGGCGCGGACTCCACATACGTGCGGCGCCCGCCGTACTTCGACGCGATGGCGGCCGGGCCCGAGCCGGTTACCGACATCGCGGGCGCCAAGGTGCTAGCCATGCTGGGCGACTCGGTGACCACTGACCACATCTCCCCGGCCGGGGCGATCAAGACCGACAGCCCGGCCGGCCGGTACCTCACCGAGCACGGTGTCCAGCGGCGGGACTTCAACTCCTACGGCTCTCGTCGCGGCAACCACGAGGTGATGATCCGCGGCACGTTCGCCAACATCAGGCTGCGCAACCAGCTCGCGCCGGGTACCGAGGGCGGCGTCACCGTTAAAGACGGTGAGCAGATGTCCATCTACGATGCGTCCCGCCATTACATCGAGGCAGGTACCCCGCTGATCGTGCTGGGCGGAAAGGAGTACGGCTCGGGTTCCTCTCGCGACTGGGCGGCCAAGGGCACCCTGCTGCTCGGGGTGCACGCGGTGCTGGTCGAGTCGTTCGAGCGCATCCACCGGTCGAACCTGATCGGCATGGGCGTGCTGCCCCTGCAGTACCGGCCGGGGGAATCGGCGGCGTCCCTGGGCCTGACCGGCCAGGAAACCTTCGATATCCGCGGCATCGAGCAGCTGAACTCCGGGCAGGTCCCGCATGAGGTCACGGTGACCGCCGACGGCAAGGAATTCCGTGCCATCGTGCGCATCGACACCCCGGGCGAGGCGGAGTACTACCGGCACGGCGGCATCATGCAGTATGTGCTCCGGTCCCTGCTGCCAGGATCCGGTGACGCGGGAGCTGGCGAGACTGGAACTAGAGCTGGCAGCTGACCGGCCGGACATCGTCAGCAGGCTCAGGGCGGCAGGCTGCGTGTTCGCCGAGGACGAAGCGCGGCTGCTGATCGCCGCGGCCCGGACGCCGGACGAACTCGACGCCATGGTGGCCCGGCGTGCCTCCGGCCTGCCGCTTGAGCACGTGGTCGGCTGGGCGGAGTTTTGCGGGTTGCGTATCACGGTGACGCCCGGCGTCTTCGTCCCGCGCTGGCGCACCGAGTTCCTCGTCGGACAGGCCATTGCGTTGACCCGGCCGGGTGACGTCATCGCCGACGTGTGCTGCGGCGCGGGCGCGATCGGCATCGCGGTGGCCGCCGCGACCGAACGAGCCGAGCTGCACGCGGCCGACATCGATCCGGCCGCCGTCGGCTGTGCCCGGCAGAACGTCGCGGCCTTCCTGGGGCCTCGTGGGCACGTCTACTCGGGCGACCTGTACGAGCCGCTACCGCGAGAGCTGCGCGGCCGGATCGCCGTGCTGGTCGCCAACGTGCCCTACGTGCCTACCGGGGAGATCAGCCTGCTGCCGGCCGAGGCTCGGGCCCACGAGCCGCTAACCGCGCTGGACGGCGGCCCCGACGGGCTCGACGTGCTGCGGCGAGTCGCGGCGGGCGCGCCTGGCTGGCTGGCGCCCGCCGGTCACCTGCTGATCGAGACCAGCGAGCGCCAGGTGCCAGCCGCCGAAACCGCTTTCACGGCCAGCGGCCTGAGCACCCGGGTGGTCAGCTCCGCCGACCTGGGCGCCACCGTCGTGATCGGCGAAAGTCAGTAACCGGGGAACACCTTCCGCAGCTCATCGAGGTCCACGCCGGTGCTTTCGACAACCGGGGTATGGTCCGGGTCCAGCCGCCCGTAGATCAGCCGGACGAACGCCTCGGCGGGTATCCGCAGCTCCGACAAGCCAAGCTCGGGCGTGGCCTCGTGGTCCGATGCGGTGAGGGTGACCGCATCGCCCGTCTCCAGGGTGAACTGGCGTTCGGGGTCGCTGGTCAGCACGCGGATCTTGCGCTGCTTGCCGTCCGGCTTGGCGCTCCGGCCCGCGAGCTGGTCGAGCGTGCCGATGAGCAGGGCGACGGCGTCCGGAGCGACCTGAGCGGCCGGGTCGAGTGCGACCGCGACATCCCAGGTGTGGATGGCATGCTCCCCCAGGCGCATCCGCGCCAGCCCCGTGGTGCCCAGTTCCATCCCGAACATGTGCAGGTGCAGCCGGGCCTGCTCCTCTGCGTCCAGGGACTCGAACCGTTCCAGGGTCGCGGTGTCGGCGCGCAGGGCGTCCGACGCCTGAGCCTGCGGGTCCTTGGCGTTCCAGATATCCCAGATCGGGCCGAACGCATCAGCCCCCGGCGGGTCTTGCCCGCTGAGGCCGGCGTCGAGGAACAGGCCGAAGATTTCAGACTGGGAACCCAGGTGGGACAGCACCTGGGCGATCGACCACTCGCTGGCGTAGGAGCGCTGTTCAACCTGATCAAGGTTGAGGGGCTCGACCACGCTTTGCAGCAGGTCGTGGGAGTGCCGCAGGGCGCTGATCCACGGCGCCGGGCTGGGTTCCATGTCGTCATCTCCGATGCTGGCGGCCATATCTGGAGGAAGTCCCCGGCCAAGCCTAGTCCGCAGGCACCGTCACCTTGAACCGCCGCGCCCGCGCCCGCTTGACGTCGCCGCCGATCACCTCCTAGCGTGTGGCTGCCTGACACGGGAAGCAGCCATCATTCTGGTCGACGGGGACCCAGCTGACGCACGATACGGACGACGCGGGCCGCCTGGCCGGTCACGAGCCTGCCCGGCGGTGGCTTGGTCGTCGTCGCCTGATGGCTGTTTACGGCGTGTTCCTGGCGTATGCGGCCGTCTCGGCGGTCTTCGCCGGGGGAGAGGATAAGGTTTGGGCCATCTGGGCCGCCTGCGGCTACGCCGTGGCGCTGCTCATTATGTGGCGGTGGCGCTCGCGCGGCCAGACCGCCGCGCTGCTGGTCTCGGTGGCCGTGGCCGTGCTCGCGCCGCTGCTCTGGCTGTCGGTGGCCTACCCGCTCGAAGACGGGATGTTCGTCATCGACCGGGCGGCGGCGCTGCTGATCCATCACGGCTCGCCCTACCTGCCCGCCGCTCAGGTCACCTCGTGGCTGTCCTACAACCCCTACCTGCCCGTGATGACCGTGTTCGGCCTGCCGAGCGCGGCCGGGCTGCGCGGGCTAGCGGGAAACTCCGGGATATGGCTGGCGCTCGGGACGGTGGTCCCGCTCGCCGCGGCGTTCTGGATCGCGCGGCCGCACCGGCGCTGCCCGCACTGCCGCCGCGATGCGCTGCAGGGCGCGGCGATCGCGGTCGCCTCGCCGGTGATCGGGCTCAACCTCGCGGTGATTACCACCGATCCCCCCGTGCTCGCGTTCACGGCGCTGGCCCTGGCGCTGAGCGTTCCGCGGGATGCCAAAGCCGCCGCGGCCGCGTGGTCCGGGGCGGCCCTCGGCGTCGCCTGTGACCTGAAGTCAACCGCGTGGCTGGCGGTCCCGGTGATGGCCGCGATGTTCTACGCCCGCGACGGTGTGCGGGCCGCGGTCCGTTTCATCACCTCGGCGGTGATCACCACCGTGATCCTCACCGTGGCCCTGGCGCCGGCCACGGTGGTCAAGCTGGATGCGGCGAAGGCCCTAGTGCGAAACAGCGTGCTGTTCCCGCTCGGCCTGACCCACGACAAGACGCCCGCCGGGAGCCTGCTGCCCGGGCACCTGCTCACCGCGATGGGAACGGGCGGGCACGTGGCCTCCGTCGGCCTGCTGCTCGCGGCGGGCCTGGCCATCGCGATCTCGCTGGTCATCAGGCCGCCGCGTGACCTGCCCGCCGCGGGCCTGCGGCTGGCGGTCGGGCTGATGCTGATGTTCCTGCTGGGGCCCAACGTGCGTTTCGGTTATTTCATCTACCCGCTCGGCCTGCTCGGCTGGCTGGCCCTGACTGGCCCCCCTGACCGGCTTATGGAAGGCTGGTCGGGTCGTAAACCAAAAGGGAGCATGAGTATGCGCGTGGTAGAGGTCGGCCGCCGAGGCGGCCCCGAGGTGCTGAGCGTCGCGGAGCGGCAGGCGCCCCGGCCGGGACCTGGCCAGGTCGTGGTGGACGTGGCCGCGGCCGGGGTGAACTTCATGGACATCTACCAGCGCCAGGGCGTCGGCGGTTACCAGCTTGATCTTCCGTTCGTGCCCGGCGCGGAAGGCGCCGGGACGGTCGCCGCGGTGGGGGAGGGCGTCACCCACCTGGCCGTCGGTGACCACGTCGCCTGGGCCGGCCCGGGCGGCGGCTACGCCGAGCAGGTCGCGCTCCCGGCCAGCCGGGTCGTTCCGGTGCCCGACGGGATCAGCTCGCAGGTCGCGGGCGCCGTCATCTTGCAGGGCATGACCGCTCATTACCTGGTGACCAGCACCTATCCGGTGCGAGAAGGCGACATCGCCGTGGTGCACGCAGCGGCCGGCGGGGTCGGGCTGCTGCTCACCCAGATGGTGAAGCGGCGCGGCGGGATTGTCGTTGCCACCACCTCAGGCGGCGACAAGGCGGAGCTCGCCCGCGGGGCGGGCGCTGATCACGTCACGAGCTACGACAACTTCCGCGCCGTCGTGGACGACGTGACGGACGGCGTGGGCGCGCACGTCGTGTACGACGGCGTCGGCCAGGACACCTTCGACGACGGCCTGGCGGCGCTGCGCCCGCGCGGGATGATGGTCCTATACGGAGCCGCGAGCGGTCAGGTGCCCCCGGTCGACCCGCAGCGGCTGAACCGCGGCGGCTCGCTGTTCCTGACGCGGCCGACCATGGTGCATTACATCGCCGACGACGACGAACTGCGGTGGCGGGCCGGCGAGGTCTTCGACTGGATCGCCAAGGGCGAGCTCGACGTGCGGATCGGCGGCACCTACCCGCTGGCCGATGCCAGCCGGGCGCAGGAGGACCTCGCGGCCCGGCGGACCACCGGCAAGCTGCTGCTCCTACCGGGCCTCTAGCGTCATCACCGCATCACCCCCCTCCGGCGGACCGCGCCGGAAGTACCAGATTCCGCTGCTCGTGGTGGCCGTGGCGGCCGCCGGGTTCAACCTGCGCACCGCGATCACCAGCCTGCCGCCGCTCTTCCCCGACCTGCAGACGCGGCTGCACCTGTCCTCGGCGGCGCTGTCGCTGCTCGCGGCCACGCCGGTGATCTGCTTTGGGGTTGCTTCCGCCTTCGCCGCCTGGCTGAACCGGCGTTTCGGCGAGGAAGTGATCCTGCTGGTCGCCCTGGCCGTGCTTACCGCGGGGCTGCTGTTGCGGGGGGCGGCCCCCGGGATTCTGCTGTTCCCGGGGACGGCGCTGGCGGCGAGCGCGATCGCCATCCTCAATGTGCTGCTGTCCAGCATGGTCAAGCGGCGCTGGCCGGAGCGGGCCGGATTCCTGATCGGGATCTACCTGACCGCGCTGTCGCTAGGAGCGATCCTTTCCTCGCTGATCAGCGTGCCGCTGTACCGCAGCTCTGACGGCTCGGTGCGGCTCGCGCTCGGGCTGTGGGCGGCGCCGGCCGGGCTCGCCATGCTGCTGTGGCTGCCCCAGCTCAGGTACCGGGGGTACCGGGCGGCCGGCGCTCCCACCACCGCCGTACCCCCGGCCGCCGCCGCGACGGTACCCCATGCAGCCGCCTCCGCGACACCCCAGGCAGCCGCCTCCGCGGTCCCGCCTGCCGATTCCGCGGTGCCGTCAGGAGCGGTCCCCGGGCCGGGCCCGATCAAGGTCTACAGGTATCTGCTCGCCTGGCAAGTCACGGCTTTCATGGGGCTGCAGAGCCTGCTGTACTACGCGGCGCTGTCGTGGCTGCCGACCATCTTGCAGGACCGCGGCGCATCGGCGGTCACGGCCGGGAACCTGCTGGCCTTGATGGGTGTGGGGAACCTGACCACCTCGCTCATCATCCCGGTGCTCGCCCACCGCACCCCCGGCCAGCGGGCCCTGGTCGTGCCCAGCTTGATCGGCACCGCCGCCGGCCTGGCCGGATCGCTCTGGGCGCCGCTGGGCCAGGCCCCGCTGTGGGTTCTCGTCCTCGGGATCAGCCAGGGCTCCTGCCTCGGCCTGGCCATCTTCTTCATGATGGCCCGGGCTCCGAACCCCGGCGTAGCCGCCTCGCTGTCCGCCTTCTCCCAGTCCGTCGGTTACCTCGCCGCCAGTGCCGGGCCGCTGGAGGTGGGACTGCTGCACACCGCCACCGGCAGCTGGGACATCCCGGTGCTTTTGCTGCTCGGGCTTTCCTGCGCTGAGCTCGTCGTCGGGTTCCTGGCCGCACGGCCGCTGGTGCTTCCCGCGGTCGCCGCAGCCCCGGCCCGCGGCGATCTGGCCCCCCGTTAACGGCTTGGCGATCGACGCTAAGCCCGACACGGGTGTCGGGGACCGGGCCACCGCGATGACGGGTATGTAACAACGCGGTCGTAGACTCGGCACGTTCGCGTTCCCGTCAGGCCCGTACAGCACATGAGGAGCAGCCGGTGACCCTGCTGGAGTGCATCAGCGGTCCTGAGGACCTGAAGGATCTGAGCCAGGATCAGCTCACCCGCCTCGCCGGGGAGATCCGCGATCTCCTCATCGAGACGACCACGAGGACCAGCGGCCATCTCGGGCCGAACCTGGGTGTGGTCGAGCTCACGATAGCTATTCACCGCGTCTTCGACTCGCCCAAGGACCGTATCGTCTTCGATACCGGCCACCAGTCGTACGTGCATAAGCTGCTGACCGGCCGGGTCGCGCAGTTCGGCACGCTGCGGCAGCGCGGCGGTCTCACGGGTTACCCGTGCCAGGCCGAGTCCGTGCACGATCTGGTGGAGAACTCGCACGCCTCCACCAGCTTGTCCTACGCCGACGGCCTGGCCAAGGCCTACAAGCTGCGGGGCGAGCCGGACCGGACCGTGGTCGCCATCATCGGTGACGGGGCGCTAACCGGCGGTATGGCGTGGGAAGCGCTGAACAACATCGCCGCGGACAAGGACTCGCGGCTGGTCATGATCGTCAACGACAACGGCTGGTCCTACCAGCCGACCATCGGCGGCCTGGCTGAGCACCTGGCCGCGATCCGGGTCAGTCAGCGGTACGAGAACGTGCTCGACTACATCAAGACCACGCTGTCTCGCGCGCCGCTGGGCGGCCCGCTGTACGGGACGCTGCACGGCATCAAGAAGGGCATCAAGGACGTCCTGCAGCCGCAGGTGATGTTCGAGGACCTGGGCATCAAGTACGTCGGTCCCATCGACGGGCACGACGAGCGACTGGTGGAGAACGCGCTGCGCCGGGCCCGTGACTTCGGCGGCCCCGTGCTCCTGCACGTAATCACCAGGAAGGGCCTGGGTTACCTGGAGGCCGAGCAGAACACGGACGACCGGCTGCACCAGGTGCCCGCCGCAGGCGCGCTGCCAGGCACCTGGAGCCGGGTGTTCGGCGACGAGATGGTAGCGATCGGCGCCCGTCGCCCCGACGTCGTGGCGATCACCGCGGCGATGCTGAACCCGACCGGCCTGACGCAGTTCGCCGCGGCCTACCCAAGCCGGGTCTATGACGTGGGGATCGCCGAGCAGCACGCGATGACCAGCGCCGCGGGCCTGGCCATGGGCGGGCTGCACCCGGTCGTGGCCATCTACTCGACGTTCCTGAACCGCGCCTTCGACCAGACGCTGATGGACGTGGCCCTGCACAAGCTCCCGGTGACGATCGTGCTGGACCGGGCCGGCGTGACCGGGCCCGACGGTGCCAGCCATCACGGCATGTGGGATGGGTCGCTCATGCAGCTTGTCCCGGGCATGAAGATAGCGGCGCCCCGAGACGCCAAGCGGGTCGCCGAGTTGCTCAACGAAGCGGTCGAGATCTCCGACGGCCCGACCGTGGTCAGGTTCCCCAAGGGCAAGGCGGGCGGGGAGGTTGAGGCGGTCGCCAAGCTCGGCGGCATGGACGTGCTGCGCGAACCCGCCGGTGGCCTCGGCCCGGACGTGCTGCTCGTCGGGGCGGGCCCGATGGCGCTAATGGGCCTGGAGGTCGCGGACCGGCTCGCCGGGCACGGGATCGGTGTCACCGTAGTTGACCCGCGCTGGACCAAGCCGGTGGACGAGGCACTGGCGGGCGCGGCGCGGCTGCACCGGCTGGTGGCCGTGGTAGAGGACAACGGGCGGGTCGGCGGTTTCGGCGACGCGGTGTCCAGGCTGCTACGCGACCATGACCTGGACGTGCCGGTCAAGTCGTTCGGCTTGCCGCAGGAGTTCCTTATCCACGGGACGCGCGACGAGGTCCTTCAGGACGTGGGCCTGACGCCGCAGCACCTGGCCCGCCAGATCACCGAGGCCGTGGCGCGCCGGTCATCCGGTGATGCCCGCGACGCGAGCCAGGCCGCGATGGACGGGGCCGCCACCGACAGGGCCGTGATCGACGGGGCCGCAGCCGAACGGCGCCCCGTCGAGTAGCGTTAAGACTCATGCTGAAGGTAGCCGTGATCGGCTCGGGTCCGGCCGGGCTCTACGCCGCCGAGGCGCTGGTCAAGCAGGCGGCGGCGCTGCCGCTTCCGGTACCGGTGCGAGTGGACGTGATCGACCGGCTGCCGACGCCGTACGGCCTGGTCCGCTACGGGGTCGCGCCCGACCACAAGTCGATCAAGTCCATCGCGCAGTACCTGCGCAAGGTGCTGGAAAGCCCGGACGTCCGCTTCGTGGGCGGGGTGCACCTCGGCGAGGACGTCACCCGCGACGACCTGGTGTCGGCCTACGACGCGGTGATCTACGCGACCGGGGCGATGCGGGACCGGCGGCTCGGCATCGGCGGCGAGGACCTGCCGGGCAGCTACGCCGCCACTGATTTCGTGAACTGGTACTGCGGTCATCCGGACATAGACTCCGGCGCGTTCACCCTGGACGCGGAGTCCGTCGCAGTGATCGGCGTCGGCAACGTCGCCGTCGACGTGGCCAGGATCCTGGCCAGGGATCCGGCCGACCTGCACGCCACCGACGTGCCGCAGCCCGTTCTCGACGCCCTGCACGCCAGCAAGGTGCGCGAGGTCCACATGATCGGCCGGCGCGGGCCCGCGTATGCCAAGTTCACCACCAAGGAGCTGCGTGAGCTGGGCGAACTGCCCGGTGTCGAGATCGTCGTGCACGCCGACGAGGTCGACTTGAACGCGTTCGACTCCTCCGGAGGGGGGACCGCGCTCACCGAATCCGACCGGCGGGTGCGCGGCAACCTGGTCGCGATGTCGACATGGGCCCAAGCCGGGGCCACGGATCCGGCCCCGTCCGGACACGCGCGCCGGCTGATCGTCAGGTTCTGGCTGAAGCCGGCGGAAATCCTGGGCACCGGACGAGTCAGTGGTGTCGCCCTCGAGCGAACCGCAATCGACGCCGCCGGGTCCTTCGGCGGTACCGGGCACTATGAAACGCTGAACGCGCAGATGGTGCTGCGTTCGGTGGGATACCAGAGCGTGCCGCTGCCCGGGGTGCCCTTCGACGAGCGTGCCTCGGTAGTCCCGAACGCTCTCGGCCGGGTGCTGGGCGCTGACGGCTCCCCGCTGCCCGGGGAGTACGTGGCCGGCTGGCTGAAGCGCGGCCCGACCGGCGTGATCGGCACCAACAAGTCCGACGCGGCCGAAACCGTCCGGTGCCTGCTCGAGGATCTGGCCGGCGGTCCGGGCGAAGGCGACGTCCCGCTGCCGCGCGCCGGCCTGCTCAGGTACCCCGAACGTGTCGCTGCGGTACCCGCAGAGCAGCCGGACCCGGCTGACGGGACCGGGTTCGCCGGGGCCGGGGTCGCGAAGGCGGCGGCCGACTGGCCGCTGGCCGCGGTGCTGGCCGGGCGCGGGATTATGCCTGTCTCCTACACCGAGTGGCTGCGCATCGAGACCGCCGAAGCCGACCTGGCCAAGGCGCTCGGCCGAGGTGAGCGGGTCAAGCTGGACAACCGCGAGGCGATCTGGTCCGCCTGCCGTCCCGCGCGCGACACCGGTTGACCGCAATCAGCCCGGCCAGCCAGCCCGCTTCTGATCGTCCACGATCATCGAAGACCTCAGAATGTCAGTGCCGGTCTGCATCATGGTTCCGAAGGCGGGACAGCCACGGTGTGGACGATCGAGAGGCAAGCGACATGAGTGACCACAATGGCGTCCTGATGATGCAACGGGTGCTGCTAGCCGGGACGCTCGGGCTGACCATGGCCCAGAAGGCGGCGGCGATCCTCGAAGGACAGCCGGATCCAGGAGCTCTACCGCTCGCAGTTCCGGAGGGCCACGAGGGCCACGAAGGCGCGGTGCTGCGGGCGATCCTGGACGCGGCCAACGAGTGCCTCGGGCATTTCGACGACCGGCCGCCGGGTGAGCGGTGGTGCGACACGCTGTTCCACCTGCTTGACCTGGCGGCGTTCGCTACCGAGCTGGGCTAACCGACGGGGCCGCGCAGGTCGGCTGGGCGGGCTGCGCGGCACCTAGCCGACCCGGTGACCGGCACGGTACTCTGTCGGCTTCACCCTGGGACCGCAGGACAGCTGACCAGGGCGATCAGCACTGGCCGTTCGGGAGAAAGGTCGTAAGAACCTTGACGTTTCCTGTGCCTCGCCGTGCGGGACAATGGGGGATATGAGCATCAGCCCGGTGAGCCTTCCCGCCGCCGAAGAGCCCGAGGGGGCGGGGCCGGACGACGAATCCGGCCTGCCTCCTGAGCGCTTCCTGGAGCGGGAGGAAAGCTGGCTCAGGTTCAACGAGCGAGTGCTCGAACTCGCGGAGGACGAGTCGATCCCGCTGCTGGAACGGGTGCGGTTCCTGGCCATCTTCGCGACCAACCTGGACGAGTTCTTCATGGTCCGGGTGGCTGGGCTGATGCGAAGGATGGTGGCCGGGTTCCCGGTCGAGGGCGCCGGGGTCCGGCTGCCCGGGCAGGTACTTGACAACACGCTGGAGCTGACCGGTGAGCTGACCGTGCGCCATGCCCGGGCGTTCAGCGAGCGGATCAGTCCGGAACTGCTCGAGCACGGGATCGAACTGCTGCGCTGGAAGGAACTGTCCGCAGCGGAGCGCACTACTCTCGGCGACCTGTTCAGGCAGCGTATCTACCCCGTGCTCACCCCGCTCGTGGTGGACCCGGCCCACCCGTTCCCCTTCATCTCCGGCCTGTCCCTTAACCTCGCCGTCATGCTCGCGGATCCCAAGACGGACGCCACCGTGTTCGCCCGGGTCAAAGTGCCGCCGCTGCTGCCCAGGTTCCTCGCGCTGTCGCAGAACCGGTTCGTGCCGATCGAGGATGTCATCGCCGCGCACCTGACCGCCCTTTTCGGCGGCGTGGAGGTCATCGAGCAGCACGCGTTCCGGGTCACCCGGATCAGGGATCTCGAGGTCGACGAGGACATCACGGAAAACCTGCTGCAGGCCATGGAGCGGGAGCTTGTCCGGCGTCGGTTCGAGCCGGCTGTCCGGCTCGAGGTCGAGGACACGATGTCGGCCGACGTGCTCGACCGGCTCGTTACCGAGCTCGGCATCGACAAGCGCGCCGTTTACCGGGTGTCGGGACCACTGGACCTGAGCGGGCTAGCCGCCATCGCCGACCTGAACATCGGCGAGCTGAGGTATCCGGCCTTCGTTCCTTCCGCCCGGGCGGTGCCCGAAGAGACCAGCATTTTCTCCGCCATCGCCGAGCGCGACATCCTGGTCCAGCACCCCTACGACTCCTTCGCCGCGTCGGTCGAGCGGCTGATCGAGGAGGCCGCCGAGGACCCCGGGGTCCTGGCGATCAAGCAGACGCTGTACCGGACGAGCGGCCAGTCGCCGATCGTGGACGCGCTCATCGACGCGGCCGAGGCGGGCAAGCAGGTCGTCGTGGTGGTAGAGATCAAGGCCAGGTTCGATGAGCGCGCTAACATCGCCTGGGCCCGCAAGCTCGAGGAGGCCGGCTGCCACGTCGTCTACGGTTTCGTCGGGCTGAAGACACACTGCAAGATGGCGCTTATCGTCCGCGAGGAATCCGACGGCACGCTGCGACGGTACTGCCACCTCGGGACCGGGAACTATCATCCGACCACAGCCCGGCTCTATGAGGACTTCGGCCTGCTCACCGCTGATCCCGCGGTGGGAGAGGACGTTACCGCGCTGTTCAACCACCTGACCGGGTACAGCCGCACGGGGTCCTACCGGCGGCTGCTGGTCGCGCCGGACTCGATGCGGACCGGCATCGTGGAGCGGATCGACAAGCAGGCTGAACGGCGCCGGGCCGGCCAGCCCGCCAGGATCGTGTTCAAGACCAACGCGCTGGTCGATGAGGTGGTGATCGACGCGCTGTACCGGGCCTCGCAGGCCGGGGTCACCGTCGACATGTGGGTGCGCGGCATCTGCGCGCTGCGGCCGGGGATCCCGGGGCTATCCGAGAACATCAGGGTCCGCAGCGTGCTCGGCCGGTTCCTCGAGCACTCCCGCGTCTATGCGTTCGGCGCGGGCGAGGACGACACGCAGGTCTGGATCGGCAGCGCCGACGTGATGCACAGGAACCTGGACCGCCGGGTGGAGCTGCTCGTGCAGGTCACCGATCCGGGCCACCGGCGCAGGCTGCGGCGGATCCTCGACCTCGGCATGGACGACGGAACCGCCTCCTGGTGGCTCAACGCAGACGGCCACTGGGTCAGGCACAGCCGGGACGAGGCCGGGAATCGGCTGCGAGACGTGCAGGAGCACCTGGTCAGGGAGCGTAGAGTCCGGCCGGCCGATGACTGACGTCCTCGCGGCGGGCGCGGTGGTGTGGCGGCCCGCCGCCGCCAAGATCTACCAGAGCGGCGCGGTCCGTGGGGTTCCCGGGACTCCGGGGATCGAGGTCCTGCTGGCGCACCGGCCTAAATACGACGACTGGTCGTTCCCCAAAGGCAAGTGCGAGCCGGGTGAGCACATCTTGCTCACCGCGGTACGCGAGGTCTTCGAGGAGACAAGCGTGCGTTCCGTGCTCGGACCGCGGCTGCCGTCCGTGCAGTACCAGACCGGTGCTTTCCGCAAGCGGATCGACTACTGGTCAGTGCTCAGCCTCGGCCACCAGGCCGCGGCCAGTCACGAAGTGGACGCAGTGTCCTGGCTGCCGGTGGCCCAGGCCAGGGAGCAGCTGAGCTACTCGCGTGACGCGGCCGTGATCGACGGGCTGGTGCCACGGGAAACGGTGCCGCTGATCCTGCTGAGGCACGCCACGGCGGGAGATAAGGCGCACTGGCCGGCCAATGACGAGTCGCGGCCCCTCGATGCCAGCGGGGCGACGGACGCGCTGGTGCTGGCCGGGCTGCTGTCCTGCATCGCGCCCACCGCACGCGTCCTGAGCTCGCCCGCGGTGCGCTGTACCGAGAGCGTGCGCCCTTACGCGGCGAGTTTCGGGGGGGCCGTGGAGGCGGAGGCCGCATTGGCGCTTTCCGGCCGCTCGAGTCGTTTTCCCTCCCGAACGAGCCGTGGTGACACTCTCGACGACCTGGTTCGTGACCTGGTGGCAGCCGGCCGGCCGGCGGTCCTCTGCCTGCATGGCGAGAACCTCCCGAAAGCGCTCGCGGCGGCGTGCACCGCGCTCGGCGCCTCGCCCGCACCGCATCCGCCGCTGCCCAAAGGCGGCTTCTGTGTCTTGCACACGGCGGCCGGGGAACTGGCCGCGCTCGAGCGCTACGACCTATCTGGCGCCGCGTTAGCTGGGCTGGCCCGCTCGCTGTGCTGGCCCCCCCGCTCGCTGTGCGGGTCCGCTCGCCTGTGGGCGCTGTCAGGCGCTGTCAGGCGCTGTCTTCCCTACTCGCCCGTTCCTCGCTCGTCAGTCCAGGCCGCGCCGCGCCCGCCGGCTCGCTCGGCAGGCTCCGATCGCTAGCTTCGCGGGCACCGTTTAGGTCGCCCGCCGGCTCACTTGGGATGAACTCCGCGGCTTCGGGCTCATCTGCCCGGAGCTCAGCAACTGGGTGATTGTGCGGCCTAGAATCCGCGGGCGCCGGCTCAGCCACAGCCGAGGGCTCGGCCTCAGCCACGGCTGAAGGCTCAGCCACGACCGCGGTCGCGGGCTCGGCCTCGGGCCTGGGCGCTACTTCCGCGGCCTCAGTCGCACTTGCGGTCTCATGCTTCTCACTGGCAGCGCTGGTCACGGCGGAGGTTGGCCGCCGATGGCGCTGCCGAAGGTGACGACGGACGATGTAGGCAGCCAGCAGCACCACGGCCAGGATCAGCACGTAATAGGAGTACTGAGTGATGTAGTGGTAGATCTTCGAGATGTGGTTTCCGGCGAGATAACCGAGGCTAACCCAGGTCCCCACCCACAGGGCAGCGCCGAGGGCGTTGAAGGCGAGGAAGCGGCGCCAGTGCATGCCGCTGATGCCCGCGATGATCCCGTTCGCCTGGCGAAGGCCATCGATGAAGCGCGCGATCGAGATTATCTTGCCGCCGTGCCGCCCGAAGAACTTTTCGGCCCGGTTCAGCCGCTCTTCGGTCAAGAACACGTACTTGCCCCAGCGCAGAGCCAGCGCGCGGCCGCCGAAGTGCCCGATCGCAAAGCCGATATTGTCGCCGAGAGTGGCCGCGATGAAGGCCGTGACGCCAACCGCCACGACGTTGAGCTTGCCGGCGCCGGCGTAGATGGCGCCGGCGATCAGGATCGTCTCGCCGGGTACGGGAATGCCGAAATCCTCCACCAAGAGCAGGAAGCCGATCGCCCAGATCCCGTAGTGCTGCAGGGGCGATGCGAGCGCGTTGAGGAAGCCAGGCAGCGGCGGTGAGCTGCTGGCCAGCGCCGCTGCGGTCGTCAGCACCGGTTCGATCACCTCTCGGGTTCGGCGGAGCTCCCCAGCATAGGCGCGTCCTTTACGTGCGTAGGGGCGTCACGCATCGCATCGGCGATCGGTTCTGCGGTGAGCTCGACCTGCCAGGGCCGGGCTCCGTAGCCCGCAAGCGCCTGCGCGATGGTCTGTCCGGTGCACGGCTGCGGCGGATCCCAGCTCAGCCTGCGCACCGTATCGGGGGAAATCAGGTTCTCAAGCGGGAGCCTGTTGCTCTCGGCGATGGCCGTCACGGCCTCCCGGGCGGCCGCCAAACGGGCCGCGGCGGCGGGATCGCGCTCGGCCCAGCGATGCGCGGGCGGCGGTCCGTTCGAGATCGCTCCGCCGGTGGCCTCAGGCAGCTCGTGATCGGCGCTGGCCCGCGCCCGGGTGACCGCGGCCAGCCATTCTCGCTCATGCCTGCGGGCCTGGCGGCTGGTGAACCCGCTGATCTTGATCAGCTGCGCGTGGTCGGCGGGCAGCGACCTAGCCGCCTCGATGATTGCCGTGTCGAGCAGGATGCGCCGCGGGGACAGGTCAGCGGCTTGCGCGATATTTTCCCTGGTCGTCCACAGTTCGCGCACGACAGCAAGCCCGCGCCGGGACTGCACCCGGTGGATGCCCGAGGTACGCCGCCACGGGTCAGGCCGTGGTGCGTTCGGCCTGACCGCGAGCACGGCCTCGAATTCCTGCCGGGCCCATTCGGTCTTGCCCTGGGTGGCGAGTTCCGCGGCCAGAGCATCCCTCAACTCGACCAGCACCTCGACGTCGAGAGCCGCGTAGCGCAGCAGCTCCTCGCGCAACGGCCGTACCGACCAGTCGGCGGCCGAATGCCCCTTTTCCAGGTGGAAGCCGAGCACCTCCTCGACCAGCGTGCCAAGCGCTACCCGTGGGTACCCGAGCAGCCGCCCGGCCAGCTCGGTGTCGAAAAGCTTCTGCGGCCGGAACCCGATTTCGGCCAGGCAGGGCAGATCCTGCGATGCCGCGTGCAATACGGCCTCGGCGCCGCCGACTGCGGCATCGACACCAGACAGGTCAGGGCAGGCGACCGGATCGATGAGGATGGTACCCGCCCCGGCGCGGCGCAGCTGAACGAGGTAGGCACGCTGGCCGTAGCGGTATCCGGAGGCGCGTTCGGCGTCGACCGCGACCGGGCCCTCGCCGTCAGCGAGCCTGCTGGTGACCTCGGCTAGGGCCGCATCGGTCTCGGTGACCGGTGGCATGCCGTCACGGGGCTCGAGCAGTGGGGTAACCCCGTTAGCCTCCTCGGCCCCTTCGGCTAGGTCACCCTCTTCGTGCCCGTCAGCCGTCCCGGTCTCACTGCCTGCGCTCACCCGTACCCCGGCTGCCGAAGTGCCCGTGTCCCCGGCGGTTCCAGGCCGGCTGCGGCCGATAGGCAGTCGCACCAGGCCGCGATGTGCGCGGAGAGGTCAAGGGTAGCGAGATCATCGTGACCCGGGCCTGTATTCCCGGATTCAGCGGGCCCGGCCGGGGACCAGGAAGCCCGAAGCTCGAAACCCGTCAGCGGAAGCTCGTCTCGTTTGGCGCCGAATCCCTCGGTTATCACCCTGGTCACCGTGCCGCTCGGCACCGAATAGCCGGGCACGTGGGCGTCGAGGGCCTCTGAGAGCCAGCTCCAGCCAACCTCGCCGAGCAGCGGATCTGCCGCGATTTCCGGCTCAACCTCGGCGCGGATGTAGGCCACCAGCCGGAAGAAGCCGTCCCAGCCTTCCTGGCCGTCCGGATCGTAGAGCAGCACCAGCCGTCCCCAGGCGACATCAGCGTCGTCCCGCTGGATGGTAGCCGCGATAGCCGTGGCGTACGGGGCCAGCCGTTTGGGTGCGGGCACGTCTTCGAACTGCAGGTCCCGGCGAGCTAGCGCGTCCCGGCCCGCCAGGAAGGCCGCCGCCACCCCCGCAAACGCCACCTCCGCGGCTGACCCCGGCGCCGCAGATGAGCCGCGGGCCGGTCTCGGTGAGCTGCGGGCCGGTGTCGCCGGGCCAGGGACACGGGCCGCCGGTACCGCGGTCCGGACCGGTGGCACCGAGGCCACGGGCTGCGTGCTGACGGCTTCAGCCGGGATTACGCCCGCTGCGCCTGGATCCTTGGCGGCGGTGCTGGATGTCTTGGGCTTTTTTGCGGACGTTCTGGCTGGCCTCGACGGTCCCGGCTGACTGGCGGGCTTCTTGGAGGCGTCGACCAGCGCCGGGGGCGCGTCCGGCATTACCTCGGCCACCTCGGCCGCATCCGGCCGACCGGGCACCGCGCCCAATCCCCGGGACGTCCGTGCGCGGGCGGTGCGCCGCTTCTCTGGCTCGTCAGCCGACCTCATGATCCGAGCGTACGTGTCTGTCATCCGCTTCTCACGCAGCGCCATCTAGATTCACGCCGAAACGCCAATGCTTCATGGTAGTCGCCTGACTTTACTTCGGGGCACCGGGGAGTGAGGACCAGTCCTGGCCGGATTATGCCGCCTGGGACGTGCGGTCGCGGCTTAGCTGCTCGCGCCGCGGCAGACCGATGATCAGGGCGTCACCGCATACTGCGCAGGCCCATTCCTGGCAGTCGCCGTCCGGCGCGTCCGGGCAGTCGGCAGGCTCCCCGTGAAACCGCTCGAAGAGCTGCTCATCGCTGCATCCGGTGCAGTACCTGTTCAGGTACGTCATCCTGGCGACCTCCTCCTTGCGGGGCATCGAGGGACTTGCAGTGCCGACTTCGCGGTGGTTCGAGCGGAACCGATTCCGATGTTGGCACGCTCTCGCGCTGATTCGTGGGATCTCAGACGGCGTGTCTCCTCGCGGCTACAGTGCGGTGATGTGAGACGATCCCTGACGTGAGCTTGAGCCCGACGAAGTCCCCTTTCCTGCAGGCCTGCCGAAGAGAGCCGGCTCCTTACACGCCGGTCTGGTACATGCGGCAGGCCGGCCGCTCGCTGCCCGAGTACCGCAGGCTGCGCGAGGGCATCTCGATGCTCGACTCGTGCACCCGTCCCGAGCTGATCACCGAAATCACCCTGCAGCCGCTGCGCAGGTACGAGGTGGACGCGGCCATCTTGTTCAGCGACATCGTGGTGCCGCTGCGCGCCGTGGGCATCGATGTCGACATCAAGGCCGGGATCGGGCCTGTGGTTGACAGCCCTATACGGACGGCGGCAGACCTTGCGCGGCTGCGTCCGCTGGGCCCCGAAGACGTGCCCTACGTGACCGAAGCGGTCCGGTTGCTCGTCGCTGAGCTGGGCGAATGTCCGCTGATCGGTTTCGCGGGCGGGCCGTTCACGCTCGCCTCGTATCTGGTGGAGGGAGGGCCCTCCAAAAACCACGACAAGACCAAGGCGCTGATGTACGGCGACCCCGAGCTATGGCACGCGCTGCTCGGGCGGCTGGCCGATATCACCATCTCGTTCCTTCAGATCCAGGTCGCAGCGGGCGCTTCAGCTATCCAGCTCTTTGATTCGTGGGTCGGCGCGGTCAGCCCGGGCGATTACCGGCACGCGATCCTGCCGCATACCAGCCGGATCTTCGCGGCGCTCGCACCGGCCGGCGTACCCCGCATCCACTTCGGCGTCGGGACGGGCGAGTTGCTCGGGCTGATGGGGGAAGCCGGGGCGGACGTGGTCGGGGTCGACTGGCGCATCCCGCTTGACGAAGCTGCCCGGCGGGTGGAGCCGGGTAAGGCCCTGCAGGGCAACCTCGACCCGGCTATCCTGCTCGCCCCCTGGGAGGTCATCGAGCGGCGGGCCAGGGATATCATCACGCGCGGGCGGACAGCCGAAGGACATGTGTTCAACCTGGGACATGGCGTCCTGCCGGAGACCGACCCTGCCGTACTCGCCAAGCTCACCGACCTGGTCCACGCCGAGTCGCTCCGCACGCCCGGTTGACCGGACGAACCGGCCTGCGTGACTCCTCGCCTGACTCTGCGGTCGCTAGCTTTCCGGCGAAGCCGGCTGGGCGGCGCCCCTGCGGTGAATCAGCCAGCGCCGACCGCGGTGGACCACGAAGACGGCCAGGGCTCCGATGACGGCAAAGGGTGCCACCGCGCCCAGGAAGGCCAGCGTCCAGGACACCGTGACCCGGAGCGCCCGCCAGCCGGCGCCGAGCCCGCCCGCCAGGCTGGGCGGGGCCTTGGGGCGATGGATCAGCGCCGTGGCCCTGGGCCCGAGAATCGTCAGCGTCAGGGTCGCGTAGGAGACTTCGTGGTCGAGGGCACGCTGTTGTGCCTGCATCGCCTCCAGGCTGGATTCCTCGGCGTTGATCTGGTTCTGGACGCCGAGCAGATCGCCGACCGAGCCCGCGCGTGAGAGCAGGGCACGAAGCTGAGAGATGGCCGCCGTATCGGAGGTGACCTGGCTGTTCACATCCGCTACCTGCTGGGTGACGTCCTGGGCTTGCTGCTGCAGGGACAGCTGCGTGCCGAGGCCGTCTTCGAGCCGGCCGAGCGTGAGCTGGTAAGCCGCGACGGGAATCTTGAGCTGCACGCTGGCGGTGGCCTCGGACGGGTGGTTCGGATTGGCTGAGTCCGTCTCATCCGAGACGTAGCCGCCGGCGCTCTCGGCAATCTGCGCGGCTTTGGCGGCGGCCGAGCTCACGCTGGCCGCCCGGATGGTCAGCTGCGCGGTGTAGATGATGGCGCTGACGGGTGCGAGCCTCGCGGTCGTGCCCGGGCCGGCCAGCTGCAGTGCCGCCTTGCCCGCGCCGGGGGCGCCGGCCTCGCTGCTGATGGCCGCGGGCGCAGGCACTGACCCGGCGGCGGCTTTCACTGCCCCGGAGCTGGCCGTGCTACTCGAGCTGCTCGCCGAGCATCCTGCGAGGAACATTCCCCCGGTAAGCATGACGCTGCCCATCATGAGGCCGGCGACGGCGCCGTGTCGTGCGCGTCCGGTCCGCGTGCGGTTCCGGCTCAAGCTCCCTGTGTTCATGCTGTTGTGACGGCGGGCGGGACCCACGCGGTTCCGCCGTCGCGGTCACGATCTCGCACCGGGACGGCCCCGTGCGGGTCACGGCACGCGGCGCCGCGAACGCGGCCGGCGAGGACCTTCGGCTCCTGGTAGCCGCGCGCGCGCCGAGGGCGCGGGTCCGCCGTGCGCCGCATCGCACGGCGTCTGCCAGGCTGGCAGGCATGAACACTGCGAACCGGCAGCCACACATAGCGATCGTGGGCGGCGGGATCGCCGGGCTGGCGGCGGCGTTTTTCCTCCGAGAGCACGACGTGCGGGTGACCGTGCTTGAGGGGTCACCCCGCATTGGCGGCAAGCTCTCGGTTTCGCAGATCGCTGGTGTTGCGGTCGACGAGGGAGCCGAAGCGCTGCTCGTCACGCGGCCCGAAGGAACCGGGCTGATTGCCGAGGCCGGACTGGCCGATCAGCGGGTGGTACCAGGCACCACGTCGCCGGCGATCTGGACGCTCGGCGCGCTGCGCCCGCTGCCGCGACGTCAGGTCATGGGCGTGCCCTCCGACCTGGCCGAGCTGGCCAAGTCCGGTGTGCTGTCCAGCGAAGGTGTCGCCCGGGCCCGCCAGGACCTTGAGCTCCCGCCGACGGCTCGCGATGGTGACGTGCCGGTCGCGCAGTACATCGGGGCCCGGCTCGGGGATGAGGTGGTAGACCGGCTGGTCGATCCGCTGCTCGGCGGGGTCTACGCCGGGCGCTCCGCGGAGTTGTCGTTCGACGCGACGCTGCCCGCGCTGGCGGCCGCGTCCCGGCGGTACCGCTCGCTCGCCGAGGCGGCCCAGTCCCTGATGCCATCCCCGGCGCCGAACCCGGACCCGGTCCAAGCCCAGGGCCGGCGGGGGAGCGCTGCGGCGGCGGCCCGAGCCGGCGGATCGGTGTTCACGACGCTCGCCGGGGGGCTGGGAACGCTGCCCGACTTCCTGGCGAAGGCATCGGCGGCGGCGGTAAGGACCGGTTCGGTGGCCCGCGAGCTGTCCCGGACCCAGAACGGCTGGCGGCTCACCGTGGGATCCGCGGCGGCGCCGGAGTGCGTTGACGCGGACGCGGTCATCGTCGCCATCCCGGCGCGACCTGCCGGCCGGCTGCTCGCCGGGGTGCCTGGCGTTTCCGCGGCCGTCACGGCGCTCGGCGAGATCAGCTACGCGAGCATGGCGGTCATCACACTCGCCTACCCGCGATCCGCTGGTCCCGGTCCCGGTCCCGGCCTCGGCGCTCTGGGCTGGAGCGGGTACCTGGTGCCGGCCGTGGACGGACGGGCCGTCAAGGCGGCGACGTTCTCCACCGTCAAATGGCCGCATCTGGCCCGTGCGACGGCGCGGGCGGGCGAGCCGCTGGAGATCGTGCGGTGCTCGGTGGGCCGGATCGGCGAGGAAGCGCTGCTGCAGCGCGCCGACGACGACCTCGCCGCGCTGGCCGCGGCGGAACTCGCAGCGGCAACCGGGGTGCCCGGCGCTCCGGTCGCCACCCGCGTCACCCGCTGGGGCGGGGCGCTACCCCAGTACACCGTCGGGCACCTGGACCGGGTGGCGAGGATACGCGCGGCGGTGGCAACCCAGCCCGGGCTCGCGGTTTGCGGCGCGGCTTACGACGGAGTGGGCATACCGGCGTGCGTCGCGACCGCTCGCTCCGCGGTCGACCAGATCCTGGCGTCCCTGCCGCCCAGGCGGTGACCGGGTCCGGCGCGGTGACCGCCGTGGCCGACAATGGTGACATGGCTAATGAACACGAGATGACCGAGCCGGGCGGCGCGGGTACCGCCGCCGCGGGATCCGCGGCCGCCGCATCCGCCGGGGGCACTGAGGTGGAACGCAAGCCGAAGGCGCGTGATCTCAACGAACTGGTCCGCTACACGATGTGGTCGGTGTTCCGGGTGGCCGACCGGGCCGCGCTGGAAGCGGGTGGTCTCCGCAGCGCCGCCGCCGAGGCGAGCGATCTGCTGGAGCAGGCGGCAGGCAAAGGCGTGGTGACCCGCGGCTGCTACGACCTGCAGGGCCTGCGGGCCGACGCGGACTACATGTTCTGGTGGGTGGCCCCGGATCCGGATGACCTGCAGGACCTGTACGCGCGCTTCCGCCGGATCCGGCTCGGCCGGTGCAGCGAGCCGGTCTGGTCGGTGATGGCGTTGCACCGTCCCGCGGAGTTCAACAAGAGCCATATCCCGGCGTTCGTGGCGGAGGAGGAACCGCGCGCGTACGTGAGCGTGTACCCGTTCGTGCGCTCGTACCAGTGGTACCTGCTCGATCCCGCGGAACGTCGCCGGCTGCTCGCCGAGCACGGGATGATGGCACGCGAGTATCCCGACGTCAGGGCCAACACGGTCCCCTGCTTCTCGCTTAACGACTACGAGTGGATACTCGCTTTCGAGGCCGATGAGCTGCACCGGATCGTCGACCTGATGCGCCACCTGCGCGGGTCCGAGGCCCGGTTGCACACCCGCGTCGAGGTTCCGTTCTACACCGGCCGCCGCAAGCCCGTCCACGAGCTCGTCGCCAGCCTCGCTTAACCTGGCACAGGGGTAACGTCGAGGGATGCCTGAGGATCTCCGGGTAAACGGCTGGCTGCTGATACCGGGCAGCGAACTGAGCGAGCGCTTCTCCCGCTCATCTGGGCCCGGTGGCCAGTCGGTCAACACCGCCGACAGCCGGGCCGAGCTTTCCTTCGACGTCGAGCGCTCGTCCGCACTCCCGGAATGGGCGCGGGTCCGGGCGGCCGAACGCCTGGCCGGAAGGCTGGCCGGCGGAGTGCTCACGGTAGCCGCGTCCGAGCAGCGCAGCCAGCTCGCCAACCGGCAGGGCGCCCGGGCCAGGATGGCGGCCCTGCTGCGGGCCGCGGTCGCCCCGCCCCAGCGCCGGCGTGTCCCGACTAAGCCCGGTCGCCGTGCGAACGAGAGGCGCCTGGAGGCCAAGCGCAACCGCGGCGCGACCAAGCGCGCCCGCGGGTATAAGGGCCGGGACCCCGAATAGCCGCCGTCACAAGGCCGGCACGTTGACCACGATCGCTTCCTGGGTCGACCGGGCGAGCACGACGACGGCCTCGGTGTCCGGCGAGGGGTTCTCCTCCCGGTGCGGAACGTGCGGAGGCACCCACACGTAGTCTCCGGGCTCGGGCTCAAGGCGCACGACAGACCCGCTCGCCGGGTCGCGGAACACGAAGACCGGGTGACCGGACACCACGTAGATGCCGGTTTCGGAGTCGCCGTGGTGATGATTGCCCGACGAGACCCCGGGCGGCACCACGGTGCGGCCCATCCACAACGCCCGCGCGCCGGTCAGCTCACCGGAAATGGCCGCGGTGCGCGCCATGCCGCCGGTCTGCGCGGTGCCCGAAGACAGTACGTCCGCCCGGATCAGCCGCAAGCTCACGGCGCGGCCGGACCCGAGGGCTCCAGTTCGAGCGACACCGAGTTGATGCACCAGCGCTGGTCGGTGGGCACCGCGTAACCCTCTCCGGCGAACACGTGGCCCAGGTGGGAGTCACAGGCCGCGCAGCGCACCTCGGTGCGGACGCCGCCCAGTGAGCGATCCTCGATGAGCACGACCGCGTCGGACTCGGACGGCTGGTAGAACGACGGCCAGCCGCAATGCGACTCGAACTTGGCATCCGAACGAAACAGCTCCGCGCCGCACGCCCGGCAGCGGTATACGCCTTCGGTTGTGGTGTCGGTGTACTCCCCGGTATACGGGGCCTCGGTACCGGCCTGGCGCAGAACCGCGTATTCCTCTGGCGTCAGCTGCTCACGCCACTGCTCGTCGCTCCGGGTGACCTTATCCATGATTCGCAGAGTACCCGGTCTCCCGCGCCCCGCCAGGAGCGGAACGAATCGGAATCACCCGTCCCTGATGGGATACTCGTGCCCATGGTTCTACAGGTGTCGGCCGCACGCATGGTCGGGCGTGACAACGAGCTCGGTCGCCTGCTCACCCTGCTCGACGACGCCGAGGCGGGCCGCTCGGTGGCCGCGCTGGTCAGCGGAGACGCGGGCGTAGGTAAGTCGCGCCTGGTCCGGGAGGTCACCCAGCTCGCCGCCGGACGCGGTTTCACCGTGCTGTCCGGCCAGTGCGCCGAGCTCGGCGACAGCGTGCCCTACCTGCCGCTGGCCGACGCGCTGCGGGGGGCCGCGCAGTCCACCGG
>JALYVS010000475.1 GCA_030853115.1 Actinomycetota bacterium
CCGGTGGGGCGGCCGCGCTTCGTGGCCGGCTGATCAGGCGGGCACGGTGATTGTCTGATCCGCGGGCGGCGGGGTAACGATTACCGGCGCCCCGAAGTCGCTGAAGGTCAGAGACTGTGTCTCCGCGAACGGCGGGATGTAACCGGGGATGCCCTGCGGGGTCGCCGCCGGGGTATGGAAGCCGGTGCACCGGGAGGTCAGGGTGAGCGCCCGGGCTCGTCCCTGCTGATCGACGTCCACGGTGCCGCTGAACCTCAGCCGTGTGCTGCCATAGGCGAATGCGTACCGCGTGCCTGTCCATCCGGGTCCTGACACCGGGCCCGTGACCGAGACCTTGGTGAGCCGCTTGAGCTGGGATAGCACCTGCTGTGGTGTCAGGGTGATGACCCTGACAGTACCGGTGTCGATCAGCGGCTGTGGGAGGAATGGCTGCCGCCACCGTTGCCAGTGCTTGCCGGGGTGTCCGGCGATATTGGCGAGGTAGAGGTAGGAGTAGCCGCCGACCTCGAGGTAGCCCGGCGGCGGGCCCGAGCAGGAACTTGCGTCGAGCTTCCGCACCGGGTCTACCTGGGCGGTGCAGGTTTCGTGACTGTAGGCCCCGTTCACGGTTATGGACCTTTGCTCGCTGACGTGGTAGCTCTGGGCCAGCGTGCGGGTCAGCGCGGTGGTGATCGTGCTGACCTTGGCGAACGCGGGCGGGGTGGAGCCGACGGTTAGCGCGACCGCGGTGGCGGAAGCGGCTGCCGCCATGAGCCCGGCCGACACCGCAGCGCGCCTGCGCGTCCGCCCTGCCTTCTCCCGCCGCGCCGCGCCGAACCCGGCCAGCAGGTCGACTCCCGGCGGCATGTCCTCAGTGGCCGCCGCGAGCAGGCGGCGCGCCTTAGCTTCTGTTTCGTTCATAATGGTCCTCCCTGAGGATCTCGCGTAGTGCGTGCAGGCCGCGGTGCGCCTGCGTCTTGACGGTTCCGATGGAGCGGCCGAGCATCCTCGCGACCTCGGCTTCTGGCAGGTCGACGCCGTACCGCAGCGCCACCACGATGCGTTGCTGTCTGGGCAGCGTCTGGAGCGCCTCGCGCACCTGCGCGGCGACCGCCTGACCGTCGGCGAAGTCTTCGATCACGGACTCGGGCAGGTCGCCTGCCGGCGTTTCGCGGCGCCACCGGGCGCGCCACCACGACCGGTGCGTGTTCACCATGATCGCCCGCAGGTAGGCGTCCGGGTCGCTGTCAAGCCGCAGCTTCGGCCAGGCGCGGTAAAGCTTGACCAGGCTTGCCTGGACCAGGTCCTCGGCTGCGTGCCAGTCGCCGGTGAGCAGCACCGCTACGCGCAGGTGATGCTCGCCGCGGTCACGC
Organism: Actinomycetota bacterium; assembly: GCA_030853115.1. GTDB lineage: Bacteria > Actinomycetota > Actinomycetes > Streptosporangiales > Streptosporangiaceae > Palsa-504. Next base: position 1,353 of record JALYVS010000475.1, read on the forward strand.
ACGTAGGCGGTGAACTGTTCGTCGCTATCGGCCATCGCGCCCCGTTTCGCTTGGTGTCTCTGTAGAGAAACACGCCGCGTCTCCGCCCCCGGGTTGACATCAGTGGCGCACTCACGCAGGGAGGGGCGCCGGCATCTTACGTTCGTGCAGTGCGGCAGCACCCGATACGGCAAGGAGACAACATGGGGAAAGCGAAGATCGCCCGTAGCCGGGGCCACGGGCGGGCCGGGCGGCACGTCGATGTGCTCGGCGCGGCGGCAAGAGGCTGTCCCGATCTCCCGGTCGGCCGGCGTCGATGTGATCACCGGTGAGGGCCACGCTGGAGAGCTCACTACGGAGGCCTTCCGTGACCGCGTGATGTTTGCCAAGGTCGCCGCAAGCCTCAATTCCTTGCGGAACGCTTCGGTGGCGGGATGGCCGGAGTTGGCAATCGCCTCGGCGTAGCCGGGGAACTCCACCACCGGGGGAAGCTGGCTGAGACGCCAGATGCTGACCGCGATGGCGGTCAGGTCGTGCTGCGGGTGGGCCTTTGTCTGTCCCCGGTATCGGCAGGGGCGCAGGTCGTCCTAAACCAATACTGCGTTGAGGTGCCGGCCGGCGCTATAGCCGCTCGCCAATGTGATGCGGGTCACAGGAACGGCGGCTCTCCTGGCGCGGCGGCGACAGCCGGTGGCGGCACGTCGGCGAGCACCCGCCGGCCGGCGCCGAGCTCGTCGCGCCGACCGTCGAAGACGGCTACCTGCTGCTATCCCACGCGGCAGGCACGCGGTGACCGGGCCTGCACGGCACGGCACGGACACCGCCCCCGCCGGAGGCGGCGACGGGTCACGCGGCGCCGCGCGGCCCCGGTCGCCCTGGATGCCGATGATGGCGGGCCTGGCCAGGATCGAGGCAGTGCGCATGGCCCGCAGCCCGCTCGTGCTGGCCGGACTGCTCTGGGGCATCGCGCTGATCGGCTACTCATACTGGCCAGGGCAGGTGCAGCCATTGTGGTGGAACGCCGGCTGGCGGATCGGCGGCGGCCAGCTCATCCTCGCCATGACTGTCCTGGCCGCCGCGAGCTAGCCGCCGGACGGGGCCGCCGGGACTCCATGACCGACCTGTACGCCAGCTTCCCCGCCACGGCAGCCACCCGCACCATCGCCCACCTGGCCGGCCTGGCCGGAGCACTGCCCGCCAGCCTGCTACTGGCCGGCGTCGGCGTCGTGACCGTGCAGCTGCGTGACCCCATCGGGGGCGGTCCCAGCATCACGGTGCTGGCCGCGGGGCTCGTGCTGGTAATCGCCGCCGGAGCGGTCGGGACCGCGATCGGTACCGGGTTCCCGCATCCGCTGGCCGGCCTGCTTGGCGCCCTGGCACTGTTCCTGCCCACCGCGACGGCTCACCTGATCCCGGGATGGAGCATCTGGCTGATCCCGTGGCAAATCTACAACGATCAGCTGGGCTCGCTGCCCGGCCCGCTGACCGGATACCCGCCCGCCGGAGCGCACGCGGCCGAACTGGCCGGTGGCGTCATCCTGGCCGCGATCGTGGCGCTGGCCATGACCGTCCGCAGCGCCCGGGCCCGTGGCTGGCTGACGGCAGCCGCAGTCCTCGCCGCGGCGGCGACCTGTTTCGCGGGAGTCGTCGAGCTGGGACCCGTCCCCGCCGCCCAGCTGAACCACCTGGCTGCCGAGATGGCCGACCCCGGCTCGGTGCAGCACTGCACCACCGGCAATCAGGTCACGTACTGTCTCTACCCCGGCTTCAGCCGGGACCTATCCTGGTTCGAGGCACCCGTCGACGAGGTGCTGGCGCTCTTGCCTGCCCGGTCCGGAAAGCCGCTGACCGTCCAGCAGGTCCTGTCCGTGGACTTCACCGACCCGGGCCTCACCCGCGGCCAGCCTGCCCCGCAGATTTCTCAGTGGAACACGCAGAAACGGAACGCGCCAGGTAACACCGCCGCGCCTTCGGCGATCTACCTGACGGCCGGGGGATGGCCCGCCGCGGGCGGGTACCTGGCCAACGCGAAGTTCAACCTGGCCCTGGCCACCGCCGAGTGGGCGGACGGCCTCGCGTGCCCCAGCCAGCCTTCGTACGCGCAGGATCAGGCGCGGGAAGCGATCGCGATCTGGCTGGCCCTCCTCGCCACTCACACCCCGGCCGGTGAGCTACAGCACGGTGTGGAGTGGTTTTCGGGGCCCACGGGACCGGGCGGCCGCAAGCAAACCGTCGCAATGTGGATGGGCAACACCCAGGCGTACGGCGTCACGGCGTCCGGGCTGCAACTCACCGACGCCGGGTACCTGCTGGCCACGGCCATGACTGGCCTGCCCGAACAGAAAGTCAGCCAGGTCCTCGCGAACGGATGGGCCACCTGGCTGAACGCGCGGACCACCGGCACCCAGCTCGCCGCGGCACTCGGCATCCAGATGCCGGCCCTCCCCCAGCCGCCAAGCGCCTCCCTAAACCTCAAGCCCTGAGCCCGATCCGCGAAACGATCCGCATCCGGAGGTACCGGTGACAGCACGGCCCCCAGACATCCCGCAGGCCCAGGACACGCGGCCTGCGCCTGGCCACCCGGCCCGCCGTACCAGGCCGCCGCGCCTGTCCTGGGTCCCCGCGCTGCCCCTGCTCACCCGATACCTGACCCGGACGATGCCCTGGGCCACGCTGATGGGCGGGTGCCTGGCCAGCATCGCGATCTTCACCATCTTGGTCCAGGTCGTACACCACGACCACGCCACCTTCTGGCTCGACCAGGGCACCGTACGCCTGTCCCTCCTGCCCGCGGCCGCGGCGCTGGCCTTCGTCCCTTACCTCCCGTTCCGGCCGCTGACCCGGGCCACCCCCGTCCCGGCCTGGGTGACCCCGGCCGGCCACCTGCTGCTGGCCGTCCCCTTCCTGGCCGTAACCTGCTGGGCAGAACTGCGCGTCATGGCCGGGGTCATCCCCCGGCACTCATTGCACGACCCGAGCGAACCCACCTATGCGCTGATAGCGCAGCTCATCGCATGGTCCGCGGTCACCGTGGCCGCCGCCGCCTGCGTCGCCCGCTCCCGCTTCGCCAGCCTGGGCGGCGCCATCGCCGCCCCGATCACCTTCGCGGTCATCGCGTTCGCCTGGTACACCCCGCAGACCGCGCAATTCCTGGTCCATCCGCCTGCACAACCGCACAGCGTGACCACCGGCTGGTGCGCCATCGCAGCAGCCGCA
>JALYVS010000476.1 GCA_030853115.1 Actinomycetota bacterium
AACGCTGGGCCGTCCTCCAGCACATCACCGCCAGCCCCAGCCGAATCACCGAGATAACCCGCGCCGCACTCGTCCTCACCCAATTCGAGCACAAATACCTCACCTGAAATTCAGTGAGATCACCTCATTGACCGGCTAGTATTACAACAACGAACGTTATCGGGTTCGGCGTGGCTGTGATCTGGGTCTCGCGAGCGGCCAGGCTTGGGGCATGCTGTCTGCCGTGGATGACGCACGGGTGCAGGCCCAGGAGCTGCGCGACGGCCCGAAAGGGCCCCGCCTCTACGACTGGGGGCGCGCCGGGACGATGTCCCCGCGGCACCACCTGCTGGTCCGCCGGTCCTTCCAGCCGAACGAGAAGGGCATTCTTGAGCTGCCTTCTACCGCTGCTGGTCGCCCCGTCCCGTCACCCTGGCCGAGCTCGCGGCGGTCGCGGGCGCGCGCTGGGGGGTGGAGGACTACTTCGCCGAGGCGAAGAACGAGGCCGGGCTGGACCACTACCAGGTCCGCAAGTAACGCGCCTGGTACCGGCACGCCACCCTGGCGATGCTCGCCCACGCCTTCCTCGCCGTCACGACCCGCGGCTCCCGGCAGGAACCACCCCGCCGCCCGCCCCGGCCAGCGGGACCAGCCAGGACACGGCGGCTAGAAAGGGCTCCGGCCCCCCTGCGGGCAAGTCTTCACCCCGCCCAGGGCATACGCCCCGCCGGCGTTCAAACCGACGCCGCCGGCTGGGGGCACGGTTCCCGCGCTGGCCCCGGACACAGTCATCGAGACCGTGCCTGGTGGATCGCGATGGCGCGGTCCCGCATCCCGTATCACCGCCGTCAGAGCACGAGCTCGGGCTGTAGTGGCTGGCCTTACCCTCGGCGCCGTCCGCTAGCGCCGGTTCAGGCGTCCATGACGCGCTGGCGGGCGGTCACCTGCCGGCGAAGCTGCCCGCGGGACGCCTCGTGGAAGCCGTGTGTGGACAGCCAGTTCCTGATCCACGCGCCGTCGGGATGCGTATCCGGCACGACGTTGTAGATGTAGTTCAGTCCGCGGGCGGCGGCTTCGTCTTCGAGGTGCTCCAGGATGAAGTCGCCGACCCCCAGGCCACGTCGACCGGGTGCCACGACGAAGGTAATCCGCGCGTCCCCCCATTCGGAGTCAAGCCAGCCGTACCCGGCGACCTGGTTTCCTTCGGTCACCCGCCACCATTCGTTCGGGACTGGCTCTCCCGGCGCGGATACAGCTAGGTCCACCGCCGCCAGCTCATCCGGGCCGAAGATCCGCTGCTTGTCAGCATCCCAGCGCGGTGAGTTCTCCTTGGTCCACGTCAGAGACATAACCTCTCCTTACTGCACCTTGTCGCCCGGCGCGGGGCCGGCCGACGCCGCCGCCGCGACGGCCTGCAGGATCGCGGCGGCCTCGGCGCGCAGTTCTACCCGGCGGATCTTGCCGGTCGCCGTGGTCGGGAACTCGGTCACGAACACGATCCGGCGCGGCCGTTTGAAGGACGGCAGGCCGAGTCTGCAGAACGCGATCAGGGTCTCCTCATCGGCCAGGGCCCCGGAGTTGAGCTGGACGAACGCGACGGGCTTCTCCAGCCCGTCGGTGTCGTTCGCGGCCACCACGATGGCCTGGGCCACGTCGGCGTGCGCGAGCAGGCGCGATTCCACCTCAGCGGGCGAAACCCAGATGCCGCTGGCCTTGAGCATGTCCCCGGTGCGTCCCAGGCAGGCGTAGTAACCATCGGCATCCACAACGTACGTGTCACCGGTGCGCAGCCACTCGCCTTGGAACACCTGCCGTGAGGCGTCATAACGCGACCAGTACCCGGTCGCGGCCGACTCGCCCCGGACGAACAAGGTGCCGGGCGTGCCCGGCGGGACCTGCTGCCCGTCCTCGCCGAGGACGCGCAGCTCATATCCGGGCACGGCGACGCCGGTGGTTCCCGGCCGGACCCGGCCCGGCCGGTTCGACAAGAAGATATGCAGCATCTCGGTCATCCCGATGCCGTCGAGGATGTCGACGCCGAAGTGCGAGGTCCACCGCTGGTACAAGATGGCGGGGAGGGTCTCCCCAGCCGATGCGGCCAGTCGTACGCCGGCCAGCGCGTCCGGCGGCAGGGCCGCCCGCAGCATGTTCGAGAAGAACGTCGGCCCGGCGAAGAACAGCGTGGCCCTGAAAGCCCGGGCCCGCTCGGCGATCACCTCGGGCCGGGAGGCGCTGGGCTCCAGGATCGCCGTCGCCCCGACCGAGAGCGGGAACAGCACGGAGTTGCCGAGCCCGTAGGCGAAGAACGCCTTGGCCGCGGACAGGCACCGGTCCTGCGGCGTGATCCCCAGCACCTGGGCGCCGTAGGTCTCGCAGACCGCTGGTACCGACCCATGCCGGTGCATCGCGCCTTTGGGCGTGCCGGTCGTGCCCGAGGTGTAGAGCCAGAACGCCGGGGAGTCCGCGGTCGTCGGGTAGATCTCGTCCGGCGTATCGGCGGCGAGCTGGCTCAGCGCGGTCGTGGGCAGGCCAGCGAGAGGCTCCGCCGCGTCGTCGGTGACTACCGCCGCAACCTCGCGCACGCCGGGGAAGGCGAGCGCGCTCGCCACCACCTCCCGGTACGCGCCGCTCACGGTGACGATCCTGGCCCGTGAGTCGGTGAGGATCTCCGCGATGTCCGCGGCGCGCAGCATGGTCGAGATCGGTACCGGCACCGCGCCGATCCGCATGGCCGCGAGGTACACCACGACGAACTCCGGTGAGTCCGCCATAATCATGACCACCCGCTGGTCGGCCTGCAGGCCGAGAGCGCGCAGCCCCTGGGCGGCGCGGCCGACGCGGTCCAGGAGTCCGGCGTAGGTTACGTCCCCCGCCACCCCGGTCAGCGCGAGCCTGCCGCCGTGACCCGCGTGGACGTGGCGGTCGAGCAGATACTCGCTGACGTTGAAGGATGTCCCGGGGATCACTGGGTGTCCCGGCTCAGGTGAGATGGACGTAGTCGTAGTCGAACGGCTGCCCGTTGATGCCGTTGCGCGGCGGAGCGATCCATGCTGCGATCTTTCCCCGTTCGTGTACTGGCCGCATCAAAGACCGCACGTATGTCTTGTCCACATCGGTCGGCAGCCAGTCGCCGTTGCGGCGCTGCCACTGCTGCGCGGACAGCTGCTCGCCTTCGGGTGAGGCTTCGATCCCGGCGAACGCGCCGACCTTGCGGTTGAAGGCGATGTGCGGAAGTTTCAGCCGCTGCGTCAGGCCTGCTTCCTCCAAGATGCGGTTCCACCGCTTGACGCCGCCCTGGCAGTCGGAGATGTACTCGCGGCGCAGGTCCGTATTCAGCCCGACCAGCGCCGACACCTCGGTCAACCCGATGCTCAGCTTGCCCGTCCCGTCTTCCCCGGACAGCGAATCCACCATGATCGACTCGCTGGTGAGCTGGTGGTCGTCCTTGCGCCGGTCCTCCATCCAGCGGCCCTTGAGGCCGGCGGTGTAGTAGTTGGCGACGTTCGTCGAGGTCTCGCCGCCGAACAGGTCGAGTGAGACCGAGTAGTGGAAGTTCAGGTACTTCTGGAGCACCGGGAGCGGGATCGCGCCCAGGCCGGCCACGTCGTCGGTGTCCTGCTCGCGCATCACGCCGACGGTGCGCTGCACGATCCGGTCGATGCCGGTCGTGCCCACCATCATGTGGTGCGCTTCCTCCTTGAGCATGAACTCGCAGGTGCGGCTCAGCGGGTCGAACGCGGACTCCTTCAGCGTGCCGAGCTGGTACTTGCCGTCGCGGTCGGTGAAGTAGGTGAACATGAAGAACGACAGCCAGTCCGGCGTCGGCTCGTTGAACGCGCCGAGGATGCGCGGGTTGTCCTCGTCGCCGCTGTGGCGCTCGAGGAGGAGGTCGGCCTCGTCGCGGCCGTCCCGGCCGAAGTAGGCGTGGAGGAGGTAGACCATGGCCCACAGGTGGCGGCCCTCCTCGACGTTGATCTGGAACAGGTTGCGCATGTCGTAGAGACTGGGAGCCGTGCGGCACAGGTGGCGCTGCTGCTCGACCGACGCCGGCTCGGTGTCGCCCTGGACGACGATGAGGCGGCGCAGGTCGGAGCGGAGCTCCCCGGGGACCTCCTGCCAGACCGGGTCGCCGAGTCTGTCGCCGAAGCCGATGGTGCGATCCCCGTCGGCATCGGCGAGGAAGATGCCCCAGCGGTAGTCGGGCATCTTCACGTAGTCGAAGTTGGCCCACCCGTCGCGGCCGACCGAGACGGCGGTGCGCAAGAAGACGTCGTGGTCCTGGTGCTCGACGGGTCCCATCGTCTGCCACCAGTCGAGGAAGCGCGGCTGCCAACGCTCCAGCGCCCGCTGCAGCCTGCGGTCACTCGACAGCCCGACATTGTTGGGGATCGTCTCGTTGAGGTCGACGAGGGTCATCTCACACTCGCTTCCGGTCATAGGACGGGCGGGAGCCGGTACCGTAGCGGCGCAGCGCCCCCTCGGGTCCCGAGGCGTTGGGGCGCAGGAAGATCCAGTTCTGCCAGGCCGACAGCCGGGCGAAGATCTTGGTCTCGATGCTCTCGGGAC
>JALYVS010000477.1 GCA_030853115.1 Actinomycetota bacterium
CCCGGGGGACGATCACCCGGGGCCGCGCCGTCCCGCGGGATGGGGGCGGTTCGCGGGGGGCTCACTGCGGGTCCGTTCGGTGTCTACCTGGGTCTCGGTAGCCGGAACGGGCGTTATCTGGCTGGCCTTGCTCGGTCCCGTGATTGCCCTGTTCAGCCACCTGTCATGGAGCGCGACCGCGAGGTCCCTGACGGCCCCGGGGGCGCTGGATCCGCTCGTGATCTCGGTGGAGTCCGGGCTCGTGACGCTGGGTGTTCTGTTCGGCGTCTGCACCCCGCTGGCCTGGATGCTGGCCCGGGGCAAGCTTCCGTTCCCGCGGGTATGGGAGACCGGCGTGCTGTGCAGCCTGCTGCTGCCACCGCTGGTCATCGGCCTGCTGCTGGTCTTCATGGTCGGCCCGTACACGCCGATCGGCGATCTTCTCGCTGAACTGCACCAGTCTGCGACCAACACTTTTCTCGCCCTGGTCATCGCGGAGGTCTACGAGTCGGCGCCCTATTACGTGCTCGGCGCGCAGTCGGCGTTCGCGAGCGTCGAGCCGCGGCTCGAGCAGCAGGCCGCCTTGCTCGGTGACCGGCCATGGCGGGCATTCCGGCGGGTAACGCTTCCGCTGGCCGCACCCGGGCTGGCCATGTCGTTGTCCATCGCCTGGGCCAGGGCCATGGGCGCTTTCGGCGCGGTCATCATCATCGCCTATAACCCGATGGGGATACCGTTGCAGATATATACGACGCTGCAGGAGACCGGCCTGGCCTCCGCGTTGCCGTATGCCCTGGTCCTGCTGGTGGTCGCGCTGCCGCTGCCGCTGGCCGCCTACATCTGGAGCGCCCGTGCTGGACGCCGACGTCGAGGTTGACCGCCGGGAGTTCACCGTGCGGGCTGCCCTGCAGGTGGGGTCCGGCGAGCGGCTAGCCCTGTTCGGTCCCTCGGGCGCGGGGAAGAGCACGCTGCTCGAGGTCATCGCGGGCCTGGTCCAGCCGCGCCGCGGCCGTATTGAACTGGGCCGCCGGGTGCTCACCTCGACGGCTCCCCCGGTCCGCGCCGTGCCGCCATGGCAGCGCCGGGTCGGGCTGCTGCGGCAGAACCCGGCCCTGTTCCCGCACCTGTCGGTACGGGACAACCTGTGCTACGCCCCCTCCGCGTCGCCTTCCGGCCAGGAGCTGTCATCGCTGGCTTCGGCGCTCGGCATCGAGAGCCTGCTGCCGACGATGCCTGCCCGCCTGTCCGGCGGCCAGGCGCACCGGGTGGCGCTCGGCCGCCTGCTCCTGGCCCACTGCGACACGCTGCTCCTGGACGAGCCCTACACCGGCCTGGACGCGAGCCTGCGCCGCGCGCTTACCGACCTGGTCGGCTCCCTGGTCATGGACCGGTCCATCCCCGCCATCCTGGTCACCCACGATCTAGCCGACGCCCAGGCCTTCGCCGACCGCCTCGCCGTCCTGGACCGCGGCGAGCTGCTGCAGACCGGCGCGCCCGACGAGGTGGTCCTGCGGCCCGCCTCCCGGCGGGTGGCGGAACTGGTCGGGTACCTCGGCTTCGTCCCCCACGGGGACACGGTCACCGGCGTGCACCCCGAACGGGTGGTGGCGGGCGCCTTCGGTGACCGAGGTCTGGTGCTCACCGGGACGGTCACGGCCTGCCGGCCCGCCGGAGCCGGCTGGGAAGCCGACGTGCGGGTCGGCGCTACGGCCGTCGTCTGCCGTCTGCCGCAAAGGCCTCCTGCCCCGGGCGGCGAGCTCGTCGTGACCGTGCTAGATCCGCCCCGCTTCAGGGCGGACGGCAGCAGCACGGCCGGATACAGGAACCTAGAGGATCCCGTCGAAATCTCCTTGTTTAGCACCGGCGAGAAATTACTGCCCTTTGACCCCGGTAAATTCACCCACTAGCCCTGGTGGCCACTGGCATGTGCCAGCCATAGGAAGGTTCGGCCTGGCAGAGCGGTCCGGCCGGACTGCTCGTCCGCCGATGAGTTTGGGCGGCCCGCCAGGTCAAGCCTTCAGGACGTCCGTGCGTGGCGTGCCGCGAAGGAGAGCCTGGTGCCGGGGAATGAGCGCATGATCATGATCAATGGGGCGGCGAGCTGCGTGCAAGTGCAAGGCGGCGCCGGCGGCCCGACCGTGCTGCTGGTCGGGTCGTCGATGCTGAGCTGGCCTGACGAGTTGTGCGAGCGGCTGGTGGCCGGCGGGCGGCGGGTGATCCGTTACGACGTCCGTGACACCGGCCGCTCGCAGTCGTACCCGCCAGGCGAGCCCGGCTACTCGCTCGCCGACCTCGTCGACGACGCAGTCGGCGTGCTCGACGCGACCGCCACCGGGCGCGCCCACGTCGTAGGGATGTCGGCCGGCGGCTGGATTGCCCAGCTGCTCGCCCTCGGCCACCCCGAGAGGGTAGCGACGCTCACGCTCATCGCCAGCCGGCCGAACACCCCCGGCCCGGTCGATGACGACCTCCCCGGGCACGACGACGCGCTCATGGAGGTGATCATGAACACCCCCGACCCGGACTGGTCAGACGAGCGAGCCGTGGCCGACCGCCTCGTGCTGCAGGCCAGGACGCTCGCCGGGGCGGGCGCCTTCGACGAGGCCTCCGCCCGGGCTCACGCCGAGGCCGAGGTCGCCCGGACCACCGACGTCCGGTGCGCGACGACCAACATTGCCTTCGCCGATCACGGCCCGCGCTGGCGCGAGCGGCTCGGCGAGATCATCGCGCCGACGCTCGTCCTGCACGGCGAGGACGACCCGTTCTTCCCGATCGGCAACGGCGAGGCGCTCGCCGCCGAGATCCCGGACGCCCGTCTCGTCCGGCTCGATCGCGTCGGGCACGGGCTCCCGGCCCCCGCCGTCCCAGTCCTCGCGGACGAGCTACTCGCGCACACCGCGGACTGATCCCGCCCACCCGGCCAGCTCCGCTCCGCGCCGGGCCTGGTCGAGCGCGGCGAGGACCGCGCCCAGCCGGGCGTCGAGCGGTCCGCCGAGTTCCAGCACCGGGAGGTCCTCCCAGTCGTTCAGCGGGTCACGATAGACCAGTTCCACTAGCGCGTCATTCATCCGCGACCGGAGCCCGGGTAGCTGCGCGGCCGGCAGTACGTGCTCCGTCTCCGGCGTGATCACCGTGATAACCAGCAGATCGAGGCTCGCGAAAGCCGGCCGGAGCGCGGCGGCGCCGCCCTCCTCAGCGGGGTCCGCCCCGATCGCGGCCAGATAGGCGAGGTAGTCCAGCGGTGTCCGGTCGAAGACAATCGCGGGCAGCAGCGGCGGGGAACTCAGGCTCTGCGCCGAGCGTGCCAGCAGCGTCCGGTAATTTTCCAGCGATGGCGGGAACTCGAACTCATAACCCTCTTCCTCTAGCAGGTCGTACGGTTCGTCCGCCACCACATGGCCCGGCAGGCTCGCGGACAGCGCCGCGGCCAGCGTCGTCTTCCCGGTCCCGTGTGTCCCGGAGATCCCGACTCTCATCTGCGGTTCCGTTCCTGTGGAGGCGCCGCGCCGCGCCAGGACCTGTCGTACTAGCCGGGGCAGCGGCTCTGGCCTCATGGTATTGAGGTGATCACTTCCTCTGGCCCGCCCGCGGGCGGGCCGCGATGGTTCGCGCATCCCGATGCCCGGAACTGGACCTGCGCGCCAGCACCGGCAGACGTCCAGGTCTTCCACGCCGGGCTGGCCGGTTATGCGCCCACTCCCCTGACGGAGGCACCGGCCATCGCGGCCGAACTCGGCGTCGGGCGGGCGTTCGTCAAGGACGAATCGGCTCGGATGGGCCTGGCCGCGTTCAAGGTGCTCGGTGCGTCTTGGGCGGTTCACCATGTCCTGTCGCGCCGGCCCGCCGGGAGCGCCGTGCTTCTCGTCACGGCCTCCGACGGTAATCACGGACGCGCGGTGGCCAGGATGGCCCGCCTGTCCGGGCAGCGGGCGCACGTCCTGGTGCCCAGCGGGGTGCATCCGGTAGCCGCGGCGGCCATCGCGGCGGAAGGGGCGCGGGTCACGGAAATCGCCGGAACCTACGACGATGCCGTGCGGCTCGCGGCGCAAGCCGCCAGTGAGCCGTCCGCCGTCCTCGTGCAGGACACTGCCTGGCCGGGCTACCAGGAGATACCGGGCTGGATCGCCGAGGGTTATTCCACCTTGTTTACCGAGATCGACGCGCAGCTCGCGCTGGCCGGGGCACCCGGACCCGGGCTGGTCGTGGTACCGGCAGGAGTGGGCTCGCTGGCCCAGGCGGCCATTACTCATTACCGCAGCCGCCCGGGCGGCAGCGGGCCGCCGGCGTCCTTGCTGTCGGCCGAACCCGAGTCAGCGGCTTGTGTCCTGGCCAGCCTGATCAAGGGCGACCTGGTCAGCGTGCCGGGCGGCGCCACGGTGATGGCCGGGCTGAACTGCGGCACCCCGTCGTTGCTCGCCTGGCCCCGACTGCGTGACGGCCTGGACGCGGCGCTGGCGGTCACCGATGCCGCCAGCATCATCGCGGCGCACGACCTGGCCGCCTGCGGGGTCCCCGCCGGTCCGTGCGGTGCGGCCTCGCTGGCCGCCGCCCGGGCCGCGCTGACC
>JALYVS010000478.1 GCA_030853115.1 Actinomycetota bacterium
GGGTGAAGCGGCGCTGGGAGTGCCGGGAGCCGTCGTGCCCGCGTCAGACGTTCACCGAGTCGGTCGCGGCCGTCCCGCCGCGGTGCCGGGTCACCGCCCGGCTGCGCGGGCACGCGGCGGCCCTGGCCGCCGACGGGGGACGGACCGTGGCGCAGGCGGCCCGCGAGTGCGGGCTATCGTGGCCGGCGGTGCACACCGCGTTCGCCGGGCGCGCCGATCCGGTGCTGGAGCAGCCGCCGTCGCTGGTGGCGCACCTGGGGATTGATGAGCACCGCCGGGGCCGGCCCCGCTGGCGGATCGATGAGGACAGCGGCGAGTACGTGCTTCTCGCCGATCGCTGGCACACGTGCTTCTTTGACTTGTCCGGGGATCAGGGGCTGCTGGGGCAGGTGGAGGGCCGCACCGCTGATGACGCCGCATACTGGCTGGCTCAGGCTGCCGCGTCCTGGCGGGATGCCGTCGAGGTGGCGGCGATCGGCATGTGCTCCATCTACGCCTCGGCGGTGCGCCGTATGCTGCCCGCCGCCCGGCTCGTCGCCGGCCTGTTTCACGTCGTGCAGCTCGCGGTCAAGATGACCGGGGACGTGCGGCGGCGGGCGGTCCGGGAGAAGTACGCCCGGCGCGGCCGGTCCGGGGATGCCGAGTACGGGGTCAAGGGCCTGCTGGTGCGCAATCCCGGGCACCTCAGCCCGGCCCAGTTCGCCAAGGTCATGGACACCCTGGGCGCTGACCGGCACGGCCAGGAGATTGCCGCCGCGTGGATCGCCAAGGAGAAGCTCCGCGACGTGCTGAACCTGCGGGCCCGCGTCACCAGATCGGTGCCCTGCGAGCGGGCTGTCCGCGGCCGGCTGGCCTCTTTCTATGACTGGTGCGCGCAAAACGACGACATCCCCGAGCTGCTCACCCTGGCCAGGACAGTATCAACGCGGGAGAACGAGATCGTCGCAGCAGTGCTCACGGGGGTGACGAACGCCAGGTCAGAAAGCCTCAACCGGCTCGCGAAACTGGAAGCCCGCATGGCATATTCCTTCCGCAACCCGGCGAACCAGCGCCGTCGCGTCCGGACCGCCTGCACCCGCAGCGCAGGGCGGCCCCGCACCGCCACACCACGGCCATCACTTCCGGTAACCGGACGGCCACCCGACCCCGGTTGACTTCGAAGAGCCGCACTTCAAGAACTGGCGGATCGTCCACACCGATTACAGGCGCCCGATCGACACGTTCGCCACGACGATCTCGGCGGTAATTGGCCTGCATTTCTACAGAATCGCCTGAATAAGCCTCAGTGATTGCGCCTCTCTTTACTCCGCATATCATCTAGCTCTCGATACATCTTATCGACTGCTCGGAGCCGCTGCGTCAGGATGATTATCCCATTTTCGTTCATGTTGAATATAAACCAAAACATCAATGCCAATGCGGCTCCCGCCAGGTCCAAAGAAATAGTCAACCCGAATACCTCGGCCCGTATAAAGTGGCTGCCACGCAGTCCAGTCAGAGTGTTAGCAAGCGCGACCGTTATGGCAGTTGCAGGAACTCCCCGGGAGTCGAGGCGAGGGTTGTCATCTCGGCTTGGTCTGCCACGACCTGGTAGGTGCCGAGCAGGTCGTGGCTGTCGTCGGCTCTGCCCGGTATCTGCCTGCCCTGGTAGATCACGGCCACGGCTTCGTCTAGCTCGAACTCTGTTCCTTCGATGAAGTTGGAGAAGTAGGCCTCGAAGAAAGGCAGGTAGGTGTAGCGGGGGTGGCGGGGATCTGAGACAGGTCTGTTCTGTGGCGCGGCCTCGCGCAGACCGTCGGCTAGCTGCGCGAATAGGCGCAGCCGATCCTGATCGTAAGGTGCTGATGCCTGACGTGCGGCCAGTGCCCTCGATGGTGTGTTCATCTGCTGGGTACCCAGCGCCGCGGCGATCAGCTGGGACAGGGATTTGACAGCGTCCTGGGGCACGCCCACGGCGTCGGCAGCTCGTTCTGCTTGTTCCCGGTACCGGGCAAGCCGCTGGTGACCGTCGACCTGGCATAGCCGGTCGATCCAGTCGCCAAGCTCGGCCGCGTCTAGTGTGCGGCGCACCCGGCCATTCCGGGACCGGGACGGCCGGGTGTTTTCCGCCAGTGCCCGTCCTTTGCTTGCCTGATGAAGGCCGCCCGGCAGCGGAATGTCCCCGTCCAGCGGGCCCGCTCCGGGCCGTGCTATCACGCTCAGCCCAGGCAGGTCGACACGTCGGGCGCGGCTGTCGTGGGCAAGGTAGAGCGTGCCGTTGACAGGCCCCCCGGTCACGGCGGACCGGTCGGTGATGACCGCGCCTGCGAACATCCTTCCGGCGATGTTGTGCCATTCGCGGGCCACCACTGCAGCCGGGTCGGACATAACATCGCTGGTGTAGACCCCCGTTGCCAGCCGGGTAAGGTCCCCTCGCCGCACCCGGTCGGAGATCGTCGCAGCAGGCGCATCCGCAGCGAAGATGATCGTCGTATCCACGTTTCTCTTCGTCCTTCCCGAAGGAATCTGCATTTAGACTACCGGGAACGAAGTCCTTCGCACTTAATGATGTCGACCGCGGTCCGCGGCGCTCCCGGCTCAGGGCAGACACCTGGACGAGGCGAGGATCCGCTGCAGACGGCCGGTCCTGGGAGAACAATGAGGCGGGCGTCCCCCTGTGTGGTCGCCAGGTGCGCGCTGTTGTGCAGCTTCCCAGGACGTCATGCTAGTTAGAATGAACATACGACAGAGAATTCGTCTCGTTTTGTCTGTCGCGTGCCGGTCAAGGCGTGGTACGTGAGAGGTTCGAATTCCCTAAGCTCCACGCATTTTCGTGTACTTGTTCGAAAAATAGTCAATCAAGTAACAACGGCGCCGGATTCCCGTCCCGGTGCCCGCCTGGATGAAGGATGCCGGGCCGGCATCAGTGTGCCGGCAGTAGCGTCTGGCCAGGTCACCGGGGTGAGAGCAACTGGACGGTCGTCCTGGCCCGCGCCGCACAACCCCCGCCGCATGCGTAGCACGCAAGAGGCCACCGGTCTACTGCGGCCGTTCGGCTCCTGGTCACCTGCCGTGACGAAGCCTGATAATTTCCACGTTATATCCGCTGTTCTGCACGTTTTGCTGGTCATCCGCGGCGTGCCCACCCAGGTGCACAACGGGGTATTCGGGGGTTGGTTTGGTGAGCGCGCCTATTTAACTGTGGTGAGTTGTCCTGGGGTTCCAGCTGGACGGTGTCCGCAGGTGAGGTTCTCGTCCGGATCGCCGGTGCTACCGGTTCCCCGGTGCAGGCAGGCAACTCGCTGGTCAGCTCGAAGGCCCCTTCGTGTGCTTTCCGGCAGCTTCCTTGCGGGGCCCCGTGGTGAGTAGGGTCCTGGTATGGGTGCGGCAAGCGGTCTCCGGGTGGTTCGGGACTAGTGGACGTGCGGCTCCCGCTTCAGCCGAAGGAAGATCCGGGAACGCATCCGGGAGCGCGCCGGTGGCGGCCCGTGGCGGCGTGGGTAGCTGGCGGCCTGGTGCTATTCGCGTTTTCCCTGCGGATCTCGTTCGGCGAGCGAGTGGATTCGGACGGTGCGAACAGCGCACTGCAGGGGTGGGACCTGGTGCACGGCCACCTGATGCTGCACGGCTGGCTCATGGGCGACGCGACCTTTTACGCTTTCGAGCTGCCGCTGAACGGGATCGTCCAGCTGCTGTTCGGGGTGGGCGACCTTGCCGTCCATATCGGCTCCGCGCTGACTTACCTGATCGTCGCGGCCTGCGCCGTGGCCCTGGCCGTGACCAGCAGCCGCGGCCCGGCCAGGGCGGTTCGCGGCGCGGTCGTCGTCGCGGTGCTAGCCGCGCCGCTGCTGGCCGTGCCGCCGGTATTGGCGCTGCTGGAGGAACCCGACCACATCGGGACCGCGATGTTCCTGCTGGTGTCCTTCCTGCTCATCGACCGTGTGCCGGACCGGCCGTTCACGGCGCCGCTTCTCTGCCTGATCCTGTGCGCCGGCCAGCTCAGCGACGCCACCGTCCGCTATGTCGCGGTGCCAGCCGTCGTCCTGGTCTGCGGTTATCGCGTGCTGGCCGGGCGCAAGCTCCGCTCCGGCGACACGGCGCTGGTGGTCGCCGCGGTCATGTCCGTGCCGCTGGAGTCGGTGCTCGGGGCGGCGATGGCGCATTTCGGCGCGTTCGTGATGGCCCTGCCGCAGACGCGGCTCTCCCCGCCGGGACTATGGCCCCGGCACGCGTCGCTGACCTGGCTGAACGTCCGCGTCCTTTTCGGCTCGGTCGCGGCGCCGGATACCAAGCTGGGCGGCGCCGGTGCCGTTTTCGGGCTGATCTGCCTGCTGGCCGCCATATTCGGCCTGGCGCGGGTGATACGGACCTGGCGCAGGGCCAGCCGGGCCGAGCAGCTGCTGTTCGCCGCGATCGTCCTCAACGTCGGCACGTACCTGGTCTCCGTGATGCCATCGCCCGGCCGATACCGCGAAGTAGCCGCGGTGCTGCCGTGCGGGGCGGTGCTCGCGGCGCGGGCCCTGGTGCCCGCCCGGATCACCGGGATGTCGCGGGCCTTCGCTG
>JALYVS010000479.1 GCA_030853115.1 Actinomycetota bacterium
CCATATATGGGTAATACACCATCACCCGCTTACGGGCAACCACCGACACGCCGTTTGCCCAGGCGGGGCCGCCAATGACCGCAGTCTCAGAAAATCAAGATCAACTTAGCCCGGAAACTCGGGCTAGAGCGAACGCGATCTGCGGACGGGTCATCGGCACCTGCACCGGGAACTCCTCGACCGGCTGCTGATCGTCAACGAGCAGCACCTGCGCCGGGTGCTGACCGAGTACCTGACGCACTACAACACGGCCAGGCCGCACCGCTCCCCCGGCCAGCTCACCCCGGCCCAAGCCGACACCTGCCCGCCCGAGCCGGTCAACCTCGCCGAGCACCGGATCCACCGCAAACAGATCCTCGGCGGACTCGCCCACGAGTACCACGTAGCTGCCTAACTACCCGCATGGCACCCGGCATCGCATTTCCGCGCCCCACAGGATCGGCAGCTGCCGGCGTGAGCTGCTGGACCGGACCCTAGTGTGGAATCAGCAGCATCTGATAATCGTGCTGCGCGAGGACGAGGAGTTTTATAACACGCACCGGCCACACCGCACCCTGAACCAGGCAGCGCCGCTCCGCCCGCTGCCCGATGGCGTCACCGACCTGGACCACTTCCGGGTCCAGCGGCGTGACCGTGCCGGAGGCGTAATTCATGAGTATCGCCTGGTGGCGAAGTTTCGGCACCTACAGGTTGCTCCGTGAGCAACCGCGGATTACCGTCGATCTCCGCTCGTTCTGGCACGAACGTGGCACGCGAGATTCTGCGTGCTTCTGGGTACGCCCGCGCTGCTGATCATCCCGTCTGCAATCGACCTGCCTGCAACGGCAGACTAGCTGTCACATTCAGCGGGATCCTGCGTGGACTTTGCCACGCGGGCCAGATCATTTAGCACGGAGGCGAGCCGAACAGCATCGTCAGGCAGGAACCCGCCCTCGACCTGAACCACTATCTCCGCAGGATACCGGTAGCTGATGCCATGCTCATCGACTCGCTCGTGTTGATCCAGATAGACCCGAGCCTCGATCGGCTCCAACTGAGGCGTTGTTTCTGTCGTAGGCACTTCAATCACCTGGCCACAGTGGCGGAAGTCCGATCTACGGCGCAGATGGTCGAGAAGGTGCTGTTCGCCGTTCGCGCACCATGGAGGGCACTGCAGGTCGGTAACTGCGTCAGTCACCTTCGGCAAGCTAGCGGATAATCGACGTCCGTGGGTACGGGAGCGCTGGGCACGTCGGGACATTGGCCAGCGCCGACGGGAATCGCACCCGCACTGTCAGCTTGGGAAGCCGAGCAGGTTCGCCTGGCGGTGGGCCTGGCCTGATGACATGGGGAGTCAGCTCCAGCCGTAGCTGACTCCTCGTCACCCTGGCTAATGGCCCGCCAATGGCCCAGCGGGTCCACCGCTCCTCGACAGTTCATAACCATCCCGAAGCGGCCGGAATATTGACCGCCGGGGTATCTCCCCCGCGCCCGCGCTGACCCCCTGGCCCGGCAGCCGGCCGCCTCCAGCACCGCGATGAGACCGGAGGAGGCCGGGTGCGGGATGGCAGGCGCTCCTAGCTGGCGTGCAGCGCCCTGACAAGTTGCTTCTTTTTCATGGTTGACCGGCCTTTGATACCAGCCTTCTTGGCCCTGCGCCGCAGCTCCGGGACCTTCAAGTCAGCCAAAGAATGTGCCGCGCCGCTGCGCTGGCTGGTCTTCCTCCCGGAAGTCTTGGCGCTCCCGTTCGCGACCCGCGCCGATTCCTTGGTCGACACCCCCAGCTTGCGGAGCCGCTTGTAGAGTGCCTTGTCCTTGACGCCGGTCCCTGCCTTCGTCTGCACCATGTGACCTCCACCTCTCTACGGCGCCTTCGCCGTAGCTGTACCACTTGCCCGAGTAAGGGCCGCTAAACTCAATGTCACATGATCGTAAGGCAGTCGCCGTGCTCGCCGAAGGGACGGCCTACGACCTCGCGGGCTGCGGGCGATCGGAGGCTGACCGAAGCAAACGGCCACCCCGACGATCACCACAGCGCCAACCGCGTAGCCCGTGGTCAAAATGGAGCGTCCAACCGGATGAACGAGCTTGACCGCGTGGCCTGGTCTGCGGGCTCGCCTCCGGTCGATGCCAGACGGGCCCACGCTGGACGGCCGGGACCGGCTGTTATCCCTGGCTGCCTGGCGCATCGTGTTTCCGCAGCTTAGCTGCTAGAGGAGTGGACACGGACTCATCTTCCCGTACAATCAATTCGGCGCTGTGGCGGATTGGCTCATATGGGGCAGTGGGTGGTGTCGGTCCTCGGACACGACCCGTTACCCCATATTCTTCGAAGTGCTGCAGATTTTGTGGGTTGAGTTAGCTCACAACGGCCAAAGGCAGCCCCTTGACCTGACCGGTGCGCCATCGGGCTCAGGTCAATGGCGGGTACATAGTAGGTACACCGCCGGTCCACGAGAGGCACAGGACCGGTTCCGCCGACGCCAGTCCCTAGCCGTAGGCACCCCGGAACCTGCGGCACGAGCCGTACCAGCGGACAAGACGCCGAACCAGTTGTCCGGGTAAGCGTGCGCGTAGGCGGCGCGGGTGTTGTCGGTGTACTCCCGGCAGGCCAGCCGCGGGTCGACCGGGCCGAGCGCCCAGAGGTCCGGCCCGTTCATCGCGTACCAGGTCCCGCCGTTGGTCCCGGTGCCGGCGGGCTTTTCCCGGACCGGTCCGTGGCCCTGGGACCGGGACTGGATCGCCGCTCCGATGGGCGAGGGGCCGCTGAGCAGCCGTCCGATCGAGCCGGCCACCGAGGTGGCCTGCGCTCTGGTGGCGGCCCCGGCCAGGACGGCCCTGCTGGCGAATGCGCAGGTCAGCTACTCAATCGAGTATTCGAGCGGTACAACCGCCGGTATCGCAGCCATCCTCCTGGATGGTCCGAAGCTGCGGTCGTCGGCGCGCTGGGCCAGACCCTGCGCGCGACCGGGGTCAGTTACCGAGTGGAGTTCGTGCTCTACCTCACCGTCTCCGACGGACTCAATTACCAGGCATCACATCGTCGAGGACAACCTCGCCATCAGGCGCACGTTCGATGCCGTCGGCCTGCGTGCCCGGTTAGGCCATGGACGGGTGCAGCAAGTCGGCCAGCCCGATACGGCGCAGGAACTCGGCCCGAATGCGGTCACCCACCGCGTTGACCACGGCGGCACCGTCATCGGCGGGGTCTATGTGCACGCGGAACGGGCGTGTTCCCTTGGCCGCCTGCACGACCGCGACGATGGCTTCCGCCACGGCGCCCGCGTCGGCGCCGGGTGGCTCCAGTTCGCGGAGCTTCTGCGCCACCTGATCCATCAGCCCCGCATACCGGGTCTGGTAGTCATCTGCCACGCCCCGGTCCTCAGGCGTGCCGCTGTGCGCGAAATGACTCGTGCCGTGGGTGAACGACCCCGGCACGATGATCGAGGTCTCAATGCCGAACCGGGCCAGCTCCAGGGCGTAGCTGACCGCGAGGGAATCCATGGCGGCCTTGGCCGCGAAGTACGGCGCCAGGTAGGGCGGAGTCCCGCCCCGCGTGCTGGTGCTGCCGACCCACACCACCAGGCCGTCCTGTCTTTCCCGCATGTACGGCAGGATGGCGCGGTTCAGCCGCTGGGTGCCCAGCACGTTGGTGTCGTAGACCTCGGCGAGCTGCCCGGCGGTGAACGCCTCGGCGGGACCGGTGACCATGTGCCCGGCGTTGTGGATGAGCACGTCAAGCGGGTGGGCGGCCAGGACGGTCCGCGCGGCCTGCTGCACGGAATCCTCGCTGCTGACGTCGAGTTCGACGGCCGTCAGCGCCACCTGGCGGTCGCGGGAATACCGGGCGGCCTCGTTGGCGTGCTCTTTGTTGCGCCCGGACACGTCGCGCATCCCGGCGTAGACCATGTACCCGGCGTCGGCGAGGGCCCGGGCGGTCAGCGCACCGAACCCGCTCGACGCGCCGCTTATCAGGACGGTCTTGCTCATGAACGATTCCTTTGCAGGTCGGTACGGAACCAGGACGCGGCGGGAGGGGTCAGAAGGTGATGACGCTGCGGCCGCGGGCGGTCCCGGCGGCCATCGCGGCCAGGATGTCCGGGGCCTGGTCCAGGCTGACCGAGGTCACCTCCGGCAAGATGCTGTGGGCGGCGGCGAAGGCGAGCGTGTCCCGCAGGTCGTGCGGTGAGCCGGATGGGTTGGCCATGACGTGCAGCCGGCCCAGCACCATCGGCATCGTCGGCAGGCTGAGCGGCTCAGGGCCGTACCCGAGAAGGAGCAGGGTCCCGTCGGGAGCGAGGCCGCCGTAGGCCGCGGCGGCCGCGGCGGTGCTGGGCGCGGCGTTCACGATCACGTCGGCACCTCCGTCCCAGCCGCGCAGCGCGCCGGCCGGATCGGTATCGCCCGTCGGCACATAGAGTTCGGCCCCGAGAGCCTTGGCCGTGGCCTCGCCGTCGCGGGACCGGCCGAGTATCGCGACCCGGGCGCCCATGGCCGCCGCGAACCGGGCGGCCATGGCCCCGACCCCGCCTGCGCCGAGCACGGCGACCC
>JALYVS010000480.1 GCA_030853115.1 Actinomycetota bacterium
GACCGGGCCGCCTGACCCGCCCGTCAGAACGCTCCCGCCGGTGATGACCGCGCCCGCCGGCCAGCCCGGCGGGCGCGGTGGACCCGGGCATGATCGCGGTCTCGGGTCAGGCCGAAGGCACGCCCGGTTCCGTGCGCCGCCTCACCGGCTGTGCGTTCGGCAAGGTGCTGGGCATGCTAATCGAACCGCGGTGATCAGGCTCACCGCATCCGGTGTCATCGGGGAACCACCATCATCGGCTCGACCTACCGGTCAGCGGCGTTTGCCCGGTGAGCCTGCGAGCCCCTGGTCCTAGGCTCAGGTAACGCCGGCCCGCAGTGAACGGACCACTCACCGCAGGTAGAGACGGTGGCCAGCCGATACCGGTGTGTCTCCTTTCGCCGCGGGCCGGCCGGAGATCAGCTGAAGGGATCAGGACATGAGATTCAAATCGCGGCGCGAGCGAGACATAGCGCCCAACGCGAACCCCGCGCACCCTCCCGCCGGCCCGCAGCCGCCCATGCCGGTATTGCCGGACAGCCGGCGTAACGCGGCCGAGGCGGTGACATGGCCGGTGCGGGTGGCCGCAGCGTGGGGCTGGCGGCTGCTGGTCGCGGCGGCAATTATCTACGCGCTAGTCCAGATCCTTAGCCGCGTCGGCTTGGTTGTCTTCCCCGTCATCATCGCGCTGTTTCTCACTGCCGTCCTGCAACCGCTAGAACGCCAGCTGCGCCGCGTCGTGCCCCGTCCCGCCTCGCTGGCCACGCTGCTCGCGGTGCTGTCCGGTGTCATCGTGCTCGCCGGGATCGGCTATTTCGTGACCTGGCAGATCAGCGCGCACACCACCCAGCTCGGCAATGACATCGCCGACGTGGTGACGCATACCAGGCACTGGCTGCAGAACGGTCCGCTGCACGTCAAGTCGTCGGACCTGGACACGCTCAGCTCGAAGATCACCCAAGCTGTCAAGTCTCACGAGGGCACGCTGGTCAGCGGCGCGATCAGCACAGTGCGGGCGGTCACCGAGGGCCTGGCCGCGCTGCTGCTGATCCTGCTCGTCACGTTCTTCCTGCTGCGTGACGGGCCGGTCGTGTGGCGCTGGGTGGTCCGGCTGTTCCCGCGTGCAGCGCATGCCCGGCTCGACCACGCAGGCCGCGCTGGCTGGCGCACATTCGGCGGTTACATGCGCGGCCAGTTGCTGATCGCCCTGGTCCACGGCGTCTCCATCACGATCGTGCTGTTCGTCCTGCGCATCCCGCTCGCCGCAGCGCTGGGCGTGCTGATCTTCCTCGGCTCGTTCATCCCGCTCGTCGGTTTGATAATCACCGGCGCGCTCGCGGTAGTGGTCGCGCTGCTCGATCACGGCCTGCTCAGCGCGATCGTCGTCGCCGCCGCGATCATCGTCTTGGTACAGGCAGAGGCGCACCTGCTCCAGCCATTCATCATGAGCCGCAGCGTCCACATCCATCCCCTCGCGGTGGTGCTCGCGGTCGTCGCCGGGACGACGCTCGGCGGCATCGCCGGCGCGCTTATCGCCGTGCCACTGGCCGCGTTCCTGAACACCACCGTCCAGGCGGCCCGCGAAGACCCCCGCCAGCCGGACCATGAACACGAACTGGCAGCCGGCCAGCAGGTACCGCCCGGCAGGCCAGCTGACGGTGAGCCATGATCACGTCGCGGCCTCCGCCTTGCGCAGCTGCCTGGAGAGCGAAAACCGGCGCTCGCTGCGACCGCGGCCGGGCTTGCGGGCGGATCCCGCGGTTCAGGCGTGCTAATGGCCGGCTTGTCTCTCCCTTGCCGCCTGCCTGTTTCGCCGGTGTCCCGGCCAGCTAGCTGCCCGGCTTCCGCCTGACCAGCAGTGAGACCACCAGGCCGGCTCCGGCCCCGGCGATCAGCCCGAGCCAGGACAACCGTGACAGCCACTGTCCGGCGGCCACGCCCAGGAATCAGATCAGGGAGGTGATCCCGGCCGCCCAGGCGAACAGGGGCTTGCCGCGGCGGCCGATGCCGTAGCGATCGAGTCGCCGGTGCTGCCACCAGAAGGGGGCGCCATAGCCCATGGCGAAGCTGGAGTACTTGTCGCCGAGCCGCCACCTCACCGGGCCGCCCGGCCGGGCCACTTCGTGCACAGTGCAGGTGTTGCGGCCGAGACGAGCAGGTCGCCGTCCGGCGCGACGGCGACCGAGCTGAGGTGGAAGCAGTCGAACGGGCCGGCATTGGTGCCGCCCGAGAAGCCCCTGGCAGCTTCGGTGACCGGGACGTGGTCCAGACTGTCCCATCCGAACAGCACCCGGCCGGAGGCGATGTCGATCTCCTGCACGACACCGGACAGGGCCAGAGCCTGCTTCGGGCCGCCGAGCCCGGACAGGTCGGCCTGCACCGCCCGGTAGGCGGGGATCAGGGCTCTGTCCTGACCGGTGATGACGAACTCGTGCTGGCTGGGGAGGTGATCCCGGCCCCCCGGCAGGAACGGACGCCAGCCACCCCGCCCCTGTCCCAGGCGCTGGCCGCCGCCAGCCCGGAAACCAGCTCACTCACGGGCGGCACCCAGCACCTGACCGTGACGGTAACACTGAGGCGAACTGCCTTGCATCTGACCCCGCGGACGGCGCCGACCTAAGCAAGCCGTCTCCATCTGGCCGCCACGCACGACGCATCGCGACTCCACCGCGGCGGGCTTTCATCAGATCAGAGGAGGAATGACATGCCTAGCACGCTGAACCCGGCCTGCCCGCTATGCGGCCTGCGCTTCGGGAACAGGCCGCTCCTGGACCTGCACATCAGGGAGGACCACCAGTACGTCCTGCGCGCACAAGACGGCCACAATGATCCCGGAATCACCCGCGCAACCGCGTCCCGGGATGACGGTCCACCTCACGGGCACGACCAGCCGTCCACGCCACCGCGGACCATGAAGGAAGCGACCGCCGGGACAACGAGGCGCCGCCTGCGCGGGCCGGGGCGTGACAGTCCTCTACAGAGCACTCAGCGCCGTCCGTTACGGCAACGACGAACTCCTGCGCGCACCAGGAGCCGTTATCCGCTTCGCCTGCGCACAGCTGGCCCGCCTGCAGATCCCCGCGCTCCCAGCCAGGCAGCCGCAGAAAGTCCAGGGACGTACCGCCGCAGAACGCGCTAACCGCGACGATTGCCTCATCTGCCGGGCGAGCTTCCCGCTGTGACGACCGCGCCCACCCAAGGGTTCATCACGCAGGTTGCGGGCCTGCTGGGTCATCCCCTCCCAGCGGGGTGGGCGGTGATCCCGGCCAGGTGCACACGCCGCGCGCCATGCTCGATGCGAATGGCGTGAAGACGAATGGAGAGCCATCACCCGGCCGAGCGGGCCGCCACGGGCCCCCGGCCCATCTCGTGCACGCAGGCAGCGATGACCAGCAACCCAGCCGACAGCACCCACGGCCAGCCGCGGGAATGGAGCATCGGCACCCGGACCCTTATTGTCAGCGCCGGCAGCAAACAAGCCCTGGCCGTGCTGACTTCCGATTATCCGCTGCTGCTCCCGCCAGGCACCCTGCTGCAATTCGACGGCCCGCCAGGCGAACTGGTGGTGACCGGGATCCGCGTCGTCGCCGGCCGGGACGGCGGAATCGTGTGCGCCGATGTCGAGCCAGCGTCGGTCAGGGAGCGTCGCCACACGTCAGCGGTGCCCGGTCACCCGGCCGGACGGCCCGGGCACTTGCGGCCGGTGCCGACCCAGACGCCGTGGTGGAGCAGCATCCGTCCCGGCAGCGGCTGAGCCCGGACCCGCCCGCGATCCCGGCTGGCGCCCGGCCGCTGAACCGCGTGCGTGATCCCGTACCGCGTGATTCCCGGACACCGGCACCAGCCGCCCGGATCGGCCGACTGCCAGGCAAGACAACTGCGTGACCGCCGCAACGGCCGGCAGCCACGGTTAACCCCGGGCAGCTGCGGGCCGCGGCGCCGCGGGCGCGACCTGGCCCGGTCCCCCCGGCCACCGCAATGTCCATCCCGTCTCCATCACCGCGGCGCTGAAGCTCCACGCACTGCCGCGATAGTGAGAGCAAGCCGGCCGCCTCCCGATCCGCGGCGGCGGCCAGCGCCCTCGCGGCCGGCCGCTATGCCATCGCCGACCGCTGTCAACCCCGGCACCAAGGAGCACCCGATGACTACCACGTCAGCCCCGGCGTCGCTGATTCCGCCCGCGGGTCAAGCCGGCGGACCGCTGCCCCGGGCAGGCAACGTCCTGGCCGTGACGGCCCGGCCCGGCCCGGAGTCCGCTGACCTGGGCGGGCTGCTCTACGCCTTCCGCCGCGCCGGCGCCAGCCTCGGTCTGCTCTGCCTGACCCGCGGCGAGGCCTCCCCGGCGAATGCCACCTGCGCCCGGCTGGAGTCCGTCCGGCCCTGGGAGCTGCAGATGGCGGCTAATGTCCTAGGCATCTCCTGGGTCGCGGTGGCCAGCTACCCCGACGGCGGCCTGCGGCGGCAGCCGGCCGCCGAGCTCGCCGAGCGGGTACGGCGCGCGATCCGCGAGCACGCCGCGGACCTGCTGCTGGTTCCCGACC
>JALYVS010000481.1 GCA_030853115.1 Actinomycetota bacterium
GCCGGGCACCGGCGCCTTGCCGCGGGACTGCTGGCGGCCGCCGCCGCCGATCAGCTGCTCGGTGTCGGCGTCCTCCCGGACGATCTGGTCCAGGATGTCGGCGATCTTCTTGCGCAGCGGCTGAGGGTCAATGCCATGCTCGGTGTTGTAGGCGACCTGCTTCTCCCGCCGCCTGGTGGTCTCGTCGATCGCCTTGCTCATCGACGGCGTGATCCGGTCGGCGTACATGTGCACCTGACCGGAGACGTTCCTCGCCGCCCGGCCGATGGTCTGGATCAGCGACGTACCCGAACGCAGGAAACCTTCCTTGTCGGCGTCCAGGATGGCGACTAGCGAGACCTCCGGCAGGTCCAGGCCCTCGCGGAGCAGGTTGATGCCGACCAGCACGTCGTACTCGCCGACCCTCAGCTCGCGCAGCAGTTCGATCCGGCGCAGCGTGTCCACCTCGCTGTGCAGGTACCTGGCCCGGACGCCGTTCTCGAGCAGGTAGTCGGTCAGGTCCTCGGACATCCGCTTGGTCAGCGTGGTGACGAGGACCCGCTCGTCCCGCTCGGCCCGCAGCCTGATCTCGTGCAGCAGGTCGTCGATCTGGCCCTTGGTCGGCTTGACGATGATCTCGGGGTCGATCAGCCCGGTGGGCCGGATCACCTGCTCGACCACGTCGCCGCCGACCCGCTGCAGCTCGTACGGTCCCGGAGTCGCCGACAGGTAGATGGTCTGCCCGATCCGGTCGAGGAACTCTTCCCACGTCAGCGGTCTGTTGTCGATCGCACTCGGCAGCCGGAAGCCGTGCTCGACGAGGACCCGCTTGCGAGATATGTCTCCCTCGTACATGGCGCCGATCTGCGGGACGGTGACGTGCGACTCGTCGATGACCAGCAGGAAGTCCTCGGGGAAATAGTCGAGCAGCGTGTTCGGCGGGCTGCCCTGCACGCGGCCGTCAATGTGCCGTGAATAGTTCTCGATCCCCGAGCAGCTGCCGACCTGCCGCATCATCTCGATGTCGTAGGTGGTGCGCATCCGCAGCCGCTGGGCCTCGAGCAGCTTGCCACCGCGGTCGAGTTCGGCGAGCCGGGTCGCCAGCTCGGCCTCGATACCGTTGATGGCGCGTTCCATGCGCTCTGGCCCGGCCACGTAGTGCGTGGCGGGGAAGACGTAGAGCTCGGAGTCTTCGCTGATCACCTCGCCGGTCAGCGGGTGCAGGGTCATCAGCCGCTCGATCTCGTCGCCGAACAGCTCGATCCTGACGGCGAGCTCCTCGTACATCGGGATGATCTCGATCGTGTCACCGCGGACCCGGAAGGTGCCGCGGGTGAAGGCCACGTCGTTACGCGCGTACTGCATGCCGACGAGCTGGCGGAGCAGTGCGTCCCGCTCGATGGTGTCGCCGAGCTTGACCTTGAGCATCCGGTCCACGTATTCCTGCGGCGTGCCCAGCCCGTAAATGCAGGAAACGGACGAAACGACGATCGTGTCCCGCCTGGTGAGCAGGGAATTCGTGGCCGAGTGCCTGAGCCGCTCCACCTCGGAGTTGACCGAGGAGTCTTTTTCGATGTAGGTGTCGGTCTGCGGAACGTAGGCTTCTGGCTGGTAATAGTCGTAGTAGGAGACGAAGTACTCGATGGCGTTATGCGGGAGCATCTCGCGCAACTCGTTGGCGAACTGGGCGGCGAGGGTCTTATTCGGCAGCATCACCAGCACCGGCCGCTGCAGCCGCTCCGCGATCCAGGCCACCGAGGCGGTCTTGCCGGTCCCGGTCGCGCCGAGCAGCACGGTGTTCGTGTCACCCGCCCGGACGCGCTTCTCGATGTCGGCGATCGCCCTCGGCTGATCGCCGGCCGGCACCATGTCGGTGACCACCTCGAACGGCGCGACCTTACGCTGCAAATCGGTAACCGGACGCACTAACCCGACCTCCCAGAACTCCCTAGGGTTCAACTGTAGGGCGGGGGTCTGACATTCCGGGTGGGCTTGAGCAGGTGCACCAGGTCGGCCCAGACTTCGGTGACGCGGCGGTCCAGGTCCGCCAGGGAGCCTGAGTTGTCGATCACGACATCGGCCACGGCTAGCCGCTGCTCCCGGCTCGCCTGGGCGGCCATCCGCGCCCGGGCCTGATCCGGGGTCATGTCGCGCTGGCTGACCAGCCGCTCGACCTGCAGCCCGGGCGGAACGTCGACCACGATGACCCGATCGAAGTCGCCCTTCCCCCGGCTCTCAGCGAGCAGGGGCACGTCATGCACGACGACCGGCCCTGGCGGGGGCGCCGCTTGCACCGCGGTACGTTCGGCCGCGTCCATCCACTGGCGGACCAGCGGATGGATGATCGCGTTCAGCTTCTCGCGCAGCCTGGGGTCGCCGAAGACGATCGCACCGAGCCGTGGCCGGTCCAGCGAGCCGTCAGGGCGCAGCACGCCGTCGCCGAATGCGGCCACGACCTGCGCGAGCCCGGGCGAACCAGGCACGACCACCTGGCGGGCGGCCACGTCGGCGTCGATGAGCACGGCTCCGTGCGAGGTCAGCCGCCGGGACACTTCACTCTTGCCCGACCCGATGCCTCCGGTCAGCCCTACCCGCAGCAACGTCAACTCCTTCGGGAACGCGAATGCCGCGGGCACACCGCCGGAGCGGCGTGCACGCGGCATCGGCGTTGAACTAGGACTGCCCGCCGGAGAGCTTGTCCCGGAGAGCGGCCAGGGCCTCGTCGGAGGCCAGCGTGCCCGAGGCCGTGGTCCCCGGAGTCGAGCTCGAGGTCACCGCCCCCGGTGTGCCAGCTCCGCCACCCGGCCGGGACCCGCCCGCCCGGGGAGCGCGAGCCGCTCGCGGGGCGCCGTTGCCGCCCGCAGCCGCCTCGCCGCCGGACTCGCCGGACTCAGCTACAGCTGGGTCCTCTTCGTCCACCGGCTTGCGGGATTCCTCGATCTGCTTACGGTGCGCCTCAAACCTGGTGCGCGCCTCGGCGTACTGGTGCTCCCACTCCTCACGCTGCTTGTCGAAGCCTTCCAGCCATTCGCCCGTCTCTGAGTCGAAGCCGTCGGGGTACTCGTAGTTCCCCTGCTCGTCGTAAGAGGCCGGCATGCCGTACAGGGTCGGGTCGAACTCGTCGCCGACCGACTCGCCGACCGTGCCCTCGTTGGCCTGCTTGAGCGACAGGCTGATCCGGCGCCGGTCCAGGTCGATGTCGATGATCTTGACAAAGATCTCGTCGCCCACCTGGACGACCTGCTCGGGGATCTCCACGTGCCGGTCGGCCAGCTCGGAGATGTGCACCAGACCCTCGATGCCCTCCTCGACCCGGACGAACGCGCCGAACGGGACGAGCTTGGTGACCCGGCCCGGGACGACCTGGCCGATCTGATGAGTCCGGGCAAACTGCTGCCACGGGTCTTCCTGGGTGGACTTCAGCGACAGCGAGACACGCTCGCGGTCCATGTCCACGTCCAGCACCTCGACGGTGACCTCCTGGCCCACTTCGACCACCTCACCCGGGTGGTCGATGTGCTTCCAGGACAGCTCGGACACGTGCACCAGGCCGTCCACGCCGCCCAGATCGACGAACGCGCCGAAGTTGACGATCGAGGACACGACACCCTTGCGGATCTGGCCCTTGGTCAAGGTGTTGAGGAAGGTGTGACGGACCTCGGACTGGGTCTGCTCGAGCCAGGCCCGGCGGGACAGCACCACGTTGTTGCGGTTCTTGTCCAGCTCGATGATCTTGGCTTCGATCTCCTTGCCGACATACGGCTGCAGATCGCGGACCCGCCGCATCTCCACCAGCGAGGCGGGCAGGAAGCCGCGCAGGCCGATGTCGAGGATCAGGCCACCCTTGACGACCTCGATCACCGTGCCGGTGACCACGCCGTCCTCGTCCTTGATCTTCTCGATCGTGCCCCAGGCGCGCTCGTACTGAGCCCGCTTCTTGGACAGGATCAGGCGGCCTTCCTTGTCCTCCTTCTGGAGGACCAGGGCCTCGATATGCTCGCCGGTCTTGACCACGTCGTGTGGGTCGACGTCGTGCTTGATGGACAGTTCGCGGGAGGGAATCACGCCTTCTGTCTTGTAGCCGATGTCGAGCAAGACCTCGTCTCGGTCGACCTTTACGACTGTTCCTTCGACGATGTCACCGTCGTTGAAATACTTGATGGTCTCGTCGATAGCGGCGAGGAATGCCTCCTCGGACCCGATGTCGTTGATCGCCACCTGGGGCGTCGAGTTGGCTTGGGTGCTGGTGGTCATGTGTGGGCTGGCTCCGGATGCGGACAAGGGAAGGGTTGTATGGGCACGCCGCTACCGTGCTAGGTGACCAGGATTCACAGGACTTACCGGAACCAGCACGGGGCCAGCTACAGCACGCCCGGCGGGCCGCCAGCCAAGTCACCCGACCTGTCAGTCAGGTGGCCATGACGGAACGCACGAGGACACGGCGCAGCGTTCAGGATATGAGAGTCTGCCCTGGTGGTCAATTTAGGCCCGGCCACAATCCGGTTGCAGTCCCCGTACCGGGGGGGTCTGGGGGGGGGGG